>VGEP01000006.1 GCA_016869215.1 Alphaproteobacteria bacterium | reverse complement strand
CGCGTTTCGTCCGCTGCGGCTGTGGTGGCGGGCCGACCGCCTGCCGCGCCCGCATACGCTCCTGCCCGTGCGCCGCATCCGCGCCGACGACGGCTGGTGCGAGGACCCAGCCGACCGCCGCTACAACCGCCCGATCCGGGTGCCGCCCGGCAGCACGGGCGACCGTCTCTGGCGCGCCGACCGGCTCTACGACCTGATCGTGGAGATCGACCACAACACCCGTCCCCGGACCGCGGGCCGCGGCAGCGCCGTGTTCATCCATGTCGCCCGGCCGGGCTTCGCGCCGACCGCCGGCTGTGTGGCGCTAAAGCCCGGCGCGTTGACGCGGTTGCTCAAGCGCATCGGGCCGCGCACGCGCATTGTCATCGGCTGATTAACGCCCTCTCAGGGTTAACGCTTCCGTTCGTTCGAACTCGCGGTTCTGCGTTTACGGAAACTCCAGCGTCCTGCGGTAGTTTTGTTGCAACGGCGGGACGCAAACCGACACCGCCGGCATATTACCCGGGGCGAGGCATCTCAATGACCGTTGGCTCTCCAGCTTCGCACGCTGCGCCGCCGCGCGCCGCCGGCCGCGACGTCATGGGGCGGGTGCTGGCCGTGAGCGGCGCGCAGATCACCGTCGGCATGGCGGCGCAGGCGGGAGCAGCACGCGCCACCGTCGGAAAGTTTCTCGGCGTGTTGAGCGGAAGTGCGACGATCGTCGGCATGATCACCGAGGTCGGCGAGCGCCCCTCGCACGATCAGGACCCGACCTGCACCGGCGTCGCCCGCCTCGACGTGGTCGGCGAGATCAAGACCAACGCCGCCGGTACACCGTTTTTCCAGCGCGGCATCACCGAATATCCGATGATCGGCGAACCCGCGACCATGATGACCGATCGCGAGTTGCGCCTGATCTATCAGGGCGGCGATTCCAAGCCCTGCAACGTCGGCGCCCTGCAACAGGACCAGGCCATCGCCGCACACGTCGACGTCGACCAGCTCGTCAGCAAGCACTTCGCGGTGCTCGGCACCACCGGTGTCGGCAAGTCGAGCGGCGTCGCCATCCTGCTTCAGCAAATCCTGGCGCAGCGCCCCGACCTTCGACTGTTCCTGATCGATCCGCACAACGAATACGCCCGTTGCTTCGGCGACAAGGCGCAGGTACTGACCCCGCGCAATCTGCGGCTGCCGTTCTGGCTGTTCAACTTCGAGGAGACGGTGGACGCGTTCTTCGGCGGCCGGCCGGGCATCGACGAGGAAGTCGAGATCCTCGCCGAGGCGATTCCGCAGGCCAAGGCCGCCTACGTCCAGCTTAAGGGCGGAGCCGACCGCAGCGCGCTCGCCAAGAAAAAGGACCCGCGCGACGTCGGCTACGGCGTCGACACGCCGGTTCCGTACCGCATCGAGGACCTGATCGCGGTGATCGACGCGGGCATGGGCAAGCTCGAAAACCGCTCGCGCGCCACGATCTACAACAAGCTCCTGCAGCGCATCCAGACGTTCCGCAACCATCCGCGCTACGGCTTCATGTTCGAGAACGCCACCGTCGGCGGCGACACCATGGCGGAAGTGGTCGGCCACCTGTTCCGGATTCCGGCCAACGGCAAGCCGATGACGATCATGCAGCTCGCGGGCTTCCCCGCCGAGGTTATCGACTCGGTGGTGTCGGTGCTGTCGCGCATGGCGTTCGACTTCGGCCTGTGGAGCGACGGCGCGTCACCGCTGCTGTTCGTATGCGAGGAAGCGCACCGCTACGCACCCGCCGACAAGGCAGTCGGCTTCGGCCCGACCCGCCGCGCGCTGTCGCGCATTGCCAAGGAGGGCCGCAAGTACGGTGTGTTCCTCGGCCTCGTGACACAGCGCCCTGCCGAAATTGACCCGACCATCATCTCCCAGTGCAGCACGCTGTTCGTCATGCGGCTGTCGAACGACCGCGATCAGGCGCTGATCCGCTCCGCGGTGTCGGACGCCGGCGCGAGCATGCTGACCTTCATTCCCTCGCTCGGCACCGGCGAGGTGTTCGCGTTCGGCGCCGGCGTGCCGCTGCCGACCCGGATGAAATTCCGCGAACTGCCGCCGTCGCAGCGTCCGACCAGCGAGATCGGCGGCAACACCCGCGCCGCAGCAGCGCCCGACCGCGACATGATCGGCTCGGTCATCGACCGCTGGCGCGCCTCGACCATGAGCCACAAGGGCGTCGCCGACGACGACGGACAGGATTTCGGCGCCTGGCGCGATGAGCCAATGCCTGCGCGCGAGGAAGCGCCGTATTATCAGCCGTCCCCGCCGCTGCAGCCGGCACCTCCCGTACCGCGCGCGCAGCCGATGCAGCCTTCTGCGCCGGCACCAAGCTACGCGCCGCCGCCGCAACCGCAGAGGCCGAGCATCTTGCGCAAGCCGATTACCGGTGACCCCGGGCCGGGCAATCCCGCCCCGCTGCCCAGCCGGTATCGCTGACCCTCAGGTCAGCCCGAACATCCGCTTGGCATTGCCGCCGAGGATCGCCGCCCGGTCGGCGTCCGGGATCTTCAGCCGCGTCACGTGCGACGTGTCCGAGCCGATGAACGGATCGTCGGTGCCGAACATGATCTGGCTTACACCCACCGCGCCGATCGCGAACATCAACGCCTGTTCGCCGAACGCACAGGTGTCGTAGTACAGCCGCTTGCCATATTCGCTCGGCAGCTTGTCGATGAACTTGCGGCAATCGGGAAACAGCCGGTAGCCGTTGTCGAGGCGCTCCATCAGCATGATCAGCGCCGCCCCGGTGTGCGCCAGCACGAACGGAAAATCGGGATAGCGCTCGAAGATACCCGCATAAATCATGCGCGCGGCCATCAGCGTGGTGTCGAACATCAGACCGACGCGCAGCGGCAGCTCGAACTCGCCCATGTCGGAGGTGTCGCGCGGGAACGACGGGTGTTCCACGACGGGCAATCGCAGCGCGTTGATCCGCGCCCACAGCGGCTCGAACCGCGCATCGTTCAGCGGCAGTCCATCGACGTTGGAGCCGATGGCCACGCCCTTCAGACCCAGCTCCTGAACCGAACGATCGAGCTCGCGCAGCGATGCGTTCACGTCGGCAAGCGGCAGACTCGCAAGCCCGATGAAGCGACCCGGATGCGCACGGCAATATAGAGCCAGCGCATCGTTGACGTGACGCGCCATCTCTACCTGCTCGGCGGCGGGAAATGGGTAGACGTTCGGCGCGCTGACCGACAGCACGCGCATATCGATCTGCTTCTGCGCCATGTCGGCGAGCCGGTACTCGACCGAGAACATGTCCGGCCGGGTCCAGGCGATCGTCGCGCCGCGGTCGCGCAGCAGTGTCTTGCCGTCTGGCGTCGGTTCGGGCGCAAGCCGCATCGCGCGTGTGAGTCCGTCGAGATAGCGGCGGTCGACGTAATGGGCGTGGATGTCGATGGTGGTCATGAAAGCGTCCGGCTGTGCCCGCAACCTGCGGCGGACCGCAGGCTAGGCAAGCCGACGCGCGCGGGCAATCGTCGTGCGATTGAACCCGCTATACGCACTGGTCGAACGCAGTTGCGCCTTAAGCGAATTCCTGCTCGTGCACCCAGGCCGCCTGGCGGGGCGGCTTCTTGGTGCGGTCCCATTCTTCGAGCATGTCCGGTGCGAGCTTCTTCAGCCGATCCAGTTGCCCAGGCTCGGCTGTCCAGTGCGTGACCTCGAGCCGGTTGCCGCTCGGGTCGAAGAAGTACACGGACTCAAACACGCCATGATCGGTCGGCCCGACGACCGCGCAACCGCGCGCCTCGGCGCGGGCCTTGGCCTCGACCATGCCGGCCCGGTCCTTCACCCGGAACGCGATGTGCTGCACCCACTCCGGCGTGTTGGGGTCGCGGCTCATCGGCGGGGAGTTCGGCAGCTCGAAGAACGCCAGAATGTTGCCGTTCCCGGCGTCGAGGAACACATGCATGTAAGGATCGGGCGCCTTGGTGGACGGCGCCTTGTCCTCGGCCATCGCCATCAGAAAATCCATGCCAAGCACGTCGCGATAGAACTCGACCGTCTCCTTGGCATTCCTGCAGCGGTAGGCGACGTGGTGAATCTGCTCGATCTTCATCCCTTGCCTCCGGAAATCGCTGCGCTAAAAAGGGCGCAATAGTTAGTTGCATACGCAACTAATCGTAGTGCAGAGCTTTCAGGTTTGATTCAGATCAATCGGGCAGCCAAATTTCAGCCTGCGAGCGCCCTCAGGTGTGGCGCGACCCGAATATTGCCGACCCCACCCGGACGTGGGTCGCGCCGAACGGGATGGCGACGGGAAAGTCCGCGCTCATGCCCATCGACAAAAGCTTCAGCCCGTTGCGCGCGGCGATCTTGGCGGTCAATGCGAAATGCGGCGCCGGCGCCTCGTCAGCCGGCGGGATGCACATCAGACCCGCGATGGACAACCCATAGCCGTCGCGGCAGCGCACGATGAAGGCGTCGGCGTCCTGCGGCAGCACGCCGGCCTTTTGCGCCTCGCCGCCAGTGTTGATCTCGGCGAACAGCAACGGTTTGCGGCCTTGCCTGGCGTTTTCCTTCGCCAGCGCCTCGCACAGGCTTGGGCGATCCACGGAATGGATCGCGTCGAACAGCGCCACCGCCTCCTTGGCCTTGTTGGACTGCAGCGGCCCGATCATGTGCAGTTCCAGGCCCGGATGCCGCGCCTGCAGCGGCGGCCACTTGGCCTTGGCCTCCTGCACGCGATTCTCGCCGAACGCGCGTTGCCCCGCGGCGATGAGCGGCTCGATGGCCTCGGCGCCGAAGGTCTTGGACACGGCGATCAGGGTCACGCCCGACGGATCGCGGCCCGCGTCGCGGCAGGCGCGCGCGATCTCCGCGCGGACCGCGTCGATTCCGGTGATGCTCGTGGCCGGTGCGTTCACTGCCGCCTCATAGCATCGGCAGCGGCGGCGCAAAAGGCGTGAAGCCCGGCGGATCGGGCGTCGCGCCTGCTTCTGCGGGATCGCCGTCAGGCAGCGGTCTTCCACTGCGCCATGGCGTCCTTGCGGGTCTTGCTGAGATGAACGCGCTGGTCCACGCGCGCGATCCAGTCCACCGAAATGAAATGGTGCTTGCCGCCGGCTTTTGGATCGCTCTTGGTCAGCTTGATCTGATTCTTGCCTTCGAGACGATCGACGGTTCCGACACGCTCGCCGTCGGACCCAATTACCTCCATGTGTCCCTTGATCTTGTTGGCATCGAACATGGCACGCCTCCATTTATGACACCGTGACAACGGTGCGGAGGCCGTATCGTTCCGCAGATGCGAAGACTGGAACTAGTTGGCCCGCTGCATCCGAGCCATCGGATCGGCCGCCTGCTGCGCCGGGCTTTCGGCGCTGCGCGGCTGCGTGTCGGTCAGCGGCGGCATCAGCCCATAGCGCACGAACTCGGCCGTGACATTCGGCTTGATCGCGCGCGCGGCCGCGATATCGGCATTGCCGCCGGCATAGTCGCCCTTGCGGCGCTTCGCCATGCCGCGCCCGTAGAGCGAGGCGGACTTGTTCGGATCGAGCTTCAATGCGGCGTCGTAGTCCGCGATGGCGGCATCGTGCTGGCCGGCGCGCAGATAGACGAAGCCGCGGCTGTCCAGCGCGTTGACGAACTCCGGCCGCAGGCGGATCGCTTCGTTGCAATCGGTCAGCGCCGCCTGCAGGTGGCCGAGCATGGCGCGCAGCCAGCATCGGCTGTTGTATGCGGACGCATTGTTCGGCTGCAGTTGCGTCACCCGGTCATAGTCCGCAATCGCGCGGTCGAAACGCTTGAGCGCCTCGTGCGCGATGGCGCGGCTGAAATAGGCCGAGACATGGCCGGCATCAAGCTTCAGCGCCTGATCGTAGTCGCGCAGGGCCCGCTCGGCCTGGCCTTTCTTGAGCAGCGCATTGCCGCGGTTGTTGTACGCGAACGCGTCGTTTGCATTGAGCTTCAGCGCGATATCGTAGTCGGAGATCGCGGCGGCGTATTCGCTCTTGTTTTCCCTGGCGACGCCCCGGTTGACGTAGGCATCCTGATAATTGCGGTCGAGCGCAATCGCCCGGTCGTAGCTCGCAATGGCGCGGTCGAGTTCGCCTTTGGCGTAAAGCGCGTTGCCGCGGTTGTAGTAGGCCACCGCGTAGTTCGCATCGAGCGCCACCGCCTGGTCGAAATCCGCGATCGCCCGATCATGCTGGCCGCGCGCCGCATGGGCGTTGCCGCGGTTGTTCAGCCGCACCGCGTCGGGCTCGAGCGAGATGGCGGCGTCGTAATCGGCAATCGCGCGCTGGTGCTGGCCTTTGTAGAAATAGGCGAGCCCACGGTTGTTCAGCGCCGCCGCATATCTTTCGTTCAGCCGGATCGCCTCGTCGTAGTCGGCGATGGCACGGTCGTAGTCGCGCTTCTCAGCGTGCGCGATGCCGCGGTTGTTGAATGCAGCCGCCTGATTGGAATCGTGCTTGATCGCGGCGTCGAAGTCGGCGAGCGCGCGGGCAAGATCGCCCTTGGCCCTCCATTCCACGCCGCGGTTGGAATGCAGCAGCGCGAGCACGCGGCCGTTGTAGCCCCCGGAGTCGATGGCGCGCGTGCAGGCGGCGATGGCGTCGTCGCCGGCGCCTTTGGCGCAGGCGTCCCAGTCGGAGGCCAGCGCCGGACCGGCGGTGAGCACCGTGACGATCGCCATGACGACGGCCATGACGGTGGCGGCGAAGAGCGCGACGGCGAAAGGCAGAAGGCGCCGAGAATTGTCCGGCATTAACGTCCCCCATGGCCTCCGCGATTAACAATCTACAGGGGCCGGGACGGCGGCCAATCGGATTTGGCCGTTAATGTTAAGAGGCGAAGCCGCGCCGGCGCTTCGCTATTTATCCGGCGGAGTCGCCGCAGTCTGCGACGTGATGCGGCCGTAGTGTTCAATGCGCCGGTGGCGGGCGAAGTCGAACACGGTCTCCTTCCCGAAGCGCGTCGCGTCGAGATCGCAGTCCCACATCACCAGTTCGTCGTCTTCGGTCTGCGCCTCGGCGACAATCTCTCCGTTCGGATCGACGATCATGGTGCCGCCCATCAGCGGGTGGCCGTCCTCGACGCCGCATTTGGCAACCGCCACAGCCCAGGTCGCGTTCTGGTAGGCGCCGGCCTGCATCGACAGCCGATGCTGAAACGCGCGCTGCGCGGGACCTTCATCGGCCTTCTGCGAATTGACCGACGGCGTGTTGAAGCCGAGCGCCACCAGCTCGACCCCTTGCAGGCCGAGCATGCGCCAGGTCTCGGGCCACCGCCGGTCGTTGCAGATGCACATCCCGATCACGCCGCCCATGGCGCGCCACACCGGGAAGCCGATATCGCCGGGTTCGAAGTAGCGCTTCTCCAGATGCTGGAACGAGCGCGCCGGATCGAACTCGCCATGTCCGGGCAGATGCACCTTGCGGTACTTGCCGAGGAGCTTGCCGTCGCGGCCGACCAATATGGCGGTGTTGAAGCGGTGTCCGTCCGGGGTCAATTCGGCGTAACCGAGCTTGAACGCGATGCCGTGCTTCTGCGCGCGCTCGAACAGCGGCCGCGTCGCCAGCGACGGCATGTCGCGCTCGAACCAGGCGTCGACTTCAGCTTGGTCGGTCATGTACCAGCGCGGGAAGAAGGTTGTCAGCGCCAGTTCCGTGAACACCACCAGATCGCATTTCTTTTCGGCCGCCCGGTCGAGCATTTCGATCAGGCGCGCGACCACTGCTTGGCGGCTTTCGGCTCTTTGGATCGGGCCGCTTTGGGCTGCGGCGACGCGAAGGATACGGGACATGAACAGGCTCTCGGCGGCGACGGCGCGATTGTAGCCCGCCTTGGTTCGGTTGGAATGCCGGAATTGAAGGCGATGCGTTGCGCCGGCCGGCCGGAACGCCTTACGACGCCACCGCGAGCTTCGCCGAGGGTCGCGCTGCGCTGAAGTCGTTCTCCGCGTTGGGACGCGGCCGGCCGAACAGATAGCCCTGCGCGAGCGTGCAGCCGACCGCCTTCAGCAGCGTGAGCTGCTCTTCGGTTTCGACGCCTTCCGCCGTGATGTCGATGTCGAGACTGCGGGCGAGACCCGTCACCGCGCTCACGATCGCCGCGCAGTCGTTCCGGCGCGGCATCTCGGCGACAAACGAGCGATCGATCTTGATCTTGTCGAACGGGAACCGCAGCAGATAGCTCATCGACGAGTAGCCGGTGCCGAAATCATCGAGCACGATCGCGATCCCGAGCTCCTGCAGTTCGCGCAGGACGCGCAGGTTTTCTTCGTTATGCTGGAGCAGCACCGATTCCGTGACTTCGAGCTCGAGCCGGCGCGCCGCCAGTCCGGTTTCGGACAGCGTGCGCTTGACGACCTCGGCCAGGCGGCCGCTGCGGATCTGCACCGGCGAGAGATTCACCGCCACGCTAACGTGCGCGGGCCATTTCGCGGCGTCCGCACAGGCGCGCCGCAGCACCCATTCTCCCAGCGGAATGATCAGGCCGGTGTCTTCCGCAAGCGGGATGAATTCGTTCGGAGAAACGAGGCCGCGCGCCGGGCTGCGCCAGCGCAGCAGCGCTTCGGCGCCGGCCACCGCGCCGTCGGCGATGCCGACCACCGGCTGGTAGTGAAGCTCGAACTCCTCGCGGGCGATCGAGTCGCGCAGGTCCATGGCCAGCGCAAGCCGGGTTCGGGCCTCCTGCTCCATCTCGCGTTCGAACAGCCGCCAGCCGTTCCGGCCGTCGGACTTCGCGCGATAGAGCGCGAGGTCGGCCTTTTTCAGCAGCTCGTCGGCCTGCAACCCGTGATCGGGCGCGAGCACGAGGCCGATGCTGGTTTCGGCCGTAAGATGATGCCCGTCGATGTCGAACGGCTTCGACACCACTTGGAGAATTTTCGTCGCGAGGTCTCCCGCTTGGCGCGCAGCGTCCGGGCCGACGGACTGCAGCACGGTGAACTCGTCGCCGCCGAGCCGCGCCACCACGTCGTCCGGCCCGATGCAGGCGCGCAGGCGCGAAGCGACCTCGACCAGCAAGGCGTCGCCCACAGCGTGGCCGAGCGAGTCGTTGACCTCCTTGAAGCGGTCCAGATCGAGCAGATGGATGGCGAACCGGTCGCCGGCTTCCCGATAGCGTTCCGCCGCTTTGGCGACATGCTCAAGGAACCGGATACGGTTGGCGAGATTGGTGAGCCCGTCGTAGTGGGCGAGATGCGAAATCCGCTGCTCGTCGCGCTTCTGCGCGGTGATGTCCTGATGGATTGCCAGGGAGCCGCCGTCAGGCATCGCCTGTCGGGTGATCGCAAACACCCGTCCGTCTTTCAGTTCATTGACGATGTAGCCCGGCTCCCGAATGAACGCTTCCTCTATTCGTTCGTTGACGTATTGCTCTCCGTTTGCCGGACAGGAGCCGGCCGCGACGCGCGCTGCGAGAATGTCGGATAGCAATGTCCCCGGTTTTGCCTGTTCGGGATCGAGCCCGTACATCTCGCTATACAGCCGATTGGCCATGGCGAGCCTTCGATCGGGCCCGTACATGCAAATGCCGTGCGGCATGTTGTCGAGCGCCGCGTTCAGACGCATGTATGCTTCTTCGAGATTTTTCTGATCCTGCTCGCGTGCCAAATTGGTCTTCACCGTGATGGCGGTGATACCCAGGATGAGAATGGTCAGAAGCGTCGCCACAAAGTGGCCGACTCGCCGCTTGGCGGCGAGATGGCCGAAAATCTCCTGCGCCGACTGGCCGACCGCGACCACCAGCGGATAATCGGCCAGCGCACGATACACGACCAGCCGCGGCACGCTGTCCCCGGACAGGCTCGCGGTGTAATACCACCCGTTGGACCGCGCTGGATAATGCTTGAACAGATCGCCTCGGCCCGTGTCACGGCCGAGCATGCTCGAAGCCTCGCCGCTGGTGGCGCGCACGATGCCGTCGGAGCCGATGACGCGGATGAAGCCTTCGGCGCCGGTGTTCACCACGTTGTAGGCGCGCGTCAGATAGGACGGATCGAGCGAGGCCACGATCACGCCGCCGAACGAGCCGTCGTTGTTGTCGATGCGGCGCGCCAGCTGGATCGACCATTTCCCGGTGGTGCGTCCGATCACCGGCTTGCTGATGAACAGCTCGTCCTGGTTCGAATTCAAATGAACCTTGAAGTGCTCGCGGTCGCTCAAATCCAGGCCGGCGAACCGCGTCGGATCGATGTTGCTCAGCTTCACGAAGCCGCGGCTATCGATGATGCTGATCTGCAGCACCTCGTCTTTGAACAGGTCCGCCGCCTTCAGCCAGCCGATCAGGTCGAATGAACCGGAGTTGCGCTTGTAACCCGCGCGCACGAGCTTCAACGACCGGTCGACGTCCTGGATCGAGCGCGAGAGATGCTCCTCGAACGCGCCGGCGAGATTCATCGAGTTGCGCACCGTGGTCTGCTCGGCGCTGGCGCGTTCGTTGTCGAGAAAGAAGCTGATGCTGAGCCAGACGAGGCCGATCAGGACTGCGCAAATATAAACCGCGCCGTGCGTGAGGACCGGCAACCACTTCGCGACAAAACCCTGAGTCCGATCGCTAAACGCCATACCGCGCCCGTTCGCGCCAAACGTCGAACGGTCGCATAATCGCGATAAGATTCCGTTATTTGAGGCTGTTTGCGCCGATTCCCGGCGGTTCCAGCTGCGGACGGTTAACGGCGGGTTACGAAATCTGCCGCGCGGAGCGACCTCGGGCGTCTCTGCAACCCGCGCGCGCCGGAATCCCGGCGTTCACCGTCGCGCGCCACCGCCGCCATGGCCGTCAAGGCCCACGCCATTCTGGAGATGACCGAACAGCTTGACGAGCTTGTCGCGGTCCACGGCCGGCAGCGGCGGCTTGAGCAGCGAAGCGACGTTGGTTCGCAAGTGCGCCGTATCGCCGGTGCCAAACAGTGTAACGTCGACGCCCGGCTCGTGCCGCACAAAGCGATAGGCCGCCTCGATCACGTTCGCGGCGCCGGCCTCGTGTACGAGGAAACCGAGCGGATCGGCGCTGTCGCCGAGCGACCTGTCGACCAGACCCTGGTCCGCCATCGCCTTCATCTCGCGCGCGATGCGCGGCGGATCGGCGAAGATCGAGCGCACCGCGAACATCATCAGCGTGCCGATGCCTTTCGCGCGCGTCTGCGGGAACACGTCGCGCCGCGCGTTCTGGTGCAGCATGTGGAAGCCGACCATATAGACGTCCCATAACGGATCGTTCGCCGCGAGCTTGATCGTCTCGTGGGTGAAATCGACGATCGGGTTCTCGGTGAAGCCGATGTGGCGGATCTTGCCCTTGGCCTTCTGCTCCAGCAGCGCGGGCCCGAGCACGTCGCGGGCGTGGACGTACTGCTCGGGCTCGACCGCGTGCAGATTGAACACGTCGACGTAATCGGTGCCCATCGCGAGCAGCGACTTGTCGAGACTCGCAACGAACTGCGCCGGCGTGCAGAACGCGCCCGCGCCGCGCACCAGCACCTTGGTCGCAACCACGACCTCCTCGCGCCGCAGCGATTTCAGCGCGCGACCGACCACGCCCTCGGTGCCGTAGCCCGGCGCGGTGTCGATTACGTTGATGCCGAGATCGACTGCGTCGAGGATGAGCCGCGCCGCCTCGTCCTCGGTCTTGCCGGCCCGAAGCCCGCAGCGCGAGAAGCCGCCGGTGCCGAAGCCGGCCACGGAGACGCGAAGGCCGGTTCGGCCGAAGGTGGTGTATTGCATGGCGGGAATTCCGAACTTGGGCGGGAGGCTGCATTGTAGCCCGTTTGTGAGCCCCTTTCCCATTGCGACGCACCCGACTAAAACACCCCGCAAATGACCGCCGAATCAGCACAATCCCGCTACAACCCGCGCGACGCCGAATCCCGCTGGCAGGCCGAATGGGACGACCGCGGCATCTTCAGGACGCCAGCCGACGCGCTCACGAAGCCCTCCGCCCCCGGCCAGCCCGCGCCGAAAAAATACTACGTCCTCGAGATGTTCCCCTACCCCTCGGGGCGCATCCACATGGGCCACGTCCGCAACTACACCATGGGCGACGTGGTCGCCCGCTTCATGCGCGCGCGCGGCCACGCCGTGCTGCACCCGATGGGCTGGGACGCCTTCGGCATGCCGGCGGAGAACGCCGCGATCGAGCGCAAGGTCCATCCCAAGGCCTGGACCTACGACAACATCGCCGCGATGAAGAAGCAGCTGCAGTCGATGGGCCTGTCGCTCGACTGGAGCCGCGAGGTCGCGACCTGCGACCCGGCCTACTACAAGCACCAGCAACGCATGTTCCTCGATTTCATGCGCGAAGGGCTGGTCGAGCGCGAGCAGCGCAAGGTGAACTGGGACCCGGTGGATATGACCGTGCTCGCCAACGAGCAGGTCATCGACGGCCGCGGCTGGCGCTCGGGCGCCACGGTCGAGCAGCGCGAGATGGCGCAGTGGGTGTTCAAGATCACGCGCTATTCGCAGGAGCTGCTTGAGGCGCTCGACACGCTGGAGCGCTGGCCGGAGAAAGTCCGGCTGATGCAGAAGAACTGGATCGGGCGGAGCGAAGGATTGCTGGTTCGCTTTGCGCTCGATCCAAAGACGGCGCCCGCGGGTGAGAGCGAGCTTGAGATTTTCACCACGCGGCACGACACGCTGTTCGGCGCGAAGTTCATGGCGATCGCGCCGGATCATCCGCTGGCGCAAAGCGCCGCGAAGAAGGACGCGAAACTCGCGGCCTTCATCGCCGAGTGCAAGCGCATGGGCACCGCGCAGGCCGAAATCGATACCGCCGAGAAGATGGGCTACGACACCGGCATCCGCGCGCTGCATCCGTTCGATGCGTCGTGGCAGCTTCCGGTCTATGTCGCGAACTTCATCCTGATGGACTACGGCACCGGCGCGATCTTCGGCTGCCCGGCGCACGACCAGCGCGACCTCGACTTCGTCAACAAATACGGCCTCGGCAACGTGCCGGTGGTCTGCCCGCCGGGCCAGGACGCGGCGTCGTTCGTCATCACCGACACGGCCTTCGACGGCGACGGCCTCATGATCAATTCGCACTTCCTCGACGGCATGACCATCGAGGCCGCGAAGGAAGAGGTGGCCAAGCGCCTCGAAACCGCGACGCGCGGTAACGCGCCGGTCGGAGCGCGGCAGGTAAACTACCGCCTGCGCGACTGGGGCATCTCGCGTCAGCGCTACTGGGGCTGCCCCATTCCGGTGATCCACTGCGAGGCCTGCGGCGTGGTGCCGGTGCCCGCGAAGGACCTGCCGGTCGTGCTGCCGGAGGACGTCACCTTCGACAAGCCGGGCAATCCGCTCGACCGCCATCCGAGCTGGAAGAATGTCACGTGCCCGCAATGCGGCAAGGGAGCGCGGCGCGAGACCGACACCATGGACACGTTCGTCGACTCGTCGTGGTACTTCGCGCGTTTCACCGATCCGTGGAACGCGGATGCGCCGACGACGCGCGAAACGGTCGACGCCTGGCTGCCAGTCGATCAATACATCGGCGGCATCGAGCACGCGATTTTGCATCTGCTCTATTCGCGCTTTTTCACCCGCGCCATGAAGGCCACCGGCCACGCCGGGCTCGACGAACCGTTCGCCGGCCTGTTCACGCAAGGCATGGTGGTGCACGAGACCTATCAGAAGCCGAACGGCGAGTGGGTCACGCCCGCCGAGGTCACACTCGACGAGGCGGGCGGCGCGCGCACGGCGAAGCTTGCGGCGACCGGCGAGCCTATAAAAATCGGCGGCATCGAGAAGATGTCGAAGTCGAAGAAGAACACCATCGACCCCGACGACATCATGGGCACCTACGGCGCCGACGTGGCGCGCTGGTTCATGCTGTCGGACTCGCCGCCCGAGCGCGACGTGGAATGGACCGAGCGCGGTGTCCAGGGCTCGGCGCGTTTCACGCAGCGCCTGTGGCGCCTCGTCGGCGAGATGGCGGATATCGCGGAACAGGCGCCCGCCGCTCGCCCCGACTCGTTCAGCGAACCAGCGCTGGCCCTCCGCAAGGCCGCTCATGGTGCGCTCGCCAAGATCACCGAGGCGATCGAGAAGCTGCACTTCAACGTCGCCGTCGCGCACCTTTACGAGCTGGCGAATGCGCTCGGCTCGGCCATTGCACGACCCGCCGGCACGCCCGATTTCGCCTGGGCGGTGAAGGAAGCCGCCGACACCCTGGTCAAGCTGTTCAACCCGATGATGCCGCACCTCGCCGAGGAGTGCTGGACCGTGCTCGGCCGGCGGACCCTGGTCGCCACCGAGCCTTGGCCGGTGCTGGAGCCGGCCCTGCTGCAAGAGGACACCATCACCCTCCCCGTTCAGATCAACGGCAAGAAGCGCGCCGATGTCACCGTCAGCCGGGATGCGAAAAACCCCGAAATCGAGGCTGCAGTCCTTAACCTCGATGCGGTAAGAAAGGCGCTGGAGGGCAAGAGCCCGAAAAAAGTCATCGTGGTCCCGCAAAGGATCGTGAATGTGGTGGCCTGATCGCCTCGCAACGACCGCCCGGATCGCCGGCGCGCTGGCGCTCGCCGCGCTGGTCGCCGGCTGCTTCGAGCCGCTCTACGGCGAACGCACGCTGGCCGGCGGCCCCGGCATTCGCGACCGGCTGCGTTTGGTCGAGATCGAGCAGATCGTAGCGCCGAACGGCACGCCGGACGCCCGCCTCGCGGTGGAAGTCCGCAACGCGCTGATCTTCGAATTGACCGGCGGCGAGGGATCGGTCGGCGCCACGCACAAGCTCGTCATCCAGCTCTCCTCGAACCGCCAGCAGGTTATCGTCGATACCACCACCGCCCGACCGGAATCGGAAGTCGTCGGGATCAACGCCAATTACACCCTGACCGAAATCGCGTCAGGCAGGTCGGTGGTCACAGGCAGCACCTTCTCCCGGGTTTCGTTCGACACGCCGGGCCAGGCGCAACGCTTCGCGCGCGCCCGCGGCCAGCGCGACGCCGAAAACCGGGCGTCGAAGGTGATCGCGGAGAACATCCGCACCCGGCTGGCGTCCTACTTCAGCGCCGGGACCTGATCTTCGGCGACGCTGTGAATTCAGCGTCGTCGCCGGGCTTGACCCGGTGATTTCATTTGGAAAATCTCGGCATCGAATGGTCGCCATCAAAGCCGCCGACGCTGAAGCTTTTATCGCGCGCCCGGACGCGGCTCGGCCGATCGTGCTGGTGTTCGGACCGGACGCAGGGCTGGCGCGGGAGCGCGCCGAGAAGATCATCCATGCCTCAGTGGACGATCCGCGCGACCCGTTCGCGCTGGCGCGGCTCGAAGGTGACGATCTTGCTTCCACGCCGTCGCGCCTGGTCGAGGAGGCGCACACCGTCCCGCTGTTCGGCGGCAAGCGCGCGATCTGGGTCAAGGCCGGCAGCCGCAACTTTGCGCCTGCGGTCGAGGCGCTGCTCGCCGCGCCGCCGACCGAATGCCGCGTGGTCATCGAGGCCGGCGATCTGCGCCGCAACGCGCCGCTGCGGACGATGTGCGAAAAATCGAAGGCCGCCGCCGCCATCCCCTGCTATGCCGACAACGCCCGCGACGTGGCCAGGCTGATCGACGAGGAGCTGCGCGTGGCCAAGCTCACCATCGCGCCGGACGCGCGCAGCGCTCTGGCGGCGCTGCTCGGCGGCGATCGCCAGGCGTCGCGCGGCGAAATCCGCAAGCTCGCACTCTACGCCCACGGCAAGGGCCGCGTGGAGCTCGACGACGTCCTTGCAGTTTGCACCGATGCGGCCACGCTCGCGCTCGATGCCGTGGTCGATGCCGCGTTCGCCGGCAAGGCGAAAGACGCGGAGATGCAGTTCGCCCGCGCGTCGGCCGCCGGCACGTCGGCCGGGGCGATCGTCGCGGCCGCCATCCGGCAGGTCGTTCAGCTGCACAAGGCGCGGATCGCCATCGACGCCGGCCTGTCGAACGACGAGGCGCTCGGCGCGTTCGTGCCGCCGCTGCACTTCAGCCGAAGGCCGCTGGTGGAGTCCGCGCTTGCGGCGTGGTCGACGGAGCGGTTGACGCGCGCGATGGAGCAATTGGCGCAGACCGCCCGCGATATCCGCCATATGCGCGCGCCGCTCGACAGCCTGTCCGAGCCGCTGGCGCAGCGGACGCTGCTGTCGATTGCGACGTCAGCGCGCCGCGCGAGGTAGCTCCGGCGCCTGAACGCGCCGCGCGCGGCCTTTGCGATGTCACAAGCTGCGGATGCGCGGACCGCTCGACGCCGGTTGCTCGGCGCGCTTCGGCGCGCCCTCAAGCCGCCGCACGATCTCGTCGAGCTGCTCCAGCGACTTGTAGCGCACATGTACCGTGCCGCTGCCATTGGCCCGATGATCGATGGTCACGGCGAGGCCCAGCGCATCGGACAGGCGCTGCTCCAGCGCCGCGGTGTCGGCATCCTTCGTCTTGCCGCCGCGCTTGGTATCGCGCGCCTGATGACGGCCGCTCGCGCGCGCCCACTCCTCGACCTGACGGACGTTGAGCCCGCGCGTGACGATCTCGTCGACGAACTCCTCGGCGTTCGGCTGGCCGACCAGCATGCGCGCGTGGCCGGCGGAAAGCTTGCCGGCGTTGATGTAGGCCTTCACCTTCTCCGACAGTTGCAGCAGGCGCATCGTGTTGGCGACGTGGCTGCGGCTCTTGCCGACCACCTTGGCGATATCGTCCTGAGAGTGATCGAACTCGGCAGCCAGTACCTGGTAGCCCGCGGCCTCTTCCAGGGGATTGAGATCGGTGCGTTGCACGTTCTCGATGATGGCAAGCTCCAACGCCTCGGAGTCGTTCACGTCGAGGACCACGACCGGAACCTCGTGCAGGCCCGCGCGCTGCGCCGCGCGCCAGCGCCGTTCGCCTGCGATGATCTCATAGGAGTCCGCGCCGCGCGCGCGCACCACGATCGGCTGAATGATGCCGCGCTCGCGGATCGACGCTGTCAGTTCATCGAGCTCGGAGTCTGAAAACATTCGCCGCGGGTTGCGCGGATTGGCGCGGATGAATTCGATCGGGACCTTGCGCTGGCTGCGGTTGCGCTCGACGGCTTGCGTTTCCACACCGACGTCGCCGATCAGAGCGGCAAGTCCGCGGCCCAGTCTCGAACGGTGTTGATCGTCTGCCATCAGATTCTCCTCGATACCGCTCATTCTTGTCCTTCTTGCTTCGGATGTTTCTTGTTGTCTTTTCGAACCGGAGTTTGCCGTTCCGAACTCAGCTCGCGCGCAGCTCCTTCTCGCGCTGGATGATTTCCGTCGCGAGCCGCAGATAGGCTTCGCTGCCGACGCACTTGAGGTCGTACACCAGCACCGGCTTGCCGTACGACGGCGCCTCCGAGACGCGCACGTTGCGCGGGATGATCGTGTCGTAGACCTTGCGGCCCATGAACTCGCGCACGTCCGCGACAACCTGGTTGGACAGGTTGTTGCGCGCATCGAACATCGTCAGCACGATGCCGTGGATCGTCAGGTCGGGATTGAGCGTGCTCTTGACCTGCTCCACCGTCTGCAGGAGCTGCGACAATCCTTCGAGCGCGAAGAACTCGCATTGCAGGGGCACGAGGATCGCGTGCGCGGCCGCCATGGCATTGACGGTGAGAAGATTGAGCGACGGCGGACAGTCGACCAGCACGTAGCTGAAATCGCCGAAGCCGGCGTGCTTGCCGTTGTTGATCGGCGCGATCGCGCTGCGCAGCCGAAACGCGCGATCGCGCGCCTGGCCGATCTCAAGCTCGAGGCCCGACAGGTCCATGGTCGACGGCGCGAGCGAGAGCCGCGGCACCGCAGTCGCGACGATCGCCTCGCGCAGCGGCGCCTCGCCGGTCAACACATCGTAGGTGGACGTACGCCGGTTGCGGCGGTCGATTCCGAGTCCGGTCGAAGCGTTGCCTTGCGGATCGAGATCGATCACCAGCACGCGCTCGCCGATAGCGGCGAGCGCGGTGCCGAGATTGATTGCGGTCGTGGTCTTGCCGACGCCGCCCTTCTGGTTGGCGATCGCGATGACACGCGGCGGCTTGGCCGGCTCGGTGCGCTCCGCGAGCACAACCACTTGGGAATCGGTGGCGGCCGGGCCAGGCTCGGCGGCGGAGGTCGGGGCGACAGGATCTGTCATGGCATTATTCCAATAAGTTATTGATTAAGCTTTTGTTTTCGTCCGATGCGGGAGCCGCTGCAGATCGTCGACGACGACCACGCGGCCGTCTGGATGTGTCTTGCTCGGGACGAGGGCCGAGCGAAGCTTCCAACATTTAGCGGCTTGGGTCAATTCTACCTCAACATCTTGTCCCTTGAGGAACAGGCCTCTCCCGCCCGCAGCCAGCAGCGGCTCAGCAAGACCAAGCAATACGTCTAGCGGCGCCAGGGCACGGGCTGTGACCGCATCGACGGGGGCTTTCCAGTTCTTCACGAAATCCTCGATTCGCACAGCATGGACGACCGCTGGAGCGCCAGTGTGGCGGATCGCCTCGCGCAGGAAGGCCGCTTTCTTGGCGTTGCTTTCAACAAGGTGGACCAGGGCGCCGGCGGTTTCCGCCAGCGCACAAGCAATCACCAGGCCTGGAAATCCCGCGCCCGAGCCCAGATCGACCCAATTGCGGGCCAGCGGCGCGATATCCAGAAGCTGCAGTGAATCGGCAATGTGGCGCGTCCACAGAGTGGCAATGCTGGAGGCTGCGATCAGGTTGATTCGCGGCTGCCAAGTCAGCAGTATTTCGACGAAGCGATCCAGCCGCTCTGCTGTTTCACGTGAAACGGGCGTCAACCGCAGAGCCGCTCCGCGATCCGCAGCCAAATCCAATGGCTTGCGTCCACCTGGTTCGCGCTTTGCCGACGATCCCTGATGTTTCGGGCGATTTTTTCGCGTCATAGGCCGACACGCGGCCGCGATCAGGCGGCGGGGCGCCCCCTGCCCTGACGCCGGGTGTGTGCTGCCAGAAGCGTCAGAGCCGCCGGCGTCATGCCGTCGATGCGCCCGGCCTGGCCGATGGTGCGCGGCCGATGCGTCCGAAGCTTCTGCCGCACCTCGTTCGATAGGCCCGGAACGGCGTCGTAATCGAGCTGTTCGGGCAGCTCGATGCTTTCGTCCCTGCGGTAAGCCGCGATATCGGTGGCCTGCCGATCCAGATAAACGGCATATTTGGCATCGGTTTCGAGCTGCTCGGCGATTTTCGGACTGAGCGCGCCAAGCTCGGGCCAGATTCGGCTCACATCCGCGAGGCTCAACGTCGGATAGGACAGAAGATCGAACGCCGTACGCCGCTGACCGTCGCGATTGAGCGCGATTCCGTGCTTTTCAGCCTCGTTGGGCGTGATCGATAGCGACTTCGCTGTACTGCGGGCGGCATCCAGAGCAGCGATTTTCGCCTGAAAATGCTGTCGACGGGCCGGTCCGACGCAGCCGACGGCGTGGCCTTTGGTAGTCAGCCGCTGGTCGGCATTGTCGGCCCGCAGCGCCAGCCGGTACTCGGCACGGGAGGTAAACATCCGATAGGGTTCGGAAACGCCCTGGGTCACCAGATCGTCGATCATCACGCCGAGATACGCCTCGGCGCGGTCGAACACGATGTCCGGACCGCCGCCCGCCCGCGAAGCCGCGTTCAGGCCGGCGACCAGGCCTTGCGCCGCCGCCTCCTCGTATCCAGTCGTGCCGTTGATCTGGCCGGCCAGGAAAAGCCCGTAAACACGTTTGGTTTCAAGCGTATGCTTGAGTTCGCGCGGATCGACATGGTCATATTCGATGGCGTAGCCCGGCCGGACCATCCGGGCGCGTCCCAGGCCCGGGATCGTAGCCAGCATCGCCAGCTGCACGTCCTCCGGCAGCGAGGTGGAAATCCCGTTTGGATAGACTGTGTCGTCGGTAAGTCCCTCGGGCTCTAGGAAAATCTGATGGCCCTCGCGATCGCCGAACCGGACGATCTTGTCCTCGATCGACGGGCAATATCGCGGTCCGCGGCTCTGGATCTGGCCGGAATACATCGGCGAGCGATGCACGTTGGCCCGGATGACCTCGTGAGTTCTCGCGTTCGTTCGGGTGATCCCGCATTGAATCTGCCGATTCGGTAGCGCTTCGGTCAATTCCGAGAACGGCTCCGGCGGATCGTCGCCAGGCTGCATTTCGAGCGCATTCCAGTCGATGGTCCGGCCGTCGAGCCGCGGTGGCGTGCCGGTTTTCAGCCTGCCGAGCTCGAAACCGGCGCGTTCCAGGGTCGCCGACAGCCCCAGCGCCGGTGCCTCGCCGACCCGGCCGGCCGGAATCTGCCGCTCGCCGATATGGATCAGACCACGCAGGAAGGTGCCGGTGGTCAGAACAACCGCTCCGGTGCCGAATTCGCGTCCGTCGGCCAGGCGGACCGCGCAAACCCGACCGTTTTCCAGCACGAGATCGTCGGCTTCGCCCTCGATGACGGTGAGCCGCTCCTGCGCGCGGATCGCCTGCTGCATGGCCGCGGCATAGAGCTTCCGGTCGGCCTGGGCGCGCGGTCCGCGGACGGCGGGGCCTTTGCGCCGATTGAGCACCCGAAACTGAATCCCCCCGAGGTCGGCAACCCGGCCCATCAGGCCGTCCAGGGCGTCGATTTCTCGCACCAGATGGCCTTTTCCAAGGCCTCCGATGGCCGGATTGCACGACATCGCCCCGACGGTCGCGAAGCGATGGGTCAAGAGGATCGTGTTCGCACCCATTCGCGCTGCGGCGGCCGCAGCCTCGCAGCCCGCGTGTCCGCCGCCGATCACGATGACGTCAAACCCGGAATCCATGTCTGCCTCGAATGCCGCGCTTGTAGCGGAGCGCCCCGAGGCGGTCAAAGGCGAGCCTATGCCGGCATTCGCGTCACCGGGACAGGCTATGGGACTTGGCCATGTTTCACGTGAAACACCGGCACCGCGGCAATCCGATCAACCGAAAACGAACACGCCCGCCACCACCAGCACGATGATCGCGCCGAGCGCGAGCCAACCGAGCGAGGCCTTCCATCCTGAATTTTCCTGGCCGAGATCGGACATCGCCACGCTCCATCGTCATTGACCTCCGGTGAATTTCGGCAACGCAGTCCGAAGCAGGAAGGTGACGGGTTGCCCCAGCGGCGAATTGGCTCAGCAAACCCCGCGTGCCGTCCTGCAACGCAGGGCGCATAAAGTTGCGATCGAAACTACATTGGTTGGCTTGCTTGCGGACAACGTCGAGGCCGGAAGGGCAGTCCATTGGCTTACTTGCCAATGCAGAAGTCCCGGAAGATCGAGTCCAGCACGTCCTCGACGTCGATCCGCCCCGTCAATCGCCCCAATTGTGCAGCCGCCAGCCTCAGCTCTTCGGCAATGATGTCCTCCCGCCCAACGGCGCGCTCGGCCAATGCACGATCCAGCGCTTCGGTCGCCACCGTCAGGGCGCGGCGATGCCGCTCGCGCGTCACCAGAGCAGGCTCAGTGCCGAAATAGACCTTGGCGAAGTCCTCCAAAAACTTGATAACTAAATTCATTCCTTCTCCAGTAGACGCGGATACGAGAAAATAATTACTTGAAACACTGAATTCACGTTCAATTGTCGACTTTTGCGCTTGTCCAATCTGATCGAGCTTGTTGGCAATCACCCAGCGGGCATGGTGGGCCTCTGAACGACCGGCGCCTTTAATGCCGTTCGACGTCCCGGTGCCCGGAAGCATCGCTGTGCCGGATGCAATGGAATCGTCGATGCGATATTGCATTGCAGCAATAAATTGCTGCGCAGCATTTCCGCCGCGCGAATCGCCGAGACACCGCAGCAATTCCCGGACGTCCTCGACCCACAGAACCAGGTCTGCCTCCGCCGCCCGCTGCTGAGCCCGGCGAACGCCTTCCTGCTCGACCGGATCGTCGCTCGACCGAATCCCCGCCGTATCCAGCACGGTGACCGGATACCCGCCGAGATCGAGATGCACCTCGATCACATCGCGGGTCGTGCCCGGCACCGGCGACACGATGGCCGCCTCGCGCCGCGCGATGCGATTGAGCAGCGTCGACTTTCCGGCGTTTGGCGGGCCTGCAATCGCAACCACCAGCCCGTCCCGCAGCCGCTCGCCCCGGCCCGCCGAAGCAATCGCATCCTCGATTTCGCCGCGCAGCGAACGCGCAACATCGAGCGCCGGACCGATCAGGTCCTCCGGCACGTCGGCCTCGTCGGAAAAATCGATCCGCGCTTCGACCGACGCCAGCGCCTGGATCAGCCGGCTGCGCCAGCTCTCCGCGCGGTCGCCGAGCAAACCTTTAAGCTGGCGATAGGCCTGCCGCCTCTGTGCTTCGGTCTCGGCGCCGATCAGGTCGGCGAGGCCCTCGACCGCGGTGAGATCGAGCTTGCCGTTGTCGAACGCACGGCGGGTGAACTCGCCGGGCTCGGCCGGACGCAAGCCCTCGATGCGGCCGAGCGCGGCCAGCACCGCGGCGATGACGGCGCGGCCGCCGTGGACCTGCAGCTCGGCCACGTCCTCGCCGGTCTCGCTGTGGGGGCCGGGGAACCACAGCGCCAACGCCTCGTCGATGGTCTCGCCGGAGGCGGGATCGCGCAGCCGCGCCAGCGCCGCCTGCCGCGGCTTCGGGATGCGGCCGGAGAGCGCTTCGAGCGCAGCGCCCGCGCGCGGCCCGGAAATGCGGACCACGGCGATGGCCGCGGGCGGACGGCCGGAGGAGAGGGCGAAAATCGTGGCGCGAACGGGGGCCATCCGACAAGCATGTAGCCTGTCCCAACGGCCGGTGAAATTGCCGATTGGCCTTTCGGCCGCCATGCTGGCGGCAACGAACGGCTTAGCTCACTGCAGCCGACCGTAGCCTGCTGACGTCAGCGCCTGATCGACGCTTCTTGCAATGGACGGATATTGAGATTTGAGCGCCGCTTCCCGTAGCGCGTTTGCGTCCTGATTACCGATAACCGCAGGCGCATTCTCCAAATACTTTTCGAACAGCGACACCGCCCTGCGCGCCATGTCTGGCGAGTTGCCGGCCGCACCGCCGTTGGCGATCAGCGTGGTGAGGAATTTCACCTGACCCTTACTCGCAATCGTCGCAGGCGCTGCCATCGCCACCAGCGCGTCGATCTGATCCTGCGACATCATAGCAAACCAAAGCGGGCGAGACTGGCCCCCGACCCATTTCACGTCCTCGCTCAGCAATGCCAGTGTGGTCGAACTGATCGCGTTGCCGCGCGCAGCGAAGGCGCTCAACACGTGGCCAAGCTCGTCCCTCGTCGTGTCGGACAGCGTACGATACTTGCTCCGGCCGTATGCCACCACCTGAGCCACCACATCGGAGCCCAACACCGCTGGCACCGTGGCGTTCTCCGCCACGTTACGGAGCGCAGAGATCGTCCGGCGCTGCGTCTCATCGTCCGCCACTGCCAGGAATCGCGGCAGCACCGTCGCCACGCGCTGCTCGAAGGACTCGAGCGAACCGCTGCTGCTTCGCAGGTTGAGGGCAAGCTCAGGATGCGCTCGCACCAACTCGGTCACGCGCTTGAAGATCTCGTCCAGCATGGCGACCAGTTCGCGCACGGCGCGTTTCGAACCACCGCCAAACCGGTCGGCCCGCTCCAGCGCTCGGGCCTGAAAGCCCCGATCGATATCGTTGAGGAGCCGGTCGCCGAAATCAACCACATATTCGTAGTCGAGATCATTCGCCTTCGTCCTCAACAGCCGCGAAAGACCCGCGACGGCTTCTTCATCGAAGTTCGGGTCCCGCCGGAACTGGCCGTCCAGCAGCAGCACGATAAATTTTGAGACTGCCGAATAGGCACGCTGGAACAGATTCCGGTTCTCCGCAAATCCTAAAACCCCTTGCAGAATGACCCGGCGTTGCTGGGCCAATTCGTCGGTCGGCAACAGAGTCGGGGCAAAATACTCGTTGATCCGCGGATAGAGCCCGAGCGCAAGCAAAGCCTTGTCGCTCATCATTTCGCCGGGGTAGAGCGGGGCGCCGATTTGCCCGCTGTCCGCGACGTTGTGACTGTGCGACGAGTTGGTGCGAACTACATGGGTCTTAATCTCGACCGTCGTTGGAAACCATGGCTCCTTGGGATCGATATTGCGCACCACCCAATCATCGTTCTGTCCTTGAAGGATGACCCAATCGAAACCATAATTTGCCTGATCCGTCGGTGACACCGCAGGGACCGCGGAATCGAATCGCTTCAAGCGCGCCTTCAACTCCACTAAGTATTTCGAGTTTGGAGCCAGAAGCGGCAGAACCTCCGGACTAATGTTGACAAGGTTGATGATCTTGCCGAGACGATTGATGTTCTCTCTGACTCCATTAAGCGGCACCGCCCAACTATAGAGCGCGCGCAATCGCATTCCGCGATCGCCGTTGAAGATGGCACTTCGCCCCTGGCCGGTTCGAACGGCCTGGCCGTCCGCTGCCATCGCTTCGGATAACAGGAAATCGAGCGCCAATACGCCGCCCGTGCTGTGAGTCACGAAGGCAAATTCCGTGTAACCCGCTTTGTGCAGCTCAGCGATGCGTTCGCTCAATTGCTTGCGCGACGCTGCAAGCTTCGTGTGGTGGCTATTGTAGTCAAAGCAGTCGATGTCGAAGAAATTTCGCTGCCGCATGACATTGAGCAGATTGCCTTCGCCCTCACCGAAGGTGTCGCGACATGTCCCGTTCCAACCCGGAATCGCGATCACGATCGACTGGAAGTGCCGGCCCTTGGGCGAGCAGCTTGCGAACGTAACATTCTTGAGCGTGCAGTGATCCTTCTCATCGGCGCGGCCGACGCCTCCAAGACAAAGCAGGATGGCAAATATCGAAACCCGAAAGACCCACATGGTAAGGCCGCCGCGTATGATTAGGTGTCAATGTGCGCCACACTTCGCGTTCAATCGTCCGCGAAGGGCACACATTATCGTTGTATTGGAAACACCTTCAACCACAATATGCGCTAGCCACGTGCCGGCGATCCACGTCCAAACGCCACGCGCTGATCCCGTTCGCCGCCGCAGGACGTAACGAGCCAAGCAAAAAGCCCGGCGAAACCGCCGGGCTTCCGAACCGATCCGGTTCTCGCGGCCGCGCCGCTATCTCACTTTGAGATTTTCCGCCGCTTCCTTGCCGCGGTTGGACACAACCTCGAACTCGACCTGCTGTCCCTCGTTGAGCGTGCTCAGTCCGGCGCGCTCGACCGCCGAGATGTGCACGAACACGTCCTTGCCGCCACCCTGCGGCTGAATGAACCCGTAACCTTTGGTCGGGTTGAACCACTTCACAGTGCCAGTAGCCACGTCGATCTCCAAGAAGCTCAATGCCGTTCGCCGATACACGAGTGCCGGAATGACATCTCGTAGAGGCCCGGCAAATGTACCGTTTTGTCCGGTGCCGGAACACCCCATGTCGGGCGTCCGCCGTTCTGAGTTAAAGTATTGTTATGGCCCGGAACAAAAATGTCACACTTGAGAACCGGCTGGCGCGCGAAACCAGCCCCTACCTGCTTCAACACAAGCACAATCCGGTCGACTGGTGGCCCTGGAGTCCCGAGGCGCTCGCGGAAGCCCAGCGCGCGGACAAGCCCATCCTGCTGTCGGTCGGCTACGCCGCCTGCCACTGGTGCCACGTCATGGCGCACGAAAGCTTCGAGGACGACGCCACCGCTGCGGTGATGAACGACCTGTTCGTCAACATCAAAGTCGATCGCGAGGAGCGGCCCGACATCGACCAGATCTACATGTCGGCGCTTCATCACCTGGGCGAGCACGGCGGCTGGCCGCTGACCATGTTTCTCACACCCAAGGGCGAGCCGGTCTGGGGCGGGACGTATTTTCCGAAGGAGTCGCGCTACGGCCGGCCGGCGTTCGTCGACGTGTTACGCGAAGTGTCGCGGCTGTTTCGCGAGGAGCCCGGTAAGATCGGCCAGAACCGCGACGCGCTGATGGAGCGCCTGTCCCAGCGCGCGCGGCCCGCCGGCCGCATCACGATCGGCGCCAAGGAGCTCGACCAGCTCGCGCTGCAGGTCGGCGGCGCGATGGACCCGTCCCACGGCGGCCTGCGCGGCGCGCCGAAGTTTCCCAATTCGGCGATCTACGAATTGATGTGGCGCGCCGGCTTGCGCACCGGTGAGGAGCGCTACTTCGCCGCCATCGAGCTGACGCTCGAGCGCATCTGCGAGGGCGGCATCTACGACCACCTCGGCGGCGGCTTTGCGCGCTATTCGGTCGACGAGCGCTGGCTGGTGCCGCATTTCGAGAAGATGCTGTACGACAACGCGCAACTGCTTGAATTGCTCGCGCTCGCCCATAGCCGTTCGAAGAACGGCGTCGCTACGCTCGCCGATGCGCGCACCGGCAATCCGCCGTTCCGGCAGCGCGCCGCCGAAACCGTCGGCTGGCTCGCACGCGAGATGACCACGAAGGAGGGCGCGTTCTGCGCCTCGCTTGACGCCGATTCCGAAGGCGAGGAGGGCAAGTTCTATGTCTGGTCGCGCGCGGCGGTTCTGTCCGCGCTCGGCGACGGCGACGGCGAGTTCTTCTGCCAGCACTACGACGTCACCGACGGTGGCAACTTCGAGGGCCACAACATCCTCAACCGGCTGGCGCGCGTGCCGCGCAGCGACGCCGATGAGGCAAGGCTCGCGGTCTTGCGTGCCAGGCTGTTCGACGTGCGCGCGCCGCGCGTGCGGCCGGGCCTCGACGACAAGGTGTTGGCGGACTGGAACGGGCTCATGATCGCGGCGCTGATCAACGCCGGAGCGATGCTCTCCGAGCCGTCGTGGATCGCGCAGGCCGAGCGCGCCTTCGGCTTCATTGCGCGCGACATGACCAGGGACGAGCGGCTTGGACATTCGTGGCGCGATGGCCGGCTGCTGTTTCCCGGCCTCGCGTCCGACTATGCCGCGATGATCCGTGCCGCCCTGGCGCTGTACGAGGCGACCGGGCAGGGGGCCTATCTCGACCGGGCGCTCGCCTGGCAGCGCGCGCTCGACGCGCACTACGCCAATCCGGACAACGGCGGCTATTACCTGACCGCGGATGACGCCGAAGGCCTGGTGGTGCGGCCCGCCTCCACGGCCGACGACGCCACGCCCAATCCGAATTCGCTCGCCGCCCAGAACCTGGTCCGGCTCTCGGCGCTGACCGGCGACGGGCAATGGCTCAAGAAGGCCGACCGGCTGATCGAAGGCGTCCTGGCGCATGCCGGAACCGGCCTCCTCGGGCACGCCGCGCTCCTGAACGCCGTGGATATGCGCCTCAATGCGGCGGAGATCGTCGTCACCGGCCCGCAAGCGGAATCCTTTGCCGCAGCCGCCTTGCGCCTGCCGTATGTCAACCGGATCGTGCTGCGCGCACCGGACGCATCCGCGCTGCCCGCAAACCATCCGGCGCAGGCCAAGATCGCGGCTGGACCCACGAGCGCCGCGTTCGTGTGCATCGGGCAGACGTGTTCGCTGCCGGTCACCGATCCGGGCAAGATCGCGGAGGTCGTGGCGGCGATGCGGCCTGCTCCGGCGTAACCGTCAGCGGCAGATTTGGCCCGGCGGGCAGAACCCCGGGCGCTGGGGCGCGCGTTTCACCTGCGGCTGCGCACGCCGGATTTGCTTGGCCGACGCCTTGGCCTTGGCTTTGGCCGCCGGCGCGGCCTGCTGGGCCCGCGCGGCTCCGCCCCACAGCACCGGGATCCACGACATGACGTGCTTGCGCGCGCCCGCCTCGGTGTCGGCGCCGCTCAAGGTTGTCAGGCGAAGCTTGACGAACTTGTTGTTCCACGACGTCACGCACATGAACCCGTCCTGGGGCTTGGCCCCATCGCGGGTCAGGTGGAAGGCCGCGCACTGGAACCGCGTGCGTTTGGCCGAATCCTCCATGGTGAAGTTGCGCCGCAGGTAAACCTGCGCGTAAGGCCCACGCGGCTGGGCCATGAACACGTCGGCCCGCGAACGCTCGAACTCGGCGCGCACGATCGCCGATTTCACGTCCTCGGGAATCGCCGCGCGTTTGAGATCGTAGACGTAAACGTCGAGCTTCCAGCCCGGCTGCGAATAATCCAGCCCGTAGCCTTCGCCCGGCCGCTGCTTTTCGAAGTTGGTGGAATCGTTGAGCGTGAACCCGCCGACTTCCTCCGGCGCCCGCAGCCCGAACACATTGACCGACACCGAGCCCGCCGCCGGCAGGGTTGCGGCGGCCGCAAGCGCCAATGCGGTCAGGACGATCCGGGCAGCAGGCATCAGGTGTTCATCGACTCGAAGAATTCCGCGTTGTTCTTGGTGTTGCGCAGCTTGTCGAGCAAGAAGTCAATCGCATCCATGGTTCCCATCGGGTTAAGAATGCGGCGCAGGACGTACATTTTCTTGAGCTGATCTGGCGGGGTGAGCAGCTCTTCCTTGCGGGTTCCGGACCGGGTGATGTCCATGGCCGGGAAGGTGCGCTTGTCGGCCACCTTGCGGTCGAGGATCAGTTCCGAGTTGCCGGTGCCCTTGAACTCTTCGAAGATGACTTCGTCCATGCGGCTGCCGGTGTCGATCAGCGCGGTGGCGATGATGGTCAGCGAGCCGCCTTCCTCGATGTTGCGCGCGGCGCCGAAGAAGCGCTTGGGCCGCTGCAGCGCATTGGCGTCGACGCCGCCGGTCAGCACCTTGCCGGACGACGGCACCACTGTGTTGTAGGCGCGGCCGAGGCGCGTAATCGAGTCGAGCAGGATCACCACATCGCGGCCGTGCTCCACCAAGCGCTTGGCCTTTTCGATCACCATTTCCGCCACCGCCACGTGGCGCGACGCCGGCTCGTCGAAGGTCGAGGACACGACCTCGCCCTTCACCGACCGCTGCATGTCGGTGACTTCCTCCGGCCGCTCGTCGATCAGCAGCACGATCAGAAACACCTCGGGATGATTTGCGGTGATCGAATGCGCGATGTTCTGCAACAGCACGGTCTTGCCGGTGCGCGGCGGCGACACGATCAGCGCGCGCTGGCCCTTGCCGATCGGAGCGACGATGTCGATGACGCGCGCCGAAAGGTCTTTCTTGGTGGCGTCGTCATGCTCCATCTTCAGCCGCTCGTCGGGATAGAGCGGCGTCAGGTTGTCGAAGTTGATCTTGTGCTTGGCCTTTTCCGGGTCTTCGAAATTGAGCGTGTTGACCTTGAGCAGCGCGAAGTAGCGCTCGCCTTCCTTGGGCGAGCGGATGTGGCCGTCGATGGTGTCGCCGGTGCGAAGCCCGAAGCGGCGGATCTGCGACGGCGAGACATAGATGTCGTCGGGACCGGGCAGGTAGTTCGCCTCCGGCGAGCGCAGAAAGCCGAAGCCGTCGGAGAGCACCTCAACGACGCCTTCGCCGATAATATCGATCTCTTTGGTCGCCAGTTGTTTCAGGATCGCGAACATCAGCTCCTGCTTGCGCATCGTGCTGGCGTTCTCGATTTCCTGCTCTTCCGCGAAGGCGAGAAGTTCGGGAGGAGTCTTGGTCTTCAGGTCTTGGAGCTTAATTTCCCGCATGCGGGTGGTCCTGTGGGGATAACCGCCGGCGCTACTGACGATTCAAACGGCGCGGGCAGCGAGGAGGGATGGCGCAGGTCTTGGGTTTGGGCCTGAATTGCCCGGGCCCGATGCGTCGATCGATCCGGATACTCGGGATCGAGACTCGAATGCATCCGCCTGCGTTCGGAGGGATTTGGCAGATATACGTAATCACAGGCGAATTCGCAAGAGGAGCGTGGTGGATATCGTTCCGGGACACGCCGCTCAGAACGGCTTCACCACCACGAGGATCACGATCAGGATCATCAGGACTGTCGGTACCTCATTGATAATCCGATAGAATTTTGCAGACTTCCGGTTCCGGTCAGCGGCGAAGGCCTTGACGCAGCCGCTCAACATGCCGTGAACGCCCGACATTGCGATCACCAGCACGAGTTTGGCATGCAGCCAGCCCGATTGCTTGAAGCCATCCCAGCCGATCAGCCAGATCAGCCACAGGCCGAGCAGCCAGGTCGCCGCCATCGCCGGGTTGATAATGGCGCGCAGCAGCCGGCGTTCCATGACCTTGAACGTTTCCGACTGGATGGAGCCCGGATCAGCGGCGCAGTGATAGACAAACAGCCGCGGCAGATAGAGCATTCCCGCCATCCAGGCGATGACGGCGATGACATGCAAAGCTTTGATCCATTCGAACATCGGTTCGATCGCCGTCGCCGCGGTTGGCGGCGCCTATCCACGCACCCGTTTCAGCATTTGCTCGACATGCGCAATCGGCGTGTCGGGCAGAATGCCGTGACCGAGGTTGAAAATAAACGGTCCATCGGAAAGCGCACTTAAAATTGCATCGACGCTGCGGTCGAGCGACGCGCCGCCGGCACGCAGGACAATCGGATCGAGATTCCCCTGCACTGGAATTTTCGGCTGCAGGACCGATCGAACGTATGCCAGATCGACGGCCCAATCGAGACCGAGCGCATTCACGCCTGTCGAATCGGCATAGGCGCTCATCATCATTCCGGCCCCGCGGGGGAACCCGACAATCCTCGCATCGGGCACATGCTGCCGCAGCCGTGTGACGATCTCCTTCGTGGGTGCGATGCACCAGCGGTGAAACTGTTCAGTTGGCAGAATGCCGGCCCACGTATCGAAAATCTGCACGGCATCGACACCGGCTGCAAACTGGCCCGCCAGATAGACCACAGACGCTTCGACCAGACGGTCGATCAGCTGCTGGAACGCGTCCGGATGACGGTAGGCAAACAGCCGCGCTGGCGCCTGATCCGGCGTTCCCTGACCCGCAATCATGTAAGTCGCAACGGTCCAGGGCGCGCCGCAAAACCCAAGAAAGGTCACATTCGGCGGAAGCTCGGCTTTCACTCTCCGGACCGTCTCATAAATGGGCGTTACGACCTGCCCGTCGATTCGTTCGCGCAAGTTTCTGACAGTGTCAGGATCCGAAATCGGATCGAGCCTCGGACCTTCCCCCTCGACAAATCGGACCTGACGGCCGAGTGCATGCGGTACGACCAGGATGTCGGAAAACAGTATCGCTGCGTCAAATCCAAAACGGCGAATGGGCTGCAACGTAACGTCACTTGCCAGCTCCGGCGAAAAGCAGAGCTTGAGGAAGCTCCCGGCCTTTTCGCGCACCACGCGATATTCCGGCAGGTAGCGTCCGGCCTGACGCATCATCCAGATCGGAGGAGGCTTGTGGCGCTGGCCGTTGAGAGCGGCAAGGACCGGCTTATGCACGGAGCTCTCGGTCACAGTCCCTTTCCTATCTCAATACTAGATTCTTAGTTGTAGTGATTCTTAGGCAGTGGTTTGGACTCATGACTCGATGTCCACACGCCATACATCGCAGCTTCATCTTTCCCCGGAATTCTCAAAGCTGTCTGTGAGTCCATCTGGATAGCGATTCCCGGCGTTATTTCAATGCGTAGCTGGATTCTCTTGAACGCTTTGTCGTCTCTGCCTTCCACTTCTCACACATTCCCTTCGGGCTTGGTTCGATTCCGTCCTGCGTGCCAGCAATGTGGACGTTTTGGATCGCTCGGCCGCTGAAACGCTTGCATGGGGCCCTGGGGCATGGCCTCCTCCCGGACGGTCCACAGGCTGTCGGCCGGTTATCCATGCCTCACCGCGGCGCGAATTACTTCCATCTGCATCTGGTCTCGGATGCCACCGGCGAGACACTAATCACGGTTGCCCGCGCTGCAGCCGTGCAATACGCCAATGTGTCGCCAGTCGAACACATGCATCCTCTGGTGCGAACGCACAAGCAGCTCGATCGTGTCCTCACCGACATCGAGAACGCGCCGGGGATCGTGCTTTACACGCTGCTGGACAAGGATCTGGCCTCGCGGCTCGAGGAGAAATGCAGCGCGCTCGGGCTGCCCTATCTTTCGATCCTCGGCCCGGTGCTGAACCTGTTCCAGTCCTATCTGGGCGGTGAAAGCAAGCGCCGGGTCGGGGCGCAACACACGCTCAACGTCGAATACTTCAAGCGCATCGACGCGCTGAACTACACCATGTTGCACGACGACGGTCAGCACACCGAGGATCTCGAACAGGCAGACATCGTTCTGGTTGGCGTGTCGCGCACCTCCAAAACACCGACCTCAATCTACCTTGCCAACCGCGGCGTCAAAACCGCGAATGTCCCGCTGGTGCCGGGCGTGCCGGTGCCTGATAACCTTGAAAGCCTGACCAGTCCGCTGGTGGTCGGGTTGACCGCCAGCCCCGAGCGGATTGTGCAGATCAGGCAGAACCGGCTGCTCGGGCTGAAGGCCGAACAGGACGCCGATCAATACGTCGACCGGCAGGCTGTCGCGGCCGAGATCGCCGCCGCGCGCAAGCTGTGCGGCAAGCATAACTGGCCGATCATCGACGTCACCCGCCGCTCCATCGAGGAAACTGCCGCCGAGGTGATGGCGCTGCTCGCCGAACGCCGGCGTCAGGCGGGCGTCTAAGAGGGCGATGCCAATGGCTTTGTGGCAGGCCGAACGGCCGTTGATCCTGGCCTCCAAGAGCGCGGCCCGCCGTGCGATTCTGGAAGCGGCCGCTATCCCGTGCGAGATCGATCCCGCCGCCATCGACGAGCGGGCGATCGAAGCGCACGCGGGCGCCCTCGGACCGGGGCAGGCCGCGGCGCTGCTGGCGCGCGAGAAGGCGAGCGCCATTGCGGCCAAACATCCGGGCCGTCTGGTCCTCGGCGCCGATCAGACCCTGGCGCTTGGCGAGCGGCGTTTTTCGAAAGCGCCCGACCGCGCCGGCGCGCGTGCGCAGCTCACGGCGCTGCGGGGCCGCACCCATGCCCTACATTCGGCGGTGGCTGTGGCGCGCTCGGGTGAAATCCTGTTCGAGCACGTCGATGCGGCCCATCTCACCATGCGCGAATTCACGGATGCGTTTCTCGATGCGTATCTCGATGCGGTCGGCGACAAGGCCTTGGCAAGCGTCGGCGGCTACCAGCTTGAAGGGACCGGCATCCAGTTGTTCGAACGGGTCGAGGGCGATCATTTCACGGTTCTGGGCTTGCCGCTGCTGCCGCTCCTCGCATGGTTGCGGAGCAACGGCCTGCTGGCGGAGTAAATGCGGTGTTTGTGATCGGGCTCACCGGATCGATCGCCATGGGCAAGACCACGACGGCGCGGCTGTTCGCCGAGGCCGGCGTGCCGGTCTATGACGCCGATGCGGCGGTCCACAAGCTCTACGAAGGCGAAGCCGCGCCCCTGATCGAGGCGGCGTTTCCCGGCTCCGCCGCCGCCGGCAAGGTCGATCGGGCGGCGCTGGCGCGGCAGGTGGTGGGCAATCCCGAGGCGCTGAAGAGACTCGAAGCCATCGTCCACCCGCTGGTGCACAAGGCGCGCGAACGCTTTCTCGCCGAGGCCGAAGCGACGGGCGCTCCGGTCGCGGTGCTCGACATTCCGCTGCTTTTGGAAACCGGCGGCGGCGAGCGGGTGGATGCGGTGGTGGTGGTTTCCGCGCCCGCCGAGGTGCAGCGCGCCCGCGCCCTGGAGCGAGGATTGAGCCCCGAGCAACTCGATGCGCTGCTGGCGCGGCAGATGCCGGACGCTGAAAAGCGCCGGCATGCCGATTTTGTCGTGGATAGTTCTCAGGGAATCGAGCACGCTCGGATGCAGGTGCGGAGGATTCTTGAGGCGGTTGGTACAATGCCGATCCGGCGGCGCGCTTGACGGCGGGCCATGCCCGGACCATCTGAACGCGGCGGCGAATCGGAAACGGTATGCGGGAAATCGTCATCGACACCGAGACCACAGGCCTCGACCCCGCGCAGGGTCACCGCCTAGTCGAGGTCGGCTGCGTCGAGTTGATCAACCGCATCCCCAGCGGGAACACGTTTCACCGCTACATTAATCCCGAACGCGACATCCCGGCGGAGGTGGTCGAGATTCACGGCATCGACAACGCCCGCGTCAAAGACGAGGCGGTGTTTTCGGCGATCGCCGAGGAGTTCGTGGCGTTCCTCGGCGACGCGCCGCTGGTCGCGCATAATGCGCTGTTCGATCTCGGCTTCATCAACGCCGAACTCGAGCGCGCCGGCAGGGTGCCAGTGCGGCGCGACCGGCTGGTTGACACGCTGATGCTGGCCCGGCGCAAGCATCCCGGCGGCTCGAACCGGCTCGACGATCTGTGCGTGCGCTACAAGATCGACAACTCCCGCCGCACCAAGCACGGCGCGCTGCTCGATGCCGAGCTGCTGGCGGAGGTCTATGTCGAGCTGATCGGGGCGCGGCAGACGCTGCTGAGCCTTGCGGAAGGAACCGCCGCCAGGGGCGAAAGGCAACGCCGCACGGCGGCGGTGCGCGCCAGGCCGGAGCCGCTCGCGCCGCAGCTGCGCGTCGAGGAGGCGGAGGCGCACCGCGAATTTGTCGCTTCGCTGGGCGAAAATGCGATTTGGCGCGACTACCTGGCGGTCGGCCGGGACGCGTCCTGATTGGCGGGCCTCAGTTGCCCGGGATCGGCTGCGTCTGCTGCTGGGCCATGCGCTGCTGGTACAGGGCGACGAAGTCGATCGGATCGAGCAGCAGGGGCGGATAGCCGCCTTGGCGGACGGCGCTGGCGACGATTTCGCGCGCGAACGGGAACAAAAGCCGCGGGCATTCGATCAACATCAGCGGATGAACCTGCTCCTGCGGAACGTTCTGGATCCGGAACATGCCCGCAAACACGAGTTCGACATTGAACATCACGCCGCCGGAGTTCTCCGCCTTGCCCTCCAGGCGCAACTCCACTTCCACGTCGGTATCCGACATGGGCTTTGCGCTGACATTGACGGTAATGCCGATCTGGGGCTGGTCGGACTGGGACAGCGACTGCGGGGCGTTCGGGTTTTCGAATGAAAAATCCTTGACGTACTGGGCCAGGACCATGAGCTGCGGCGCCGTTGCGGGGGCAGAGGCCGCGCCGATGGCCGGGCCGCCGTTGGTGATGCTCATAAACTCTCCTGTTAACGCAAAGGGTTGTAAGCGAAAGAGGATCGCGCCGCCGCAGCCGGCGGAGTGGCTAACACGGCGATATCGGGGGAACAAGGTTTCGACCGGCCTGGACTTGCCTGCGTCCAAGCCCGGGGCGGGCTCCGATCGGCCAGGAACCCCATCTGCGACGATATCGCCTGATGCGGGCGCGCTTGGCGCAAATGCGTCGATTTGCACGCCGCATCGGCAGGGTCCGCAACCCCTAAACCACTTTACCATGACGGTTTTTCAGGGCCGGGCGAGTTGGCGCGGCGGCGCGGATCGTCTATGGTCCGCCAAAGCGGACGTTTGGCAGAATTCGCCCGGCGCGCCTCTAGATGGCCGAAGTCGCGTGCTTAGATTGATAAAATTGGATTGCGCGACGGGCTAGGCGCGCCGCGGAACAACCGCCCCGCCACGGCCGCCGCCTCGGGAGCATGCGGACAGTGTTCGATATCTACACCATCATTTTCCTGGCGCTGGCGGTGTTCATCTTCCTGCGGCTGCGCAGCGTTCTCGGGCAGCGCACCGGGCGTGAGCGGCCTCCGTACGATCCGTATTCGGCGCGCGACGTTCGCACCTCGCCGAACGACAAGGTGGTGCCGCTGCCGGGGCGAACCCCCGACGCAGCGCAGAAGGCGGCGGAACCGGCCGAACCCGTGGAGCCGTGGAAGGGCATCGCCGAAACCGGCAGCACGGTTGCGGCGGGCCTCGACGCCATTTTGCGCGAGGACAAGACCTTCGACGCCAAGCACTTCCTGGTCGGCGGCCGCGCTGCCTATGAGATGATCGTAACTGCGTTCGCGGCCGGCGACCGGCGTCAGCTCAAGTCGCTCCTGGGCCGCGAGGTCAACGACGGGTTTGATGCCGCAATCCGCGATCGCGAACAGCAGGGTCACACGGTCGAAACCCGGTTCGTTTCCATCGATGCCGCCGATATCATCGCCGCCGAGCAGCGCGGCAAGACCTCGCAGGTCACGGTGCGCTTCGTCTCGCAGTTGGTTTCCGTGACGCGGGACCGGGACGGCAATGTGATCGACGGCAGTCCCGACAAGGTGACCGATGTCACCGATGTCTGGACCTTCGCGCGCGACGTGTCTTCGCGCGATCCCAACTGGAAGCTGGTTGCGACCGAAGCCGCGCAATGACGCCGCGCCCGTGCCGCAAACAACACGGACCTGGACGAATCGGTGCCGCTGCGGCGGCCGCAGTCGCATTCTCCGTATTGATCGGAGCGGCGCAGGCCGAAGACGCGCCCGAAGCGCGTGAGCCGTTCAAAATGGCCGACACGCAGTTCGTGCCGGTTGCTTTTTCCGACATCGAAGGCTGGTCCGACGACGATCACGACGCGGCCTTCCATGCGTTCCTCAAGAGCTGCCGTGCGATCTTGCGTTCCAGCGCCTCGACGCGCGAGGCCAGGCCGCTGCTGGCCGCGCTCTATACCGCCTGCCGGACGGCCAGCGATGTGAAGCTACGCAAGCCCGGCGACGCGCGCGCATTCTTTGAGACGAACTTCCGCCCGGTGAGAATTTCGCCGCTTGGCGAGACGGACGGGTTCCTCACCGGCTACTACGAACCGATCGTCGAGGGTACGCGGAAGAAAACGGACGAATTCAAGTATCCGCTTTATCGCAAGCCGCCGACGCTGTTGCCGGGCGGCAAGATGCTGGCGGCGAGCTACTCCGCGCAGAAGAAGAGCAAGAAGGGCGGCGGCAAGCGCCGGCTGGTGCAATTCCATGACCGCGCGGCAATCGACGACGGCGTGCTGTCCGGCCGCAATCTGGAAATCTGCTACCTGAAGGATCCGATCGACGCGTTCTTCATCCACATCCAGGGTTCGGTGCGGGTGCGGCTCGACGAGGGCAAGACCCTGCGCCTGAACTATCTCGCGCAGAACGGCCACCCCTATGTCGCGGTGGGACGTTTCCTGATCGAACGCAAGATCGTGCCCAAGGACGAAATGTCCATGGACCGGATCCGCCAGTGGATGGAAGCCAATCCGGACGAAGGCCGGGAGCTGCGGCGCAGGAACAAGTCCTACATCTTCTTCCGCGAAACCGATCTCGCCGACGATCAGGAGCCGTCGGGGGCGCAAGGCGTTCCGTTGACGCCGGGCCGTTCGATTGCGGTCGACCGCAATCTGCACATCTACGGCACGCCGTTCTTCATCGAAGCGACCCTGCCGATCGAAACCGAGCAGCCGACGACGCCGTTCCGCCATCTCATGGTGGCGCAGGACACCGGGGGCGCGATCATCGGGCCGGCGCGCGCCGATCTCTATTTCGGCGCGGGGGACGAAGCCGGCAGCATCTCCGGCCGGATGCGTCATCCGGGCCGGTTCGTGATGCTGTTCCCCAACGATATCGATCCGGTCGCCGCGGGTGCGACCATGCCGCTGCCGCCGCCCAAAGTTCCGTACGTCGAAGTTGCAGCGAAGCCGGAGAAGCCCGCGAAAGCCGGCAAGAAAGCCAAGTCCGAGCGGCACGCCAGCAAGCAGGACAAGCCCGCCGCCAAAGTCAGATCGTCCGCCAAGCGCAAGCCATGAGCCCGCGGCGGCTGAGCGAGGACGAGCGCACGTTATGGCTCGGTGTCGCCCGTTCGATCGCGCCGTTGCGCAGACGCCCGCGTCCCGATCCTGAATTGGCGGCCCTGCCGCCTGCCCCGCCATCGAGCGTCAAACCGAAGCCGGCGGCCGTCTCGGCAAGACCCAAAGTGGTTACGCCCGCGCCACCGCCGCTTGCGCCGCTCGACCGGCGCATGAAGCGCCGCCTCGTGCGGGGCGCGGAGGCGATTGAAGCAAGGCTGGACCTGCACGGGTTGACCCAATCGCAAGCGCACGGTGCGCTGACCGGATTTGTGCGTTCCGCGCAGGCGCGCGGATGCCGGCTGGTGCTGGTGATCACCGGGAAGGGCGCCGGCGATCCTTATTCGGAGCGCGGTGTGCTGAAGCGCCAGGTGCCGATGTGGCTGCGGCTCCCGGAAATGCGATCGATGATCGTCGGCTTTGAGACAGCATCCGCCGCCCACGGCGGTGAAGGCGCGCTCTACGTGCGGCTGAGGCGAAAGCACGGCGGCGACACGTGACGCCGCTGAGATGGCGGTCAATGCACGCGCCGGGCCAGGTCTGCAGTGCTCGATTTCGCGCGCCAGCCTTCGATACGAGCGACGACGCCGGCCCGCATGGCGAGCGCAGGCTGCTCCACCAGCGACCACGACACGTAGGCGACCGCAGTCGTGATCAGAATCGTCTCGGCTTCAAGCGGCAGAACCGGAAGGCCGGGCGACAGCCAGATCAGTGTCTGCGTGATCGGCCATCCGAAGATGTAAATACCGAACGACAGGTCGGTCCGGTTCGTCCACGTTCGCAGCGCTCCTGCCGGCAGCGATGCAAGCCAGACGACTGTGTAGCCCAATGCCAGCAGGCTGACGATGCGCTCGGCGGCGTCGCCAAGCGTCGCCCACCATATGAATGCCGCCAGCGCGGCGAGCGGCAACGACAGCGGCACCCTGTCCCGCATTCGATACAGAACCATCCCGAACGAAAAGCACAGCCAGAACCGCGCCAGATGATCGAGCGGCAGCGACTCGCGCCCGTAGTCCGCGATCAGCAGCGCGGCGATCGGAATCCAGGTTACGGCGATGACGATCGCCAGGCGCCGCGCCGTCCGGAACATTCCCGCTGCCGATAGCGCCACCAGCACGGCGTAGCAGGCGATTTCGTACTTGAGCGTCCAGATCGGCGCATCGACCACCAGCGGATAGGGATTGTTTGCGAACACGCCGGGCAGGGCGGCGGCGCCGGTCGAGGCCGACATGGTGCGCCACAGGAATTCGAAGAGGTTTGCGTCCGAGGCATAAGCGCGGACCGGCAGGGCCGAGACCAGCGGTCCCAGCACGAAAGCGATCAGCAGCACGCAAACGATCAGCGCGGGAAAAATGCGCAGCATGCGCGCCGCCGCGAAGCCCGCAAGCGACGACGAACGGTCCAGGCTTGCGGTTACAAGGATGCCGGACAGGACGAAGAAGACGTTAACCGCGTGTTCGCCAAGATTGTAATAGGTGACGCCGGCCAGCGGCTCGCTGGACGGCATGCCGAAGCTCAACAATACGACGTGCGAAATCAGGACAGCAACGGAGGCAGCAAGCCGGAGCAGCGCAAAATTGTTCCGATCGGGGGCGAGAATCTGATCGAGATAGATGGATCCCATGGGAATTCGTACTGAATTGGGTCGACTCAAATTTACGACAACGTCCATGCAATCGGAGCGCCAATTCAGCCGCTCAAACGTCCGCCCTGGGATCGCGGTTAGCGAAGGCCTAAGGCGGGCATACAGTTAAAGCGGTACGCGGGGCCAGGCGCGGCTTACCGCTGTCCGGCTTCTGCGCGGCAGGCGTCGATCAGATCGTCGATCGTCGCAAATACGCGCGCGCCGGCTGCTTCCAGGCGCTGCTTCTTGGATTCGAACGTGCCGACGTTGCCGAAGGTGAGCGCGCCGGCGTGGCCCATGGCGACGCCTTCCTTGGCGCCGCGGCCCGCGACCAAGGCATAAACCGGCTTGAGCGCACGACCTTGCGCGTGCGCGCGCCGCATCGCGTCCGCAAAGTCTTCCTCCTCGCTGCCGCCGACTTCGCCGATCAGCAGGATGCCGCGCGTGCGCGGATCGTCGAGGAACAGATCGAGCAGGTCGGGAAAGCGCACGCCCTTCACCGGATCGCCGCCGACGCCGACCCAGATGCTTTGGCCGAGCCCAAGCGTGGCAAGCCGGTACCCGACCTCGTAGGACAACGTACCGCTTTTCGACATCATGCCGAACGGGCCCGGCTTGAGCGACACGTTGGGCAGGAAGCCGAGCTTCATTTCGCCGGGCACCGCAAGACCGGGCGTCGACGCGCCGACCCAGGTCGCGCCCGTTTCGCGCACGAGCCGACCCACCCGCATCGCGTCGTGCACCGGCACGCCCTCGGCGACCGTGACGATCAGCTTGATGCCGGCGCCGATGGCGTCTTGCGCTGCCGATAGAACGCCTGCCGGTGGCACCATCAGCAGCGACACCTGCGCGCCCGTCGCCGCCGCTGCCGCGCGGCAGTCGGGGAACACCGGCACGCCTTCGACGCTTGCGACGTCCGCACGCGCGGATACGCCGGCCACGATGTTGGTGCCGAACTCCTTCATGCGCCGGACGTGGACACTGCCGGTGCGGCCGGTCGCGCCCTGCACGATGACGGGCGTACGGCGTGAGAGCGTCCCGATCATGCGCTTGCGCCCCGCAGGATCGCGTCCACGCGGTTGAGCGCCGCGGTCAGGTCCTCCTCCACCGCAATGTCGGGGCGCTTCTCGTTAAGGATCGCGCGCGCCTCGTCGAAGCGATTGCCGACGATGCGCGCCACCACCGGCACCCGCAGCACCGGTGTGCGTTCGAGCGCGATGCACAGGAGATTTGCGAATTCGGCGAGATCGGTGATGCCGGCGAAGATGTTGACCAGCAGCACCTTCACGTTGGGCCGCTCGCCGATCCAGCCCAGCACCTTGATCACGCGCATCGGGTCGCCGCGCAGGAGTCCGGTGCGGATGTCGCAGAAGTTCAGCGGCTTGCCGCCGCGCGCGGTCATCTCGTCGATCAGCATCATCGAGAGGCCGGCGCCGGTGGTGAGCAGGCCGATCTCGCCCTCGGGATCGACCTCGACGTAATCGAAGCCGTCGCGCAGCTTGCGGATCGCGTCGGGATAGATCGCGGGCGCGTTCTCGATCAGTTCAGTCAGCGCGGGCTGGCGCTCGGCGGCGTTGAGGTCGATCACGATCTTGGCGTCGCCCGCGATGCAGCCGTCTGCGCCGACGAACAGCGGATTGATCTCGGCGAGCATCAGCTCGCGATCCATGAACAGGCGCGCGAGTTTTTTGCCGGCGACGATCAGGGCCGCACGGCGTGCGGGCGGCTCGCCCGCGGCAAGCTCCGCCACCGCCGCAGCCATGGCCTCCGTATCCGGCGGGCACAGGCGGCTTTGCGTCTGCGCCGCGCCGGCCTGCCCCACGTCGACGCCGCCCTCGCGCAGCAGCATGACGCGCACGCCGTATTGCGCCGGGTCGAGCATCAGCGAGAGATAGTATTCGTCATGGCCCGCGACGGCGGCCTCCACAAGGCATCGCTGGATGCGATGGCCCTTGATCGAAGCGCCGAGCAATCGCTGCTGCGCGGCCCGCACTTCCGGCTCGGTGTCGCAGCGGACAACGCCGCCGGCCTTGCCGCGGCCGCCGACCGGCACCTGCGCCTTGACGATCCACGGTCCTGCGCCGGGCAGCGCGGACGCTTCCGCGCCGTCCACGACGACACTCTCCGGGGTGGCGATACCGGCCGCGCGCAGCAGCGCCTTGCCGTCGCATTCGATCAGCAGCATGGATGATTTATTCCCCGATCGCCATCAGGTCGTCGGACAGACCGAGGATTCCGTAGGCACTTTGTAGATCGCTGACGATCGTCCTGCCGACCAGATCGCGCAGCGTCTCCGATGCGCCGCCGCCGAGCGAGCCGTAGCGCGCGCCGCGATAGAGCCGCGACACCAGATATTCGTCGGTAAAGCCGTAGCCGCCGTGAAGCTGCACCGCCTCGCTGGTGACGCGGATCGACATCTCGTTGCAGAACACCTTCGCGACTGCGGAGAGAAACGGATCGGGAAACGGATCCGCGGTGGCGCATGCGCGATAGAGCAATCCGCGCCCGGCCTCGATGTCCTTGTACATGTCGGCGAGTTTCCAGCGCACGCCCTGCGATTCGGACAACGCCTTCCCGAACAGCTTGCGGTCGCGCACGTAGCCCACGGCCTCGTCGAACGCGCCTTCGGCGAGACCCAGCGAGATGCTGGGGTTCAGACAGCGCTGGGTGTTGAACGCGGTGAGGAGCTTGCGAAAGCCGTCCTCGCGGATCACGAGGTTCTCAAGCGGCAGCTCGCAATCGTTGAATTGCACCTCGTGCAGGTTCTCGCCGCCCATGGTGTGATAGGTGCCGGTGACGGCGAAGCCTTTGGCGCCGGGCTCCACCAGAATGCAGCCGATGCCTTCGCGCCCAGGCTTGCCGTCGATACGCGTGAACACCACGAACAAGCCGGCTTCCGCCGCGCGGCTGATGAGCGTCTTGGTGCCGTTGAGCACGACGCGGTCGCCCTTCACCTGCGCGTTGGTGCGGTAGTTCGCGACGTCGGTGCCGGCGTGCGGCTCGGTCATGCAGATGGCGAGAATGCACTCGGCGGTGCAGACCTTCGGCAGGATGCGCCGCTTGATCTCTTCCGGCGCGTAGGCCGCGATCACACGCGTCTGCACACCGGCTTCGCCGAGCACGGCCATCGCGGTGACGTAGTCGACCTTGGCGATCTCCTCCAGGATCAGCGCAGTGTCGAACACCGGCAATCCCATGCCGCCGTATTCTTCCGGAACCGACATGCCGAGCACGCCGAGCCTGGCGAGCTTTCGCATGTTGTCCCAGGGGAACGTGCCGTCCATGTACTTGATGGCGTCGGCCTTGAACTCGCCTTGCGCGAGCTCGCGCACGGTCGCGATCATCTGGCGTTGCTGGGGGGAGATGGAGAAGGTCATGTGCGAGAGAACGCTATTCCGCCGCCTGCGCCGCGGTATGCTGGCGCAGCTTCGGCATAACCTCTTCGGCCAAGAGTCGCATGCCCTCGCGCTCCCAAGCCTGGTTCGGACCGCTCCAGTCGATGCCGATCTGCAGCAGCGTGCCGAACGGGCCGACGCGCTCGCGATAGGCCACGAGCTTGTCGATGACCGTGCGCGGCGAGCCGTGGATCACGCATTCGTCCATGATCGCGTCGGGCGTGCAGACCTCGTCGGACATGCTCTTGTCGGGCTTGATCATGTACAGGCGCCTGGCGAGGAACAGCGCCTGCCGCATGTAGCTGAAGTAATGCCGGTTGGCGGTGCGCTCGCCATAGACGCGGTCCTGCGCTTCAGAGTCGCTCGGCGCCACCAGCACACAGCGCGACACCCGCCAGTTGCCGCCGTCGGCGGGCTTGCCCGCGGCGGCGCAGGCCTCGGCGTAGGTTTTCCACTGCGATGCGATCGACCAGGCCGGCGCGGTTGGACCGGAGATGATGCCCCAGCCGCGCTGCGCCGCGATCCGCGCCGTCGGCGAGTCGGGGCTGCCGATGGAGACGTGCACCGGCGGATGCGGCTGCTGCAACGGCTTCGGCATGCCGCCGAATCCGAGTTCCGGCACGATCGCCTTCTTGATCCGGATGTTCCAGAACTCGCCTTGCAGGTCGTAGGGCGGATCTTGCGCCCAGATTTTCAGGATCAGGTCGATGGACTCCAGAAACTTCCGCTGGCGCACCGCGCCATCGAACACGTCGAACAGCTCGAAGTCCGGCGCGAGGCCGCCGGAGCCGACGCCGAACATAAAACGCCCGCCGCTCATGTGGTCGAACTGCGCGGCCTCGGCCGCGACGATGGCGGGATGGTGGTTTGGCAGGTTGATGACGGCTGTGCCGAGCGCGATATTTTTCGTTTGTGGCACGAGGCCCGCGAGAAACATCAGCGGCGAGGGGAACGGCTCGGTGGTCGCCGAGAAATGCTCGCCCATCCACAACTCGTCGTAGCCGAGCCGGTCGCACAGGATCGCCTTGGTCGTGTCTTCCGCCAGCGTGTCGGACAGCGAGCGGCCGGGCGGGTGCACCGGCATCATGAACATTCCAAGGCGCATGCACTTCCCTCTTGCGGCCGGGCCAGTCTAGCTTGTCGGCCGTCACACAGTCACTCAGGGAAAGCAGAATGACGAAGGACGAACTGGTCGGGGTCTACCGCACGCTGGGCGAGGATACGGTCGCGGCCGACGGCACGGTGACGAGCGACAGCGATCGCACCGCGCAGATCATGTACAGCCCCGACGGTTACATGGCGGTGGTCAGCATGCCGAACGGCCGCAAGCGCACGGCCAAGGGCGCGGCCGGCCCCGATCTCGGCGGCGCGACGCCCGAGGAGCGCGCCGAGGTTTCGCTCGGCATGGTCTGTTACGCGGGACGCTACGAGTTGAAAGACAACGTGCTCCATCACCGCGTCGAGATGGCGCTCAATCCAAACGCGGTCGGCCAGACCATCGTGCGCCGCGCGGAGCTGAAGGGCACGGACCTCACGCTGTCGTCGGTGCCGGCGCCGGACGGCAGCTACCGGCGGATCAGGTGGCGGAGAGTGGGGTGAAACGAGCCTGCGCAGTGCGTGTCCCGGATGCGGTGCAGCGCAAGCGTAGCGCAGCGGTGCACCGCTGATCCGGGACCCCGGTTGTCGTCGGTGAACCGAACCGGGGTCCCGGGTCTGCATCGCAGCATTCCGCGCTATCGCGCTCCATGCTGCGAAGCGCCCGGGACACACAAGGCGCCTGCTACTCCGCCGCCTGCTTCGATCCGATGTGCTGGCGGAACTTCGGCATGACGTCCTGCGCGAGCAGCCGCATCGACTCGCGCTCCCAGTCAGCGTTCTTGCCGGCCCAGTCGATGCCGGTCTGCAGCAGCCCGCCGAACGGGCCGACCTTGTCGCGGAACGCGATCAGCTTGTCGAGCACGGTCTTGGGCGAGCCGTAGATCACGCATTCCTCGGTGATCGCCTCGACGGTGGCTTCGGCGTCGGACATGTCGGGCTTCGGCTTGAGGATGATGAGGAGACCCACGCTGTTCAGCACCTCGCGCATGTAGGTGTAGAAATACGTGTTCGACGCCTCCGGGCTGAACACGCGCTCGCGCGCCTCGGCGTCGCTCGGCGCCACCATGATGTTGCGCGCCACCCGCCACAGATCGCCGTTCGGCTTGATGCCGGCTTCCTGGCAGCCCTCCAGATACTTCGTCCAGTGCGAGGCGACCGAATACTCCGCGATGATGTTTGCCGAGATAATGCCCCAGCCCTTCTTGGCCGCGCTCTTGGCGGAGGCCGAATTGGGCGAGGCGAGCGACGTGAACACCGGCGGCCGCGGCTTCTGGTACGGCTTCGGCATGGTGCCGACGCCAAGGTTGTCGTTGATGCCGTCCTTGATGGTGATGTCCCAGAACTCGCCCTTGATCTCGTAGGGCGGGTTCTGCGACCAGATCTTCTCGATCATGTCCATCGCTTCGTCGACCATGCGGTAGCGCGCCGGATGGTCGTTGAGCTTGAACAGCTCGAAGTCCGAGATCAGCCCGCCCGGGCCGATGCCCATCAGGAAGCGGCCCTTGCTCATCTGGTCGAACTGCGCGCACTCCGCTGCGACGATCGCCGGATGGTGATTCGGGATGTTGATGACGGCGGTGCCGAACGTCAGGTTTTTGGTCTGCGGCAGCAGGTTCGCAAAGAACATCAGCGGCGAAGGGATCGGTTCGCTCGACGCCGAGAAATGCTCGCCAAGCCAAAGCTCGTCGTAGCCGAGCTTGTCGGCCAGCAGCGACTTCTCGGTGTCCTCCTCCAAGGTGCTCCAGAACTGCCGCTCCGGCGGATGCACCGGCATCATGAACATTCCCAGACGCATTTCTTACTCCCAATTTCGATGTCCCGCCGCGCCGCGGATCACATCGATCCCGCAACGCCCGCTTCGCGGACGATGTTGCCCCATCGCGCGTTTTCGGTCTGCATGAATTTCTGCATGTCCGCGACGGAAGGGCTCGTCATCGGCATCAGGCCCATGCGGAGCATCTGCTGGTTGATCGCCGGCATGACCGCGACCGCCTTGAGTTCGGTGTGCAGCCGGTCGATCACGGGCTTCGGCGTCTTCGACGGCGCCACGATCATGTGCCAGGAGATCGCCTCGAATCCCGGAACGCCGGCTTCGTCCAGCGTCGGAACGTTCGGCAGGTTCGCCATGCGCTCGCGCGACGTCACGCCGAGCGCGCGCACCTTGCCGCCCGCGATCAGGCCTTGCACGATCGCGGGATCGGCGAATGTCACCGGGACGTGACCCGCGACCACGTCGTTGAGCGAGGCCGGCCCGCCCTGCCGGTACGGCACGCTGGTCATGTCGAGCTTGGCTGCGTGGCGAAACATTTCGCCGGCGAGATGGATCACACCGCCCCGTCCGCTCGCGGCGTAGGCGAGCTTGCCGGGATTGTCCTTGGAATACTGGATCAGATCCTTCACGGTCTTCGCCGGGAAGTCCGGATGGACCACCAGCACGAACGGGATGCGCGCGTAGAGCGTGACAGGGACGAAGTCCTTCTCCGGATCGTAGGGAAGCTTCTTGAACAGCGTCGGATTGATCGCATAGGCGCCGCTCGGCGCGTTCATCAGCGTATGGCCGTCGGCTGGGGCATTCGCCACGGCGGTCGCACCGATCGCCATGCCGGCGCCGGGACGATTCTCGACAATCACCGGCTCGCCGAGGCGCTTCGACAACTGCTCCGCCATCAGACGGGTGATGCGATCCATCGCACCGCCGGCGCCGATCGGAACGACAATGGTGACGGTTTTCTCCGGATACTTCTGCGCCGCAGCGCCGTGCGGCAGGAGCGCCAGGCCGGCCGCAACGGCCAGCAACGGCAGAATGTTTCCTCTCATCGTGTCCTCCCCGGACTGTCGTCGCAACGGGCGCCGTCCGGTTGGTTCCGGGCTGTGCGCCAAAGATTCAGGTCGTCATGCCGGCCGCTTTGATCTCCACCAGTACGGTGTGCATCTTGGTGTTCGCTTCCAGATTGAACAGCTCGTGCGGGCCGCCGCTCGCCTCGCGATATTTGATGTCGCCCGGCACGTCGACGAGCTGGCGTTCGCGCCCGTCCTCCCAGCGCATCACCGACTTGCCTTCGCTGATCGGCACGATCAGGTAGGGATGATGATGTTCGTGCAGCGGCTGGTGCCCCCCGGGCGGCAACTCGACGCTCCACACCCGGATGTGCTCGTTCTCGAACAGCACCCTGGTGCCGATCGGCCCTAGCGGCTTGCCGGATATGGATGTGGCTTCAGGCATGGCTGCTTCTCCGGCGGCTGGTCCGGCCGGGAACGGCGCAAGGCCGCCTCCACGACCGTAAATAGGCTTACGGATTTCGCCGGTGCTGTCCAGTATGCGCGAGGCGCGGCTGCGGCCGAAGCCGTCTGCCGCGGCTGTTCTACAGAATGAAACGGCTCAAGTCGGCGTTTTTGGCGAGATCGCCGACGTTCTTGGTCACGAAGTTCGCGTCGACCGTGACCGTTTCGCCCGCGCGGTCGGTTGCGGAGAACGACACGTCGTCAAGCACGCGCTCCATCACCGTTTGCAGCCGCCGCGCGCCGATGTTCTCGATCGAGGAATTGACCGCGACCGCCACATCGGCGATGGCGTCGATGGCGTCCTCGGTGAAGTGCAGCGTCAGGCCCTCGGTCGCCATCAGCGCGATGTACTGCTTGATCAGCGAGGCCTCCGGCTCGGTCAGGATGCGGCGGAAGTCGTCGCGGGTCAGCGCCTTCAGCTCCACCCGGATCGGCAGCCGGCCCTGCAGTTCCGGCAGCAGGTCGGACGGCTTGGACAGGTGAAAAGCGCCGGACGCGATAAACAAAATGTGGTCGGTCTTCACCGCCCCGTGCTTGGTCGAGACGGTGGTGCCCTCGATCAACGGCAGCAGGTCGCGCTGCACGCCCTCGCGCGAGACATCGCCGCCGACGCGGCCGTCGCGCGCGGTGATCTTGTCGATCTCGTCGAGGAACACGATGCCGTTCTGCTCGACGGACTTGATCGCTTCCAGCACCAGCTGATCCTGGTCCAGCAGCTTGTCGGATTCTTCCGCGATCAGAATCTCGTGCGATTCCGCCACCGTGACGCGGCGGGTCTTGGTGCGTCCGCCCATCTTGCCGAAGATGTCGCCGATATTGATGGCGCCCATCTGCGCGCCCGGCATTCCCGGTATTTCGAACAGCGGCATGCCGCCGCCCGACGCCTGGACCTCGATTTCGATCTCCTTGTCGTCCATCTCGCCGGTCCGCAGCTTGCGCCGGAACGTCTCCTTGGTGGAGGCGCTGGCATTCGGACCGACCAGCGCATCGACGACGCGCGCCTCGGCCGCCTGTTCGGCGCGCACCTTGACGTCCTTGCGCTTCTTTTCGCGGGTGAGCGCAATGCCGATCTCCAGCAGGTCGCGCACGATCTGCTCGACGTCGCGGCCGACATAGCCGACTTCGGTGAACTTGGTCGCCTCGACCTTGAGGAAGGGCGCGCCGGCGAGCCGCGCCAGACGTCGCGAGATTTCCGTCTTGCCGACGCCGGTTGGGCCGATCATCAGGATGTTCTTCGGCAGCACTTCCTCGCGCAGCTTGTCGTCGAGTTGAAGCCTGCGCCAGCGGTTGCGCAGCGCGATCGCGACCGCACGCTTGGCGTCGGCCTGGCCGACGATGAACCGGTCGAGTTCGGAGACGATTTCACGGGGAGAGAATTCGGTCATGACAACTCGTTCGCATGGGGGTCGTGCCGCATGATCAGCACGTCGGCTGTGCGTCCTTCCAGATGAGGCACCGGCCTGAATCCCGCCTTGGCGTAGGCGCGGACGGCGCGGCCGTTGCCGGGGTCTGGATCGATGATGATGCTGTCGTGGCCTTTGCTGCGCAGCATCGTGACGAATGCGGCCAGCGCCGCCGAGCCGATGCCCTTCGATAATTGGTTCGGCTGGCCGATCGACAGATCGACGCCGACGGTGTCGGACGGCAGCTCCATGAGCCACGGATGGTCCTTCACCCAGGTTTCGTTCTGGTGATCGCCGATGAACCAGTACTGGATGTAGCCGACCGGCTTGCCTTCCAGCACGATTAGGAATGGCCGCGTCGAATCGCGGCCCTCCACCATGTCCTGGATGAACCCGAGCTCCTTTTCCGGATCGCCCCACCATTCTTGCATATGCGGCTCGGCGAGCCACTTTCCGAGCAGCGGCAAATGCGTCGGCGCGACCGGAACGAAGCCGATCCGGTTTGGGCTAACCGGCATTGAGCGTCTCGATGGTGACGTTGCGGTTGGTGTAGACGCAGATGTCGGCGGCGATGTCGAGTGAGCGGCGCACGATCGACTCGGCGTCGTGTGCGCTGTCCATCAGCGCCCGCGCGGCCGCCAGCGCATAGTTGCCGCCTGAGCCGATGCCCATGACGCCGGCTTCCGGCTCCAGCACGTCGCCGGTGCCGGTCAATACAAGCGAGACGCTGGCGTCGGCCACGATCATCATGGCCTCCAGCCGGCGCAGATAGCGGTCGGTGCGCCAGTCCTTGGCGAGCTCGACGGCGGCGCGGGTGAGCTGGCCGGGATATTGCTCGAGCTTGCCCTCGAGCCGCTCGAACAGCGTGAAAGCGTCCGCGGTCGCGCCGGCAAAGCCGCCGATCACGTCGCCCAATCCTCCCGAACCTTTGCCCAGCCGGCGGACCTTCTTGGCGTTGGCCTTCACGATGGTCTGGCCGATGGACACCTGGCCGTCGCCGCCGATGACGACCTTGCCGCCCTTGCGAACGGTGAGAATGGTGGTGCCGTGCCAGAGGTCCGATTGCGCCGTCTGCATGCGATTGTCCCGGTGACGAAGCCATGTATGGGCCGGTTCATTGTATTGCAAACGCGCCCCGGCCAAAGGTGGCGGAATCCGCCAACCCCTGATAGAAGGGCGCCCGTTCGAATCCTGAAAACAGGCGATTCCAGATGGCTCGCGGCCGCAAGACTGTTTCCCGGAAGGCGGTGTCCAAGGCGCCTGCCCGCGCCGCCGGCGGCCGCCGGGCGTCGGTCCGGCGCGCCACCAAGGAAACCGATATCGAGGTCGCGGTCGATCTCGACGGCAAGGGTGCCTCGCAGATTTCGACCGGGATCGGCTTCTTCGATCACATGCTCGACCTGCTGGCCCGGCACTCCCGCATCGACATAACGGTGAAAGCGAAGGGCGACCTGCACATCGACCACCACCACACCACCGAGGACGTCGGCATTGCGCTCGGCCAGTCGGTGAAGAAGGCGCTCGGCGACATGAAGGGCATCGCGCGCTACGCCGACGTGCACGTGCCCATGGACGAGGCGCTGACGCGCGTTGCGGTCGACGTGTCGGGGCGGCCGTTCCTGGTGTTCAAGGTCAAGTTCGGGCGCGACAAGATCGGCGCGTTCGACACCGAGCTGGTTCAGGAATGGTTCCAGGCCTTTGCGATGAACGCCGGCCTGACGCTGCACGTCGAGACGCTGTACGGCTCCAACGACCATCATATATCGGAGTCGTGCTTCAAGGCTCTGGCGCGCGCCTTGCGTGCGGCCCTGGCGATCGATCCGCGGGCCGCGGGCGAAATTCCATCGACCAAGGGTTCGCTCGGCGGCTGACACCACATTTCCTCCCCGCTTGAGGGCCATGACGGCTTCGGCGGGCGGAGAACGGACATGACGGTCTATACAGTGCACGAGCCGCGGCCGCGGAAAGGGTCGGACGAGTCCGATCCCGAGCGCTTCGTCTTTGTGCGCGACGGGTTCTATTTCTGGGCCTTTGTCCTCGGACCGCTGTGGATGCTGCGGCATCGCATGTGGCTGGTGCTGCTCGGGTTCGTTGTAGTGACGACGGCGGTGCAGATGGCGCTAACCGCGCTGGGCATTTCGACCGGCGTGAAGCTGCTCGTCGGCCTTCTCATCGCGCTGTTGATCGGCTTCGAGGCCGCCACCTTGCGGCGCTTCAGCCTGCGGCGCTGGCGCAGCCACGGCGTCGTCGTTGCATCCGACATGGAAAGCGCCGAACGGCGGTTCTTCGATCTCTGGACGGCGCACGGCTCGCAGGCCGCTCCGGCTGCGGTGCAATCCGGCACGGTCGTCGCCGGCACACCGTCGCGAATGCCGGCGCCGGCGCAGGATGTCATCGGCCTGTTTCCCGAGCCGCAGTCGCGTCCGTGATTCCATGACCGTCGCCATCGTCGACTACGGCTCCGGCAATCTGCATTCGGCTGCCAAGGCGTTCGAGCGCGCGGCGCGCGAGAGCGGCCACGATCAGCCGATCGTGGTGACCCGCGATCCCGACTCCGTGCGGCGCGCCGACCGCGTGGTGCTCCCCGGAGTGGGCGCGTTTGCCGACTGCCGCCGTGGGCTCGACGCGGTGCCCGGCATGGTGCAGGCGCTGGAGGAGACGGTGCGCGGCAAAGGCCGGCCGTTCCTCGGCATCTGCGTCGGCATGCAGCTCATGGCCGAGCGCGGCCGCGAATATGTCGTCTCCGAAGGCCTTGGCTGGATCGCGGGCGAGGTCGACAAGATCGCGCCATCCGATCCGTCGCTAAAGATCCCGCACATGGGCTGGAACACGCTCGATGCGCGCACACAGCACGAGCTGCTCGACGGCATCCCGCTCGGCGCGAACGGCCTGCACGCTTATTTCGTGCATTCGTATCAGCTCAATCCGGCCGACCGCGCCGACCTTGTGGCGCAGGCCGAATACGGCGGGCCGGTCACGGCGATCGTGGCGCGCGACACCATGGCCGGCACGCAGTTCCATCCCGAGAAGAGCCAGCGGCTCGGCCTTGCGCTGATCGCCAATTTCCTGAAGTGGAAGCCGTGATCCTGTTTCCCGCCATCGACCTCAAGGACGGCCTCGCCGTGCGCCTGCAGCAGGGCGACATGGCGCGCGCGACCGTGTTCAACCGCGATCCGGCGGCGCAGGCGCATATCTTCGAAACGCAAGGCTTCCGCCATCTGCACGTGGTCGATCTCGACGGCGCGTTCGCCGGCAAGCCGATGAACGCTTCGGCGGTGGAACGGATTCTCGAAACCGTCGGCCTGTGCGTGCAGCTCGGCGGCGGCATCCGCGACATGGCGACGGTCGAAGGCTGGCTGTCGAAGGGCGTCAACCGCGTGATCATCGGCACCGCGGCGGTGCGCGATCCGGCGCTGGTGAAGGAAGCCGCGAAGAAATTTCCCAAGCGCGTCGCAGTCGGCCTCGACGCCAAGGACGGCAAGGTCGCGGTCGAAGGCTGGGCGGAGACCTCGCAGCTCACCGCGCTGGAGCTTGCCAAGCGATTCGAAGACGCGGGCGTGGCGGCCATCGTCTACACCGACGTGGCGCGCGACGGCATGCTGCAAGGCATCAACTGGGACGCGACCATCGCGCTCGCCGACGCCATCTCGATTCCGGTGATCGCGTCGGGTGGGCTGGCCTCGATCGAAGACATCAAGGTCATGATCGAACCCCGCGCGAAGAAGCTCGAAGGCGCAATCGCCGGACGCGCGCTCTACGACGGGCGGCTCGATGCGGCGGAGGCGCTGCGGATGCTGCGCGAGGCGCGCAGGCGATAGCGACATTCGAACTTCGCGTCGTATCTCGTCTGCACAAGTGAGGGGCGCGGCATTTCGACGGTCAATGCCGGGATCGTGGCCATGGCCTGTTTACCGTGCGTTGCCCATATTTGTGCCAAATACCGCAAATTTTCGGCGGTTCATTCAGGGCTCGATTGGTTTTCCAGCCGTAGGATGCTGCCTGACAATTCCAGCGACGGCGCTTCCACGCGATGAAATATCTCGGGATCGTTCTGGCCACGGTGCTGCTGACGCTATTGGCCCGTGCGTATGTGCCCGCGGTGGTTTGGCCGAAAGCGCCGATACGGACTCCGCCCATGGAGGTTGCGCCGCACTGGCTTCGCATCGCGTCGGACTGCGACGAAATGAATGCCGAGGAGCGGCAGCGCGAGGAGCTTGTCGTTCAGGTGCTTCGAGATTTCCGCCGGCACGCCACGATGCTGGTTGCGGCCAAGCGGCATCTTGGCAACGATCAATACCGTTGGATCGACGAAAAGACGACTCGCCGGCTGTGTCTCGATCGCCGGTCTGACGACGAAATCGCGAAGATTACTTTGGCCGACCGCACTTTTGCCGGATCTTACTTGAACGGAGACGAATTGCGTCTGGCGCGGCGCCTTGGTCCGCGCGATCCGAAGATCGTTGAGGCTGTGGCGGCTACTGCTTTTCGTAAATTCGCGATAATCAACGACTATGGCGTACGGCACGACATTCGATCGCTGGCGCGGGTCGTGCTCGCTGAGTTTGGCGATGTCGCCACGCCGTGGTCCGAACAGGCCTTCGAAGCGATCAACACGAATGACGCGCTGGGCACGACTGCCGCGCAGCTTGCGCTGGCTGCGGGACATCCGCAGGCTTTGGCAAGGATCACGGCGCTGCTGGACGATATCCTGAAGGACAATCCTAAAGACCCCATTCCGCGGCTGGCCCGCAATCGATTCTATGAACTGGCCCATGCGCTGGCTCTGCTTGGACCGAGGGCCCAGCCGCACGCAGGGGCTGTCGTGCAAATCATGTCGCGCAAAGTGCAGTCATGGGCTCCGCCATTTGGCATGCTTGAGCTGTCCCCCAGGCGGATGTGCCGTGTGCTGCAATTGATCGGGGGTTCCGAGGCAGAAACGATACTCCTTAAGGAGGTCTGCCGTCCGAAGGTCGACACCTGGGAACAGTAAGGCTATTCAAGGCCCGATGTTCAAAGTCCGCGTCATACCCTGCCTCGACGTCAAGGACGGCCGAGTCGTCAAGGGCGTCAACTTCGTCAACCTGCGCGACGCTGGCGATCCAGTGGAAGCCGCCATCGCTTACGACGCCGCGGGCGCGGACGAGCTTTGCTTCCTCGACATCACCGCGAGCCACGAGAACCGCGACACGATCTTCGACGTGGTGACGCGCACGGCCGAAGCCTGCTTCATGCCGCTGACCGTCGGCGGCGGCGTGCGCACCGTCGACGACATCCGCAAGCTGCTGACCTGCGGCGCCGACAAGGTGTCGATCAACACCGCGGCGGTGAACCGGCGTGCGTTCGTGAAAGAGGCGGCGGAGAAGTTCGGCGACCAGTGCATCGTGGTGGCGATCGACGCCAAGCGCGTGTCGATGCCGGGCGAGCCGGATCGCTGGGAGATTTTCACCCACGGCGGGCGCAATCCGACCGGGCTCGATGCGGTGGCCTACGCGCGCGAAGTGGTCTCGCTCGGTGCCGGCGAAATCCTGCTCACCTCCATGGACCGCGACGGCACCAGGTCGGGCTTCGACATCGCGCTGACCCGGGCGGTGGCGGACGCCGTGCCGGTGCCGGTCATCGCGTCCGGCGGGGTCGGCACGCTGGATCATTTGGTCGAGGGCATTCGCGATGGCCACGCCACGGCGGTGCTCGCGGCCTCGATCTTCCATTTCGGGGAATACACCGTGCGGCAGGCCAAGGAGCACATGGCCAGGGCCGGCCTGCCCATGCGGCTCGATCCTTAACGCCGCCGCCGGGGCTACTCCCCGGCTTCGCCGGAAGGTGCTATGGGCAACGAACCATGACCCAATTTACCCTCGCCGACCTGGAGCGGCGCATCGCCGAGCGGTCGTCGGCCAGCGCGGACAAGTCCTACACCCGGCAATTGCTCGATCGGGGCGTGAACCAATGCGCCAAGAAGTTCGGCGAGGAGGCGGTCGAGGCGGTGCTGGCCGCGGTCGGCGAGGACCGTGAGCGGCTGATCGGCGAGAGCGCCGACGTGCTCTATCACCTGCTGGTCATGCTCAAGGCGCGCGGCGTGACGCTCGCCGAGGTCGAGGCGCTGCTGGAGACCCGCACCAAGAAGTCCGGCTTGGAAGAAAAGGCCTCCCGATAATGGAGCAGCGCGTCGACGACGGCCTGTCGCCTTACCGCACCTACACCCGTGCGGAATGGGCTGCGTTGCGCGAAGACATGCCGATGACGCTGACTTCGGACGAGGTCAACCGGCTGCGCTCGCTGCACGACCGGCTCGACATGAAAGAAGTCGAGGACATCTACCTGCCGCTGTCGCGCCTGCTGTCGCTTTACGTTGCAGCCACCCAGCGGCTGCACCGCGCGCAGCAAAGGTTCCTCGGCACCGAAGACGCCAAGCTGCCGTACGTGATCGGCGTCGCCGGCTCGGTTGCGGTCGGCAAGTCCACCACCGCGCGCGTGCTGGAGGCGCTGCTCGGCCGCTGGACGAACGTGCCCAAGGTCGACCTCATCACCACCGACGGCTTCCTGCTGCCCAATGCGGTCCTTGAGCGCGAAGGGCTGATGGAGAAGAAGGGCTTCCCGGAGAGCTACGATCTGCCGGCGCTGCTGCGGTTCCTGTCCGACGTGAAGGCCGGGCGGCGGCCGGTGCGCGCGCCGATCTATTCGCATCTGGTCTACGACGTGATCCCGAACCAATGGATCGAGGTCGATCGCCCGGACATCCTGATCGTCGAGGGCCTCAACGTCTTGCAGACCGGACGATTGCCCAAGGACGGCAAGGCGATCCCGTTCGTCTCGGACTTCTTCGATTTCTCGGTTTATCTCGACGCCGACGAGGACGTGCTCAAGCACTGGTACGTCGATCGTTTCCTGACGCTACGCGGCACCGCGTTCCGCGATCCGAAGTCGTACTTCCACCGTTATTCGAATCTTTCGGACGAGGAAGCCGTCGAAACGGCCACGTCGATCTGGAAGCGCATCAATCTCGTCAACCTGCACGAGAACATCCTGCCGACCCGGCAGCGCGCCGATCTGATCTTGAAAAAGGGCGCAAGCCACATGGTCGAGGAAGTGTCGCTGCGGAAGCTTTAGCCGCCGCGCGCGCCGGCGCCGGGCTCAAGCAGCGATGGAGGGCGCGCCTTCGAGCGGCGCCAGGACGGCCGCGAGCCGATCCCGGTCGAGGGGCTTCACCAGGAAATCGTCCATCCCGGCGGCGAGGCACGCTTCGCGATCCTCCGGAAATGCGTTTGCGGTGAGTGCAACGATTGGTGTCGGCGCGGCGCTCGCTTCCGCCTCCTCGGCGCGGATGTGCCGCGCGGCTTCGAGGCCGTCGAGCCCGGGCATGTGGAGGTCCATCAGCACCAGGTCGAAGGGCGCGCCGGCGTTGCGTGCGTCGCGCCAGGCGCCGAGCGCGGCTTCGCCGCCGCCGACGACCGTGGGAAGGTGGCCGAGCCTCGTCAGAAGCGCGCGCGTCAGCAGCACGTTGATCTCGTTGTCCTCGGCGACCAGGATTGCAAGGCTCTTGCGGGCGCCGGCGGCCGCTGGCTGCGCGTGCGGCGATTCGTCCAGGGCCGCATGCGATGTATCGAAGACGTCGTCGGCGTCCGTGAGCCGCGTCTTGAGCGATGCCGCGCGCACCGGCTTGATCAGGTAGCCGGTGAAGCCCGCTTCCTTCAACGCGCCGAGGCGCGAACGGTCCTGCGGCGCAATCAAGACGATTCTGCGCGGGACGGAATCGCCGGCCATGCCGGCGAACACCGTCGCGGTTTCCTCGCCGACCGCGAAATCGACCAGCAGCGCGTCCCATGCGCGGTCGGCAAGCAGCGCGGCCGCCACTCCCGCGTCCGCCGATTCCGCGTTCGCGCTCCAGCGCCGGAGACGGCGGACGAGCAGCGGCGTTCCGGCGTTGTCCGGCGCGACAACGAGCGCCGACATGCCGCGCAGGTCGGGCGCCGCGAATTCCGGCGCGCCATGACCCGTCGCAGCCGGCAGCGCGACGTCGATCCTGAACGTCGAGCCGCGGCCGGGAGTGCTGTCGACTGCGATCGCGCCTCCCATGCGCTCGACGATGCGCTTGGAGATCGCGAGGCCGAGTCCCGTGCCTCCGAATTGCCGCCGTTCGCCGCCGTCGGCCTGCTCGAATTCGTCGAAGATTCGCGCTTGATGCTCGGGCGCGATCCCGATGCCGGTGTCGTGCACCTCGATGGCAACCCGGTCCGGTCCCGCGCCGGGCATTGCCACGACGCTGACGCCGCCGCGTTCGGTGAACTTGATCGCATTGCCTGCGAGGTTGAGCAGCACCTGGCGCAGGCGGGCCGCATCGCCCAGGACAAACCCCGAGAGCCGTTCGTCCACGTCGCAGGCGATGTCCAGGCCCTTGGCCTGCGCGCGCGGCGCCAGAAGCTCCACGGCTTCCTCGACGAGGGTGACGAGCGAGAACGGTTCCGTTTCGAGCTCGAGCCGGCCGGCCTCGATCTTCGAAAAATCGAGAACGTCTTCGATCAGAGACAGCAGCGTCTCACCGGACGATTTTGCTGCCGTGACGTAGGTTGTCTGCTCAGGCGTGAGCGGGGTGTCGAGCAACAGGTCCGTCATGCCGAGAATGCCGTTCAGCGGCGTGCGGATCTCATGCGACACCACTGCGAGGAAACGCGACTTGGCGTCGCTTGCGGCCTCCGCCGCGTCGCGCGCGTCGGCGAGCGCGCGCTCGGCCTCGATGCGGCCGGTCACGTCGCGGCCGACGCTCTGCACCTCGGCCTGGTCCTTGGCGACGTCCCATACGACGACATCGCGCCACGACAGCCAGCGCACGCCTGCGGGTGTTTCTATCTCCTGGTCGTGAATGCGCGTTCCGTCCGGCTGGACGTCGACGCGGCCCTGCCGCGCGACCGGAAGCACCTGCCTGGTTCCCATCAGCGCCTCACGCGTCCGGTTCGCGAGCGCGCAGTACGCGTCGTTGGCATAGGTGATGCGGTCCTCACCGTCGCGCCGGACGATCACGTCGCCCTGCGCGTCGAGCAGGCTCGTGGCTCGCGCCTCCGCTTCCTTCAGCTCCCAGGTGAAATCGGCCAGTTGCTCGCAGCGCGCCCTGGCGCGGCGGAGATCGTGGTTGAGTCCCCGGTTGCGCGTCAGCATCATCAGCATGATGCCGCAGGCCATCGAGAACAATCCGCCGACGCCGATGGCGAACAGCGACGGATCGTAGATGGATTCGTTGACCCGGTAGAGATGGACGAACAGCACCGAAGCAGCGGTGGCGGCGCCGATCGCGATGAAGGTCCAGCGCAGGATGAACAGCAGCGCCCGGCGCACGACCTGAAAGCGCGGCCGGGGCGTGTTGCTGATCGGCCGTACCTGCATGCGATGCCCGCCTGTTGCGCCGCGGGCCGGTCCGGACGCGTGGCGCGCCGGCAGGCCCAAACTCCAGCCAGTTCGGGGGCATTCTCGCCGGGCATGCGTTGCCGTTCCCCTTCGAGCGCGAGGGGGATCGCCCGCATGGTTGACGCGCGGCTAACGCTGTCTGTCGGGTTTTAGAGACCGGCGTGCAGGTCGGACCGCGCCGCCGCGGCGCGGCGTTGTTCGGCCTTCCACATCGCGGCGAGGATCGCGGCGGCGTCCTGCTGCGAATACCGGATCGAGTGCACGAAGATGCGGTAGTGGACGCCGCGCCAATCGGCAGTCAGGCTGACGGTGACGTCCGGCGTGCCTGCGCCGTCGTCGATTGCGACAGTCCTGGCCGTGGCGGTGGAGCGGCAGGCGGCGCTGGCCCTGCGATTGTCGTCGACCAGCACGAAATCGGCCAGTTCGGCGCGGTCCACGAGCTGAATCCGCAGATCGGCCGCCGCCACGTCGCGCCCGATCCGGATCCGGAAGTCGGGCGCGCGGGCTTCGGGCGCGATCCGGTAGGTCGCCGACCCGCTGGCGAAGCAGAGATGATCCGGAGGGGAGTAGGTGGCGGAGGTGCTGTGCGCCGCCGCGAACACGGCGGCCAGCGCGAACAACACAGCGGAGACAAGCGATATGTGGATACGACTCACAAGGCAGACCCTAGCGACTCACAAGACGGAGCCTAGGCCGTCATGGTTAACCCGCTCCTAATGCCGGTTGACGGCGGCAGGGCCCGGCGGGACAGTTCCGCAAATGCCGATGCCGAAGGAGCGCGGTTTAAGGGAGCGGAACATGGCGGTCGCGAGCCGGGCGAATTCCGACTACGGGCGGTTCATGGACGAGGTGAAGGACATGAGCCTGTTCCCGCTCTGGGAGCGCGTCGGAGGCTTGAAGCCCGGCACCGCCTGCGTGCCCGCGCACTGGAGCTACGGCACCGTGCGGCCGCACCTCCTTCGCGCCTGCGAGTTGGTCACGAAGAAGGAAGCCTCGCGCCGCGTGCTGTGCCTGGAGAATCCGAGCCTGCGCGGCACCACCTTCGTCGCGCCGTCGCTGTTCGCCGGATTGCAGATCATCCTGCCGGGCGAGATCGCGCCGTCGCACCGCCACACGCCAAGCGCGCTGCGCTTCATCGTCGAGGGCGAGGGCGCCTACACCGCGGTCGCGGGCGAGAAGCTGCCGATGAAGCCCGGCGACTTCGTCGTGACGCCGGCCTGGGCGTGGCACGACCACGGCAACCTCGGAGACAAGCCGGTGGTGTGGCTCGACGGCCTCGACACGCCGTTCGCGCGCTTCTTCGGGGCTGCGTTCTACGAGCCGTATCCGGAGGACACCCAGCCGCTGAACCGTCCCGAGGGCGAGTCGGTCGCGGTCTATGGCGCGAACCTCATCCCGGACGAATTCCACTCCGACGGCCATTCGACGCCGGTCCTGATCTACACCTACGAGCGCACGCGCGCCGCGCTCGATTCGATGGCGCGCGCGGGCAAGTCGCATCCGGTGCACGGCTATCGTTTGCGCTACGCCAATCCCGCCACGGGAAAGCATCCGTTCCCCACCATGGCGGTGACGATGCAGCGCCTGCCCGCGGGGTTTGCCGGGCAGACCTATCGCTCGACCGGCAGCGCAGTGTTCTGCGTGCACAAGGGCACCGGCCGCGCGACGCTCGGCGAGGAAACGGTGGCGCTGAGCGCCCACGATGTGTTCGTCGCCCCGCCGTGGGTGCCGTATGCGTTCGCCGCCGACAGCGAGCTGGAGCTGTTCAGTTACTCGGATCGCGCCGGGCAGGAGGCGCTGGGGTACTGGCGGGAGCAGGTGGGGTAGTTCACGCCGCCCGCCGCACCTCATCCATCAGCGCCCGGTAACTCAGCGCCTCGGCGAGATGCACCCGCCCGATGGTCTCCACGCCGTCGAGGTCTGCGAGCGTGCGCGCCACCCGCAGCACGCGGTGATAGCCGCGCGCCGAGAGCCGCATGGCGTCGGCGGCGTCGCGCAGGAGTGACAGGCCGGATTTGTCGGGGCGCGCGACGTCCTCAAGAACGGCGGGCGGCGCGGCGGCATTCGTCGTAATGCCTGCGAGACCGAGCGCCGCATAGCGCTCGGCCTGAATCGCGCGCGCCGCAGCCACGCGCGCCGCCACCTCTTTGCTGCCCTCCGCCGGTGGCGGCAGGATCAGGTCGGAGGCCGCGACCGCGGGCACTTCAATCGTAAGGTCGATGCGGTCGAGCAGCGGGCCCGACAATCGCCCTTGATACTCCGCCGCGCAGCGCGTGTTCGGCCCGCGCCGGCAGGTGAAGCCCGGATCGCTGGCGCGCCCGCAGCGGCAGGGGTTCATCGCCGCCACCAGCATGAAGCGCGCCGGGTAAGTGACGCGGTGGTTGGCGCGCGCGATTGAAACCTCGCCGGTCTCGAGCGGCTGGCGCAGTGCGTCGAGCGCTTGCGGATGGAATTCCGGAAACTCGTCGAGGAACAGCACGCCATGGTGCGCGAGCGAAATCTCGCCGGGCTTGGCGCGCAATCCGCCGCCGACCAGCGCCGGCATCGACGCCGAATGGTGCGGCGAGCGGAACGGCCGCCGGTCGGTGAGCGCGCCGCCCTCGATCTCGCCCGCGACCGAGGCGATCATCGACACTTCGAGCAATTCCGAAGGCGCGAGCGTCGGCAGGATGGTCGGCAGGCGCGCCGCGAGCATCGACTTGCCCGAGCCCGGCGGGCCGATCATCAGCAGGTTGTGTCCGCCCGCGGCGGCGACTTCGAGCGCGCGCTTGGCGCTTTCCTGGCCCTTGATGTCGGCGAGGTCGAGCGACGTGCCCGTGCTTTCGGCACGCACGCCGGGCTTCGGCCGCGACAGCACCTGCGTGCCCTTGAAGTGATTGGCGAGCTGAATGAGCGAGGCCGCGGCGACGATCTCCATCTCGGGACTGGCCCAGGCTGCTTCCGGCCCGCACGCGCGCGGACAGATCAGGCCCTCGCTTCTGGAGTTTGCGCCGATGGCGGCGGGCAGCACGCCGGCGACAGGTGCAATGGAGCCGTCGAGGCCGAGCTCGCCCAGTACCGTGAAGCCCGCGAGCGCGTCGTGCGGCACCGCGCCGATCGCCGCCATCAGCCCGAGCGCAATCGGCAGGTCGTAATGGCTGCCCTCCTTCGGCAGGTCGGCCGGCGCGAGGTTGATGGTGATGCGGCGCGCCGGCAGCGCGAGGCCGGAGGCGACCAGCGCCGCGCGCACGCGCTCCTTCGCTTCGGAGACGGCCTTGTCGGGCAGACCGACGATGTTGAACGCGGGCAGGCCGGGCGCGACCTGGACCTGCACGTCCACCGCGCGGGCCTCGATGCCCTCGAACGCCACCGTGGATACGCGCTGGACCATCCGCCCCACCCAATTGTCCACACGGCAGAGTAGCGAAGGCCGGTGGGGCCTGCAAGAACATTTGCAGAACGAATTCCTTCGATTACAGTGTCCATGCCGATTCGGGGACGGCAACCCAAGGGAGGCGTCCATGGACCATCCAGCCATTCAAAGCCCCCCGGCGGACCCCTCGCCGGTCGATCTCAAGTCCCTCCAGGCCGAACTCGATCAGGCCCGCCTTGCGCGGCTCGACGCGGAAGCCGCGGGCTCCGAAGTCGAGGAGCTGATTTCCTCGGTGCAGCATTTCGAGCCCGGGCGCGGGCGTTTCCTGTTCGTGGTGGCGGGCCTCGACGACGAGAGCTTCGGCGCGGCGAATTGATCGCGCGGGATTTTGCCTCGCGGCTATGATCGTCCCGCGCCAAGGCGCGCGCGGGAGGCGACATGGTTCAATTGGTCGACAGCGATATCCGCACCCGCGAGGTGCTCGGCTGGAAGGGCGTGCATGTCCTGCATTTCGCCGGCTCGTCGTGCTCGCAGAAGCTCCGCATCTTTCTCAACCTGAAAGGCATCGTCTGGGAGTCGCACCCCATCGACCTTCCGGGCCACGAGAACTTCAAGCCCTGGTTCCTCGGAATCAATCCGCGCGGCCTCGTGCCGGTGCTGGTGCACGACGGCGCGGTGCACATCGAGAGCAACGACATCATCGAATATCTCGACCGAACGTTCCCGTCGCCGAAGCTGATCCCGGCAGGGCATGAGAACGAGGTCGCGGCGCTCCTCAAGCACGAGGACGATCTGCACCTCGACCTGCGCACCTTGAGCTTCAAGTTCGTGTTCGCGCCGCCCGGCCCGCCGAAGCCCGTGGAGGCGCTCAAGAGCTACGCCGAGAACGGCTCGGGCACGGTGCAGGGCGCGCCCGATCCGGAAAAGCAAATCCAGATCGCGTTCTGGGAGCGCGCGGCGAAAGAAGGCATCACCGACGAGCGCGCGCGCGCGTCGGCGCTGAAATTCCGCGCCGAGTTCGATGCGTTGGAGAAGCGGCTTGCGTCGCAGCCCTATCTGATGGGCGAAGACTTAAGCGTGCTCGACATCGCGTGGTTCATCTACGCCTACCGGCTGTCGCGCGCGGGCTATCCGTTCGCGCGGCTGCATCCGCATGTCGATAAGTGGAAGGACCGGCTGCAGGCGCGGCCGGAGTTCGCCAAGGAAATCGCCGGCACGCGCTCGCCGGCGTCGCATGTGCCGAAGACGCTGGAGCAGGTGGCGGGGTTTTAGCGGCGCACGAGTCCGCTGTCGTAGCCCGGATTGAGCGCAGCGAAATCCGGGGCGGTCTCGCCTGCTGAACGGCCTCCCCGCATTTCGCTGCGCTCAATGCGGGCTACGGTCGAATGGCGGATTCTCCCGCGATTTCCGCGCGATAAAAAACTTATCCCCGCCCGCCAAACCGGCATTATCTTTCCTGCGTCCCGCTCATCCGAGGGCGTCATCTAGAGGCGTCTTTTTGACGGAGCGGGATGCGGCGCCCGCGGGCACGGTTCGCAGCCGTGCACTCGGGAGGCTCGGGTCACCGTCCGCTCTCACTACGGAGAGCCGCCCTTCGGTGGGCTGGACGGGGCCGGACGAAGGCGGCGAAAGCCGCTGGATAAGGGAGGCGAAGAGTCACCCGTCCGCGCCCCGGAAGCTACGGTCCCAAGGCCAAAAACCGCCGCGATGGAGCGCCGAACGGCGCGCGCTCTCGCGTTACGAGAGCGCCCCGCTCAAAGCCTGAAAGGGCCGCGAGCGGGAGACTGAACACAGGGCGCCGCTCGGCGCTCCATCCCCTCGGGCATTGTCCGGGGGGCGGAAAAGGGAGCAGGGCTCCGCGGCGCCCTCAAAGTCCGCGGGCGATCACGCTTGGCTGCGCGAAGGATTTGGCTGTTTGACAATCGAACAGGTGAGGAGAGGCATGACGCAGTCGCGCGTGTTGGGCTAAGCCTTGCCCTTCCGCTTCGTCTCGATCTTGTCCCACACCAGCTTTGCAATATCGGGCCCGCCGAGATTCTTGATCGCGCGAACGCCGGTCGGCGATGTGACGTTGATCTCGGTGAGAAAGCCGCCGATCACGTCGATGCCGACCAGCAGCAGCCCGCGCTCGCGCAGGTGCGGGCCAAGGGTTTTGCAGATCTCGCGCTCGCGCGGCGTCAGCTCCGTCTCCTTCGGCGAGCCGCCGCGCACCATGTTGGAGCGCAGATCGTCGGCGGCCGGCACGCGGTTCACCGCGCCGGCGAACTCGCCGTCGACCAGTATGATGCGCTTGTCGCCGTCCTTCACCTCGGGAAGGAATTTCTGGATCACCCAGGGCTCGCGGAAAGTCGACGCGAACATGTCGTAGAGCGAACCGAAGTTGAGGTCTTCGCGGGTGAGGCGAAAAACTGCGCCGCCACCGTGGCCGTACAATGGCTTCATCACGATGTCGCCATGCTCGGCGCGAAACGCCTTGATCTCGGCAAGGTCGCGCGACAGCAGCGTTGGCGGCATGAGCTGCGGGAAATCGTTAACGAACATCTTCTCCGGCGCGTTGCGCACGGCAGCGGGATCGTTGACCACCAGCGTCTTCGGATGCACGCGCTCGAGCAGGTGCGTGGTCGAAATATAGGCAAGATCGAACGGCGGATCCTGCCGCAACAACACCACGTCGAACGACGACACCGGCACGCGTTCGGCATTGCTCAACGAAAAGTGATTGCCGATTTCGTCGCGCACCGTCAGCGGCTGGGCGGTGGTGAACACCTCGCCTTGCACCATCGCCAACCGGTCCGGGGTGTAGTAGCGCAGGGCGTGGCCGCGAGCCTGCGCCTCCAGCAGCAAGGCAAACGTCGAGTCGCCGCGGATGTTGATCCGCTCGATCGGGTCCATCTGAACCGCGACAGTCAGGGGCATGGCTGGTCTCTGCGAACCGGTCGCAACCGTAAACGGGGGATTAACGTCTTATGCCCAATTTGGGCTGCGAATTGAATGGGATGCCCATGTTGAAACGGCCGGCACTGTCCATCGCAGCGAAGCTTTACGCGATCTTCGCCCTGCTGGCCACAGTCACCGTCGCGCTTGCGATAGTCGCAGTGGTCAACGCACGCCGCCATGCCGAACTGACCGCAGGCTACGAGACCGCCTTCAAGGGCGCGCAGAGTGTCGAGCGGCTCAACGGCTTGATCTATGCCGTCCGGCTGGAGTCCCGCGGCATTCTCACATCCAAGACCGCGCATGAGGCGAGGCCGTTCGCCGCTTTGGCCAGGTCTTTCAGTAAGCAGATTGACCAGGCGGTGTCGGAATGGATGTTGTTCGTCAATCCGGCCGACGCTGTGCGGTTCGAGGCCATGCTGAACCGCATCACGCAGTTCCAGCAGTTCACGGCCGGGCTCGCGAATTATGCCGAGACCATCGGCCAACCGTCCGTGCACAACTGGGACCAGGCGGAGGCGGGCCTAGGTGTCCGCACCGCTCTGAATCACGACCTTGAATCGTTCGGGCGGCATTACGCGCAGCGTGCGTTCGACATCTACGTCGAGATCGACCGCAGCATCTCCGACACCGCGCTGATGATGAGCGTGCTCGCGGGCCTGGCCCTGCTTCTCGCGGGCGCAGGCGCCTTCATCATCCGTCATGCAGTGACACGTCCGCTCGCCGAAATCGCGCGTGTGACGGAGGCCGTCGCCGAGGGCAGCACGATCGCGGTGCCCTATGGATCGCGCAGCGATGAGATCGGCGCATTGTCGCGGTCGATCTCGGTGTTCCAGATCGCGATGCGGAGCAACGCCGATCTCAACCGCACGGTGGCGCGCGAGGCCGAGGCGCGGGCCGAGCGGCAGGAAAATCTGTCGTTGGAACTCACGACTTTCGCGGGTTCGGTCGAACGAAGCATCGTCGAGCTCAATACGATCAGCGACCAGATGCAGACGGCCGCGAGCGGACTCGCGGAGGCCGCGGATCATGCGGCCCGCCGGACCGCCAGCGCGACCGCGTCGTCCGACGAGGCCTCCGGTAACGTGCGCGACATTGCGGCGGCTGCGGACGAGCTGGCGATGTCGGTGGCGGAGATCGAGCGTCAGATGGCGCAGTCAAATGCGATTGCGGAAAAGGCCGTGAGCGACGCCGAGCGCAGCAATGCCGCGGTTCAGGAACTGGGCGACGCCGCAAAGCGCATCGGCGACGTCGTCAACCTGATCACCGACATCGCCGAGCAGACCAATCTCCTGGCGCTTAACGCCACCATCGAGGCCGCGCGCGCCGGGGAGGCGGGCCGGGGCTTTGCGGTGGTGGCGAACGAGGTCAAGGCGCTGGCCGGACAGACCGCGCGTGCGACCGAGGACATCGCGGCGCAGATCGCGGGAATGCAGCACGCCGCACACCGGTCGATTTCGGCGATCGGGGCAATCGAACGGACCATCCGGGACATCAATGCGATCAGCGGTGCGATCGCGGCGGCGGTGACCGAGCAGGGCGCGGCGACGCAGGAGATTGCGCGCAGTGTCGATGTGGCCGCCAAGCGCACGGTGGAAACCGCGGAGGAGGTCGGGCGTGTCGGCGACGCGACCGCCAACACGCGCAACAGCGTCGCCACCGTCAGAAGTGTGGCGGATCAGCTCGGACAGATCGCCCATCGCGTTCGAGATCAGGTTGAGGCCTTCTCCGAGAAGCTTCGTGCGGGGTGACGCTGCGCGCCCGGCAGGACGCGCGGCCGTACTGCACGCCGCTTTGGCGCGTTCAGCGGATGATCACTGGCGGTGCGGACGGCGCGCCGGAGCTCGCGGGTGCACCGGTCGCTGACGGTCCTTGGCTGCCGAGGGCGGGGCCGCTTTCCAGAATGCCCGCCCCGAAAACGCCCTGAGGCTTCGAAGGCTTGGCCGGTGCGAAGATTCCCAAAACGACCCTGAAGTCCTGCGACGGGCCACCACGATTGGTGGTGCCCGTGCACGTCTTGGTGTTGTCGTTGCATTCCACGACACCCGCGCCCACGCAACCATAGATGCCGCCGCTCTGGCTGTAGGAGGTGGCGCCGGCGTGCTTCTTGCAAGCGGCAGCGAGGGTGTCACGGTCCACAAACCTGATCGGGAACGTCTTCGCCCAGGCGGTTTGCGCGACAAGGGTTGAAACGGCGAGTACTGCGGCTGCGACGATGGGCTGGCGCATGGCGAATTCTCCTCCCGAAGTCGTCCCGTCTCAGCGCACCGTTGCGCCGCTCGGCCGATCGGGCGGGGAACCTACGAGCGCACAGGCGCAATTGCGTCCACCGGTCGGTGGAGGCTCCGATCACGAATTTGCGAGGACGACGGGCCGGTTACGCCGCGTTCGAATGCAAACGACGCTATTCGGCGTCGAACGCCGCCGGGATATGACGCGGGATGCGGCCGGGCGCGACCAGCACTGCGTCGAACCGGATGTCGCTCTCGGCGTCCTCGGGGTGCGCGGCGAGCCACGCCGACGCCGCGGCTGCGATCCGGCGTTGCTGGCGCTGCTGGAGCGACTCCGCCGCTGCGTCGAGACTTGCCCGCGCCTTGACCTCGACGAAAACCAGAACGCCTTTGCGGCGAGCCACGATATCGACCTCGCCGACGGGACTGCGAAAACGCCGCGCCACGATGCGGTAGCCCTTGGCAACGAGATAGGCCGCGGCGCGGCTTTCGGCCGAAAGCCCGATGCGGAACGCCGCCACACGCTCGGGCCGCGGCGGCGGATGGCCGTCAGTTCGCCGCGCCATCGTCCGCCTCGTCGGCGAGCGCGATGGCCCGCTTGTAGATGTCCCTGCGCGGCAGTCCGGTGGCGGTCGCCACTTCGGCTGCGGCGTCTTTCACCGACGCCCGCCGTAGCGCGTTGCGCAGCATGGCATCGACTTCGTTCGCATCGGGAGGCGCATCGGCGGATGGCGGCGCCACGACGATGACGATCTCGCCGCGCGTTTCCGCGCCCTGCGTGTAGTCGTGTGCGAGCTGGGCGAGATCCCCGCGCCGCACCTCCTCATGCAGCTTGGTCAGTTCGCGGCATACGGCGGCTTCGCGTGCGCCCAATCCCGCCGCAAGGTCGGCGAGCGTCCTCGCGAGCCGCGGGCCGCTTTCATAGATCACCAGGGTTGCGGGAATGTGTTCGAGTTCCGCGATCCGGCTGCGGCGCTGCCCTTCCTTGGCCGGCAGAAATCCTTCGAAGAAGAAGCGGTCGGTCGGAAGCCCCGCGACGGTCAGTGCGGCCAGCGCGGCCGACGCGCCGGGCACTGCGAAAACGGCGTGACCGGCGTCGCGAGCCGTCCGCACCAGCTTGAAGCCGGGATCGGAAACGAGCGGCGTGCCGGCGTCGGAGATCAGTGCGACCGATGCGCCGTCCGCCAGCCGCGCCAGCAGCTTCGGCCGGGCGGCTGCGGCGTTGTGCTCGTGGTAAGGGACGAGCGGCGTGTTTATCCCATAGCGGTCCAGGAGCTTGCGGGCCACGCGCGTGTCCTCGCAGGCGATCGTGTCGGCCGCCGCCAAGGTTTCGAGCGCCCGCAGACTGATATCTCGCAGGTTCCCGATCGGAGTGGCGACGATATGGAGCCCGCCGGCCAGGCGGGGCGCTTCGACCGGCCGGTCCGCGAGCACGTAAGTCTTGGGGTGGGTTTCGCGCATGGCGGGCACTCTAACGGGGGCCGGCCGGAACGGGGTACCGGAATGTCGCGGGCGGCCGGGCGCTGCGCCGGCTGCGGCATTTTGAGTGCGGCAGTGCTGCGATTGGGGCGGTCAGGATTCGTTATGCTTTCCATTTGGTTAACCTATCGCCGACATTATGCCCCGTTGCCGATGCGTAATGGCGGCGTCGCCTGATGCCGCCACCGAGGAGACCGGCCATGGTTCCGGCCACGCCAGCCTATCTGTCCGCGCCGCGCGCGCGCCGCGCCGTGCTCGGCGCGCTGCTGGCCTGCGCCGCCGCGGTCATATCGGCGTGCTCCGGAATGGGCGACCTGTTCAACACCGGCTCGCCGTCCACGCCGCCGCCTCCGGCGCAGCCCGAAAGCACGGCCATCGGAACCGGACAGGTTCGCGTCGCGATGATCCTGCCGCTGTCGGCCGGCGGCAACGCAGGCATTGCGGCGCAGTCGATGAAGAACGCCGCGGAGATGGCGCTCGCGGAATTCAACAGTCCGAACGTTCAGCTTCTGCTGAAGGACGACGCCGGCACGGCCGGCGGCGCTCAGCAGGCGGCGCAGCAGGCGGTTCAGGAAGGCGCCGAGATCATCCTCGGGCCGCTGTTTGCGCACTCGGTCGGCGCCGTCGGCGGAGTGGCGCGCAGCCGCGGCATTCCGGTGATCGCGTATTCGACCGACGCCAGCGTCGCCGCGCGCGGCGTCTATCTTTTGAGCTTCCTGCCGGAGACCGACGTTAACCGGATCGTCGATTACGCCACCGCCAACGGCAAGCGCTCGTTCGCCGCGATGCTGCCGGACAACGCCTACGGCACCGTGGTTGAAGGCGAGTTCAAGCAGGCGGTGGCGCGCAAGGGCGCGCGCATCGTCGCGCTCGAACGCTACGACCTCGACCCGGCGAAGATGCAGACTCCGGCGCGACTGGTGGCGCAGGCTGCGCGCGGCGCCGACGCGGTTTTCGTCCCCGACGGCGCCGACGCCGTGCCGACGGTGGTTCAGGCGCTGGCGACTGCCGGCCTGAATACGCGCCGCGTGCAACTGCTCGGCACCGGCCTGTGGGACGACCCGCGGATTTCCGCCGACCAGGCGCTGCAAGGGGCGTGGTTTGCGGCGCCCGACTCGGCCGGCTTCCGCAACTTTTCGGCGCGTTACCGCAGCCGCTACGGCCAGGACCCTGTCCGCACTGCGACGCTCGCCTACGACTCGGTCGCGCTGGTTGCGGCGCTGGTGAAGACGCAGGGCGACCAACGCTTCACCGACCAGGTGCTGACCAATCCATCCGGCTTTTCCGGCATCGACGGGCTGTTCCGCTTCCGCAACGACGGCACCAACCAGCGCGGCCTTGCGGTGTTCCGCGTCGCGCCGGGCGGCGCCCAGATCGTCAGTCCTCCGCCGCGCGCGTTCGGCGGTTCTGGAACTTGACGCACCGGTTCACTCCGCAGGGACGAGGGACGCGCGCGGCTTGAACGCGTAATGCGACGCGTCGCGGCGGCCCGAGGAGGCTTCGCGCGCGAACAGGATCAGATGGTGGGCCACCAGCGCCACCATGATCAGCGCCTCGATCTCGCCGTGCCGCAGCCTCGCCAGCGCGAAGCGCCAGAACACCCGGCGATAGTGGCCCCGGATGCCGACGTGCCACACGATCCTGCGCAGCATCGTCAGCCCCGTCCGGATCATGCGCCATGACGCCCGCGGCCCGCTGAACGGCAGCGCAATGCGGTTGGGATAGGTCGCGGCGACCTGATGCTCGTATCGGGCGTAGAGCTTTTCCGGGCTGAACGCGATCCGCATGCACTCGCGCCAGGCCGACAGCACCTCGCCGTAGGGCAGCCGGAAGTCCACGTTGGACTCGCGGCCGTCGTCGTCATCGATCAGCCGGCCTTCGCGCTTGAGCCGGTCCCACAGCGGCGTGCGCGGCAGCGCCTGCAACAGGTTCATGGTCAGCATCGGGATTTTCGACCGCTCGACGAATTCGAGCAAATGCCGGCCGGTCTCCGGCTTGTCGGTGTCGAGACCGAGGATGATGCCCGACACCACCTCCATGCCGTAGCCGTTCAGTGTGCCCACCGCCTCGACGATCGGCACCATCATGTTGTGTTCCTTGGAAATCGACTTGAGCGCGTCCGGATCGGGCGTCTCGATGCCGCAGAACACCGTGTCGAACCGCGCCTCGCGCATCGGCGCAAGAATTTCCGGCCGCTTGGCGATGTTGAGCGTGGCCTCGCAGGCGAAGGAATAGGGGTAGTGGTTGTGCTTCTGCCACTCGATGAGATGCGGCAGCAGTTCGCGCACCGCGCGCTTGTGCGCGATGAAATTGTCGTCGACGAAATAGACCGCGCCGACAAGGCCGCCCGCCAGCAGCTTGTCGAGTTCGGCGCAGACCTGCGCGGGGGTCTTGAGCCGCGGCACGCGGCCGTAGAGCGCGGGGATGTCGCAGAATTCGCACTGGTAAGGACAACCGCTGGAGAACTGGATGCTGCCGATGAAATAGCGTGGCAGCTCGGCCAGCTCGTAGGCCGGAATTGGAAACGCGGTCAGGTCGCGCCGCTCGCGCGTGGTCAGCACGATCTGCGCCGGCGGCCGGCGCGGATCGTCGTCGAGCCGCGCGAACAGCTCCTCGGTGGCGTCGCCCAGCTCGCCGACGTGCAGGTAATCGAAGTTCGGATAGTGCTCCGGACAAGCCGACACCGACGAGCCGCCGAGCGCCACGGTCTTGTCCAGCGCATGCGCGCGGCGGCGGATGTCCTCCATCTGCCGGCGCTGCACATGCATGCCGCTGACGAACACCGCGTCAGCCCAGGCGAAGTCATCGCGGGTCGCCGGCGCGATGTTCTCGTCGATGAAGCGGACCTGCCAATGCCGGGGCGCGGCCGCGGCGATCACCAGGAGCCCCTGCGGCGGCATGAAGGCGCGCACGCCGTCGGTGAGGGGATAGGAGAACTCGAACGAGCCGAACGAGGGCGCGTAGCGCGGGAACACGCAAAGGAGACGGCGGATCGTAGGATCGCCTCGGCCATTCATGCGGAGTGGCCCCGTTGATCGAACAACGCGAGATTGTCCGTAGATAACGGCGACGATGGGGCGCGGTTCCCTTGCCGCGGCCGGCGGCTCCGGAGGGCGCAAATCTAGGCGGCGAGGTCGGCCACCACGGCGTCCAGCACCGGGAATCCGGCGCGCGTTACGCGCAGCACGCCGTCACGGCCACGCTCGACGAAGCCGTATGAAGCGAGCGCTGCGACGCGGCCCGGGTCGAGCGTCCGGCCGGTGAGCGAGGTATAGCGCGCAGGATCGATGCCTTCGGCGAGGCGGAGCCCCATCAGCAGGAACTCGTCGCCGCGCTCTTCGCCGGTCAGCGCGTCGTCGACCACGAGCCCGTGGCCGCCGGTTTCCACCCTCGAAAGCCAAGCTTCCGGCCGCCGCTCGGTCGCGGTCGCGCGGCGCACGCCGCCGACGTCGATCCGGCCGTGCGCGCCGGGGCCTATGCCGGCGTATTCATGCGCGCGCCAGTAGACCAGATTGTGCCGGCATTCCGCGCCGGGCCGCGCATGGTTCGACACTTCGTAGGCGGGAAGCCCGCCACGGTCGCAGATTTCCTGCGTCACATCGAACAATGCGCGCGCCGTGTCGTCGTCAGGCGTCGCAATCCTGCCGGCCGCGTGCAGCGCGGCGAACGGCGTGTCGTCCTCGATGGTGAGCTGATAGAGCGACAGGTGCTCGGCGGCCTCGGCGATGGCGCGTTGGAGTTCCTCCGCCCAGGCCTGCGGCGACTGCCGCGGCCGCGCGTAAATGAGATCGAACGAATACCGGTCGAAATTGGCGCGCGCGACCGCGACCGCGTCAAGCGCCTCCTGCGCCGTGTGCAGGCGGCCGAGTTCCTTTAGCGCCGCGTCGTCGAGCGCCTGCACGCCGAGCGACACGCGGTTCACGCCTGCCGCGCGATAGCCGCGGAAGCGTGTCGCTTCGACGCTGGTCGGATTGGCTTCGAGCGTCACCTCGGCGCCGGGCGCCACCGACCAATTGCGCCCGATCGCATCGAGGATGCCGCCGACGGTTGCTGGCTGCATCAGCGACGGCGTTCCGCCACCGAGGAACACACTGGTCACCGTGCGCGGACCGGTGCGCGCCGCGGTCGTGGCGATCTCGGTCTCGAACGCACGCAGGAATCGCGCCTCGTCGACGCCTCCGTGGCGGACGTGGCTGTTGAAGTCGCAGTACGGACACTTCGACAGGCAGAACGGCCAGTGCACATAAATGCCGAAGGCCGGCTCGTTGGCGCTCGTCATGATGGGAGCATATGGCAGTTTCGTGGGTCGGCGTCACTACCGCGCATGAGCGATATCGCGCGTTAACCCTTGCGAGGTTCCAGGCAGGCTGCCGCCAGTTTCACGAAGGCGCGGGCGCGGTGCGACAGCCCAAGCCCGTGCGGCGGCAGGCCGTGCTTCTCCTCGCTCGGCATCTCGCCGAAGGTCCGGGTGTATCCGTCGGGCAGGAACAGCGGATCGTAGCCGAAGCCCTTGTCGCCGCGTGGCGGCCACACCACGATGCCGCCGACCGTGGCCTCGAACTCCTCGATATGGCCATCCGGCCAGGCGACGCACAGCGCCGAAACGAAGTGCGCGCGGCGGCGCTCCGGCGCCTTGGCGCCGACCTTCATCAGCCGGGTCTGTACCTCGTTCATGGCGGCGCGGAAGTCCTTGTCCGGCCCGGCCCAGCGCGCCGAATAGATGCCGGGCTCTCCATCGAGCGCGTCCACGGCAAGTCCGGAGTCGTCGGCGAAAGCGGGCTGACCCGAAGCCTTGGCCGCCGCCGCGGCCTTGATGCGGGCGTTGGCGCGGAACGTCGTTCCGGTCTCGTCGGGTTCGGACAGGCCGAGCTCGCCGGCCGACACGGCGTCGACACCGTAGGGCGCGAGCAGGTCGCGCATCTCGGCAAGCTTGCCCGGATTGTGGGTTGCGATAACGAGGCGGTCGGAAATCTTGCGGTGCGCGCTCACATCACCGCCATCTTCTGCAGATCGACCAGCTTGCCGATGCCCTTGCGCGCCAGCGCCAGCAGGGCGAGGAACTGCTCCTCGCTGAACGGCGTCTTCTCGGCGGTGGCCTGCACTTCGACGATGTTGCCGGTGCCGGTCATGATGAAATTGGCGTCGGTCTCGGCGTCGGAATCCTCGGCGTAGTCGAGATCGAGCACGGCCACGTTCTTGTGCACGCCGCAGGAAATCGCCGCGATGTGATCGCGCAGCGGATCGCTCTTGATCATCTCCCGCGTGCGCATCCAGGCGAGGCAGTCGTAGAGCGCGACCCAGGCGCCGGTGATCGACGCGGTGCGGGTGCCGCCGTCGGCCTGAATCACGTCGCAGTCGATGGTGATCTGCCGCTCGCCCACCGCGGGCAGGTCGACCACCGAGCGCAGGCTGCGCCCGATCAGGCGCTGGATCTCGATGGTGCGGCCGTTCTGCTTGCCGGCGGATGCTTCGCGGCGGGTGCGCTCGTGGGTCGCGCGCGGCAGCATGCCGTATTCGGCGGTGATCCAGCCTCGCGCCTGGCCCTTGAGCCACGGCGGCAGCCGGTCCTCCAGCGTCGCCGTCACCAGCACGTGGGTGTCGCCGAACTTCACGAAGCAGGAGCCTTCGGCGTATTTCACCACGCCGCGCTCGAGCGATACGGCGCGAAGCTCGTCGGGCTGTCGGCGGCTCGGCCGCATGTCGTGGTCCTCGCTCGGCGCGCCAGAGCCCCGGCTCCGATGGAATCAAAGCCGGGGTTCTGGCTTCTAATGCTGACGCGTTTTCTTCACGCGAACCGGTACCCACTTCGCTTGAAAACGCTATCGCTGCGCGCCGAGCAAGCTTTACGTGCCGGAAACGGGACCGGCAAGAGGCGCGGTGGCCGGGGTCACTCCGGTTGGATGCCGGCGTCCTTGACCATCTTGCCCCACTTCGCGAGTTGTTCCTTGACGAAGGAGTCCAGCTCCTCCGCCGAGCTTGAGAACGCTTCGAAGCCTGCGGTGCGAAGCTTGGTCCTTACATTTTCGCTGTCGATGATCTTGCGCAGCTCGGTGTTGAGCCGCTTGACGACCTCGGGCGGCATTTTCGCCGGGCCGAAGATGCCGGCCCAGGAATCCATGTCGAATCCGGTCACGCCCGCTTCGTCCATGGTCGGGAGTTCGGGGAACAGCGAACTGCGCTTGAGCCGCGTCACCGCGAGCGCGTTCATTGTCTTGGCCCGGACGTGGGGGATGGCCGTGGTGAAGTCGTTGAACATGATGGAAATGCGTCCGGCCAGCAGATCCTGGACGGCGGGCGGCGCGCTCTTGTAGGGCACGTGGGTGATGTCGAGCTTGGCCCAGTGCTTGAGCGTCGCGCCGGCTACGACGCCGGACGTGTTGGCGCTGCCGTAGGTGAGCTTGCCCGGATTGGCCTTGATGTGGGCGATCAGGTCCTTGACCGATTTTGCGGGGATGCTGGGATGCGTGACCAGCATGAGGTGTAGCTGCCCATCCGCGTGATCGGCGTGAAATCCTTCGCCGCGTCATAGGGAGGAATTTTCATCAGGAACGGCACTGCCGAATGCGGCGAGTTGGTGCTCATGAACAACGTGTGGCCATCGGGCGCCGCGCGCGCGACAAACGATCCCGCGATCGCGCCGTTGGCTCCGACGCGATTTTCCACCACGACGGTCTGCTTGAGCGCCACGCTGAGTTCATGTCCGACGACGCGCGTGATCGTGTCGGTCGCGCTGCCCGGACCGAACGGCACGATGATCGTGATCGGCTTGCTCGGATAATCCTGCGCCGCGGCCGCCACGCTCCATAGCGCCAGCCCTGCGGCCGCGAACATACGAAAGACAGTTATCATTGCGGCATTCCTCCCTGTTCCCTGAATCGAGGTTCTGGTTGGCGCCGCGAGGGCCCTCGAACCGCCGCGGCTTCTTGACCATTGCCTGTTCAGGATAACAGATTGCCGCCTTGCCCGCCCGCGGAATTGCGAAAGGAAATGCCTTGACCACGATCCCGATGTGCCCCGCACCGCTGCCGCCGAACCGTCCGCGCGTACCGACCCCCCCGAAGGCCTGCGACACGCACGCCCACGTATTCGGTCCTGCGTCGCGATTTCCATACGCCGACGACCGCAGCTACACGCCGCCGGACGCGCCGCTGGAGAAGTATCTCGGCATGCTCGATACGCTCGGCTTTGCGCGCGGCGCATTGGTGCAGGGCAGCGCGCACGGCCGCGACAATTCGGCGATGCTGGATGCGTTGGAACGCAACCCCGGCCGGCTGCGCGGGGTCGCGGTTGCCGATGAAGGCGTTCCCGCCGTGGAATTGCGGCGCTGGGCCGCACTCGGCGTGCGTGCGCTGCGGTTCAATCACTTTTTTCGCGGCGGCCAGCTGCATTACCGCGGCGGCGTCACGTTGGAAAATGCCAAAAGGCTCGCGCCGCTGATGAAGGACCTCGGCTGGCACATGCAGCTCTGGATCGACTGCAAGGATCTGCCAGACACCATCCCGGTGCTGAAGGAGATCGGTCTGCCGGTGGTGATCGACCACATGGGCCGCACCGACGCGCGCGCCGGCATCGGCACGCCGGGCTTCCAGAGCCTCGTTCGGCTGGTCGGCGAGGGCGGATGCTGGGTCAAGATGTCCGGCGCGCACCGGCTCTCGACCCGCGCGCCGGACTACCCGGATGCCCAGCCTTTCCATGAGGCGCTGGTTCGCGCCAACCCCGACCGGCTGATTTGGGGCACCGACTGGCCGCACCCGCGGATCGAGGGCGAAATGCCGAACGCCGGGCACCTGCTCGACCTGTTCAACGCGTGGACGCCCGACGAGACGACGCGGCGGAAAATCCTCGCCGACAATCCGGGCCGGCTCTACGGCTTTCCCGATTAGACGCATGGCCGTACCCGGCCGGACTTGCGGACCCGCGTCCGAATGGACAATTCTGCTTGCCGGATGACGGGATAAGGGTGTTGCCGCGTGTCCCAGGACGTTCCGATCGGCAAGTCGCAGGTCAGTCTGGCGCAGCTCAACGAGCGCTCGCGCGAGATTTTCCGTCAGATCGTCGAGAGCTATCTCACGACCGGCGAGCCGCTCGGCTCGCGCAATCTGTCGCGCCTGATCACGACTCCGTTGTCGCCCGCCTCGGTGCGCAACGTGATGGCGGACCTTGAGCAGCTCGGCCTGATCTACGCGCCGCATACGTCTGCGGGACGGCTGCCGACCGAACTAGGCCTGCGATTTTTCGTCGATGCGCTGATGCAGGTCGGCGATCTTAACGACAACGAACGCAAGCAGATCGAGGCGCAGGTCGCGGGCGCCGGCAAGTCGGTCGAGAATGTGCTCGCCGAAGCCTCCGGCCTGTTGTCGGGGTTGACCCGCGCCGCCGGCGTGGTGCTTGCCGCCAAGGCCAACGTGCGGCTCAAGCACATCGAGTTCGTGCAGCTCGACCCGACGCAGGCGCTGGCGGTGATGGTCGGTGAGGACGGGCAGGTCGAGAACCGCATTCTCAATTTGCCGATCGGCCTGCCGCCGTCGGCGCTGGTCGAGGCCGGCAACTATCTCAACGCGCGCATCCGTGGCAAGACGCTGGCTGAGGCGCGTACGGAATTGGAGCGGGCGCTGGCGCAGGGCCAGGCCGAGCTCGATCAGCTCACGCAGAAGGTGGTGGCGGCGGGGCTGGCGAGCTGGTCCGGCGGCGAACGTGCCGACCGCCAGCTGATCGTGCGCGGGCAGGCTCATCTGCTCGAAGACCTGAGGGCGCTCGAGGACCTCGAACGCATCCGGCTCTTGTTCGACGATCTGGAAACGCGGCGCGAAGTGGCCGATCTGCTCGGCCGCGCGGAAAGCGCCGAAGGCGTGCGCATCTTCATCGGCTCGGAGAACAAGCTGTTCTCGATGTCGGGTTCTTCGACCATCATCGCGCCGTACCACGACCGCGCCGGACGCATCGTCGGGGTGATCGGCGTGATCGGCCCGACGCGCCTCAACTACGCGCGCGTCATCCCGATGGTCGACTACACCGCCAAGGTGGTGGGAAAGCTGTTGGCCGGCTGACGCGCGCTGCACCCGGCCATCTAAACTCCACACAACGAGGAAACGTCATGATCCGCACCGAGGACATCGCGCAGGGCCGCGTCGAAGGCCAAATCGCCCACGCCGAGCGGCCGCGCGGCGGCGTGCTCATCCTGCCGACCATCACGGCGGTCGATCCGCCGATGAAGGAGTTCGCGCGCTTGCTGGCGGAGGCCGGTTACACCGCGATGGTCTGGAATCCCTATCCCGGCATGCCGGCGCCGGCCGACACCACGGCGGCGCGCCCGCATGCGGCCAAGCTGAGCGACGACGCCCTCGAATCGATGGGTGCGTGCGTGAGCCATCTGGCCGACACGCTGCGTTTGCCTGCGGTCGCCGTCATGGGCTTCTGCCTCGGCGGCCGCTATGCGGTCCTGCTGGCGGCCAAGGACAAGCGGCTGTCGGCCTGCGTTGCCTTCTATCCGTCGATCCGCGTCCCCAACCAGCCGAACCAGACCCTCGATGCGCTCAAGCTGGCTGCCGAGATTCCGTGCCCGGTTCATGTCATTCACGGCACCGCCGACGAAGTGCTTCTGCATCCGGTGTTCCTCAAGCTGCGCGACGTGCTGGACGGGCGGAAGGTGCCGACCTTCTCCCAGGTCCATCCGGACGCGGTGCACAGCTTCATGCGGCCTGACCTGCGCAAGGTGGCGGCCAACGACCAAGCCGCCCGGCTGTCCTGGCCGCCGGTCATGGGCTTCCTGGACATTTGCATGCCGCAGGCGCGCTGAGGCGCGCCGAAGGCCGCCCGTACGCGGCAGCCGCGCGCGACGCTTGATTTTTGCGCCCGTTGCCCTGATATCCGGGACGCCATGAACGACACCGAGATGAAGCAACCGGCGCCCGGACCCGGCGAGCCGGCGAATGCGGACGCACCGCCTGCCGAATCCGTGCCGTCCACGGCGCTGGAGCGCGAGCTTGCCGATCGCGAGCGCGAGGTCGCCGAGACGAAGGACCGGCTCCTGCGGACGCTGGCGGAGATGGAAAACCTGCGCCGGCGCACCGAGCGGGAGGTGGCGGACGCGCGGGCTTATGGCGTCACCGCATTCGCCCGCGACATGCTTGGCGTCGCAGACAACATGCATCGCGCGCTGAATGCGTTCGACGCCGAAGCGCGCCAGCAGGCCGACGACGGCGTCAAGGCGCTGCTCGATGGCGTGGAGCTGACCGAACGCGAGTTGGCGAACGCGCTGGAGAAGCACGGCGTGAGGCGGATCGAGGCGCAAGGCCAGAAGTTCGATCCCAATCGCCACCAGGCGATGTACGAGGCCGAGGATCCGACGGTGCCCGCGGGCACGGTCGTGCAGGTGGTGCAGGCGGGCTATTCGATCGGCGAGCGGGTGCTGCGTCCGGCGCTGGTCGCGGTCGCCAAGGGTGGTCCGAAGGCGCCGTCCGAAGCCGCGGGCAATGGCGGTCCCGGCGCCGCTGGCGAGAGCAAGTAGCTCAGCGGTTGCCGAGGCCGTCGCGCACCGCGCGAAAGCGGGTGAACGACTGGTTCCAGTTCTCTTTCGGCGCGAACGCCAGAATGCGCATGTAGCCGCCGGTGCCGAAGCGCAGCCATTGCACCACGACGATCTCGGAGCCGCTCTTTGCGTCCTTGCCTTCGGCGCGAAGTTCGTGACCGGCCAGGCCGCTGATCCGCATCGATTCCGAGTTGACGAGCTTCACGTCCTTCAGCGCCGGCAGTCCGGTGAACGCGAGGCGGGCGAAGTTATCGCGATCGTCGAGCCGCGCCGGCCCGCCGGGTGCCACCGAGATCACAACATGCGGCTGGTCCGTGGCGTCGTCGAAGGAGTCCTTGGGTCCGTCCGTGAGCTGAACTGCGACGCCCGGCACGACGCGCGCCACCCGCATTCCGGCCATTTCGCCGACGCGGAACGGCAGCAGCGCAAGCTGCTCTTCGTCGGGCACCTTGGCGCGCGCCACGACGCTCACGAGCGCCTTGCGGATCGCCGCGTCTGGATAGCGCGACGCGGCCTGGACCGGCATTTCGAACGACACCAGCGCGGTGACGTCCTTCAGCGGTACGATGAGAAGCCACTTGCGGATTTGAATCCCGTCGGCTTGCTGCCTTGCGGACAGCAGGATCGCCCGGCCGCCCGGCAATTTGAGCGACTCGCGTTTGTCGACCGCCATGCCCTGCTTGCGCAAGGCATCATTGGTCATGGTCTTTTCGATTTCCGCGAACGCGCCTCCCGGCAGGGCGACCAGCCGGATGTAGGCGTTGTTGGTCTCGTCCTGGAAGCCCGGGAAGCTGCTGCTGGCCGTCATGCCGGGCGGCGGCACAAGACCCAGCAACGAGGCCGGCGGAAATACCGCTTCCGCGGCTCCTGCGACAGCAATCCAGAGGGCGGTTGCGATGCCCGCCGCCAGCGATCCGATTCCCGAAGCGCGGTTCATTGGAGCCGATATGCCGCTGTGTTAAGCGAAACTCAACCCGGTTGGGCGATCTCTTGACCCTTTGGCGCGTCCCGCGCCATGGCCGGACCATGCCCGCAAGCCTGTTGCGCCAGCCCAATATCGCGATCCTGGTGGCATTGGTGTGGCTGCTCGCCGCATTGGCCCTGCTGGTTCAGTTCTGGGACCAGACCGCGGAAACGCTGTTGGATACCGACGACGCCATGCGGCTGGTGCAGATGCGGACATGGCTCGGCGGCGCCGGCCTGTTCGGCGGCTGGTTCGATCTGCACGTGACGCGCCTGCAGCCGCCGGAGGGCTACGACTCGCACTGGTCGCGCCTGATCGACGCGGGCCTGGCCGGGCTTTATTCGATCTTCCGGCTGTTCGCCGATCAGGCCGCCGCCGAGCGGCTGATGCGCGCGTGGTGGCCGCTCTTATGGCTGCTGCCGACCATCGCCGGAATGACCGCGATCGCTTGGCGGATCGCGGGACGCGAGGCGGCGACGATTGCATTGCTGCTCGCGCTGGTCGGCGTGCCGGCCTATCAGCAGTTCACGCCCGGACGCATCGATCATCACAATGTCCAGATCGCGCTCACGCTTCTGGTCGCGGCTGCGGTCGTGTGGTCGGATCGCGCGCGATGGATTGCTGCGGCCGCAGGCGCGCTGAGTGGATTCGCGCTTGCCGTGGGCTTCGAGAGTCTGCCGTACCTCGCGGTCTGCGGCGCGATGCTCGCGCTGCGCAGCGTCGCCGATGCGATCGCCGCACGCGCGCTCCGCGACTACGGGCTGTCGCTAGCCGCTTCGGCCTTCGCGGCATTCCTCGTCAGCGTTCCGCCGTGGCGCTGGGAGACGCCCGCATGCGATTCGATTGCGGTTAACGGCATGGCCGCCGCCGTGTGCGCGGGCCTTGTGCTGGCCCTCGCCGGCAGGCTTGCGCATCCGCAAGCGCTGACGCGGGCGCTTGCCGTCGCGGGCGCGGGCAGCCTCGCACTTGCGGTGTTCCTGCTGCTCGAACCGCGCTGCATCCGCGGACCGTTCGCCACCGTCGATCCCGCGATCTGGCCGGTCTGGCACGATCATGTCCGCGAGCTTCAGCCGCTGCTGGCGGTGATCAAATCCAAGCCGCTGACCGCCGCGGGCATTGCCGCATTCCCCGTGGCGGCGCTGCTGGCGGGGATCGTTCTCGCCGGCGACCCGCGGCTGCGGCGCGACTTCGGTTTCATCACCGCTGCCGCCATGTTCCTCGCGGCTGCGGGCACCACCTGGTTTGCCATCCGCGGCTATTCCTACGCGATCTGGCTCGGCATGCCCTTGGTGGCCGCGCTTGCGCCGCGGGTGTTCGAATTGCTGCGGCTGCGTCTGCTTGCGGCAAAGGTCGCCGCCGGTCTGATGCTGACGCCGATGGCGGTGTCGGCGGGTGCGATCACGGTCGCGCACGCGACCGGCCTTCAAGACAGGGATAGCTTCGCACGCCCGGAGAGCCGGCATTGCCTCCTGAATGCGAGCTATGCGGCGCTGGCCGGACTGCCGCGAGGGCTGATCGCGGCCGACGTCAGCTTCGGCCCTTATATCCTCGCCCTGACCCCGCATTCGGCCATGGCCGCGTCATACCATCGGCTGTCCCGCGGGATCGTCGGCGCGCATCGCGCGCTTGCGTCGCCGCCGGAGCAGGCGCGCGAGGTCCTAAGACAGTCCAACGCGCGCTATGTGATGACCTGCGGGCCGCGGCCGCCCGACGGTCTCGCCGAACCCGCCCGCGGCCGGAGTCTTTGGGGACAATTGCAGGCCGGCCGCGTTCCGCCCTGGCTGGAAAAGGTCCCGGACATGCAGCCTCTGGCGGTTTACCGGGTAAGGTCTTGACGGGGGTCAAGAAGTCCTTGCGGCCCAAAGGCCCCCTCCTATATGAGCCATGACGCCGCCGAGGGCGGCGAACTGCGTATTTATTTGGGGGCTGGTTCAGGGCGCCCACGTGGGTCCTGCCGGTCTGCCGTGAAAGAGAGGGCTTAACATGGGCAAGGTCATTGGCATCGACCTCGGCACCACCAATTCCTGCGTCGCCGTGATGGAAGGGAAGACTCCCCGCGTGATCGAGAACGCGGAGGGCATGCGAACCACCCCTTCGATCGTTGCATTCACCGACGACGGCGAGCGTCTCGTCGGCCAGCCGGCTAAGCGCCAGGCCGTCACCAATCCCGAGAAGACCATCTTCGCAGTGAAGCGCCTGATCGGCCGCCGCTACGACGATCCGATGGTCGAGAAGGACAAGAAGCTCGTTCCCTACAAGATCGCCAAGGCTTCGAATGGCGATGCCTGGGTCGAGGCCGACGGCGCGAGTTATTCGCCGTCGCAGATTTCCGCCTTCATCCTGCAGAAGATGAAGGAAACCGCCGAGGCCAATCTCGGCCAGAAGGTCGACCAGGCCGTCATCACCGTTCCGGCCTACTTCAACGACGCCCAGCGCCAGGCCACCAAGGACGCCGGCAAGATCGCGGGCCTCGAAGTCCTGCGCATCATCAACGAGCCGACCGCGGCCGCGCTGGCCTACGGTCTCGACAAGCAGAAGAACGGCGTCATCGCGGTCTATGACCTGGGCGGCGGCACGTTCGACATTTCGATTCTTGAAATCGGCGACGGCGTGTTCGAGGTGAAGTCCACGAACGGCGACACGTTCCTGGGCGGCGAAGACTTCGACATGCGGCTCGTCAGCTATCTCGCCGACGAGTTCCAGAAGACGCAAGGCATCGACCTGCGCAAGGACAAGCTCGCGCTGCAGCGGCTGAAGGAAGCCGCGGAGAAAGCCAAGATCGAGCTGTCGTCCACGACGCAGACCGAGATCAACCTGCCGTTCATCACCGCGGACGCATCCGGTCCGAAGCATCTCACGATGAAGCTCACCCGCGCCAAGTTCGAGGCGCTGGTCGACGACCTGATCCAGAAGACGGTGGAGCCGTGCCGCCAGGCGTTGAAGGACGCCGGGCTGTCCGCGGCCGAGATCAACGAGGTGGTCCTGGTCGGCGGCATGACCCGCATGCCGAAGGTGCAGGAGGTCGTGAAGCAATTGTTCGGCAAGGAGCCGCACAAGGGCGTCAACCCGGACGAGGTGGTCGCCATCGGCGCGGCGATCCAGGCCGGCGTGCTCGCGGGTGACGTCAAGGACGTGCTGCTGCTCGACGTCACGCCGCTGTCGCTCGGCATCGAGACGCTGGGCGGTGTGTTCACCCGGCTGATCGACCGCAACACCACGATCCCGACCAAGAAAAGCCAGGTGTTCTCGACCGCGGAGGACGGCCAGGGCGCCGTCACCATTCGCGTGTTCCAGGGCGAGCGCGAGATGGCCGCCGACAACAAAATGCTCGGCCAGTTCGACCTCGTCGGCATACCTCCTGCGCCACGAGGAGTCCCGCAGATCGAAGTCGCGTTCGACATCGACGCCAACGGCATCGTCAACGTGCAGGCCAAGGACAAGGGCACCGGCAAGGAGCAGCAGATCCGCATCCAGGCGTCCGGCGGACTTTCGGAGGCCGACATCGAGAAGATGGTCAAGGACGCGGAGGCCCACGCCGAAGACGACAAGAAGCGCAAGGCGCAGGTCGAGGCCAAGAATCACGCCGAGGCGCTGATCCACTCCACCGAGAAGGCGGTGGCCGAGCACGGCTCCAAGGTCGGCGAAGGCGAGCGCAAGGCGATCGAAGACGCGATTGCGGACCTGAAGGAAGCGCTCAAGGGCGACGACGCGGCCGCGATCCAGGCCAAGACCAACGCGCTGGCGCAGGCTTCGATGAAGCTCGGCGAGGCGATGTACAAGGCGCAGCAGGAGGCCGCTCAGCCGGGCTCCGGCGACGGCGCCGCGTCCGGCGGCGATGCCGGCAAGAAGGAGGACGTGGTCGACGCGGAGTTCACCGAGGTCGACGACGACAAGAAGAAGTCCGCCTGATTGCCCGGAGTCAAAGCATGGCCCTCATCCAGGAGAGACCGGAGACCGTCTCTGAGGATGAGGGCCTTATTTTTTATCATCGATGCCCCGGACTTTGCGCCGCGATCCGGCCGATCGCCCGCGCGCATGAAGCGGTAGACTCGAGCGGGGGAATGCGTGGCTAAACGCTGCTACTACGAAACCCTGGGCGTTCAGCGCGGTGCGAGCGAAGCCGACATGAAGGCCGCGTATCGCAAGCTCGCCATGCAGCACCATCCCGACCGCAATCCCGGCGACAAGGATTGCGAGGCCAAGTTCAAGGAAGTCAACGAGGCCTACGACGTGCTGAAGGACGGCGACAAGCGCGCCGCCTACGACCGCTTCGGCCATGCCGCGTTCGAACAGGGCGGCACGGGCAACGGTGCGCACGGTTTCGGCAACGACTTCGGCTCGGCTTTCGCGGACATCTTCGAAGGCATCTTCGGCATGTCCGGCGGCCGTCAGCGCAGCGGCGGCCGCGAGCGCGGCGCGGATCTGCGCTTCAACATGGAGATCACGCTGGAGGAGGCGTACCTCGGCAAGAATGCGCAGGTGCGGTTGCCGACGTCGGTCACCTGCGAGCCGTGTTCGGGCACCGGCGCCAAGGCCGGCACCAAGCCGAAGACCTGCCAGCACTGCGGCGGCCACGGCCGCGTCCGGCATACCCAGGGCGGGTTTTTCACGTTGGAGCGCACCTGTCCCGTGTGTCAGGGCCGGGGCCAGGTGATCGAGGACCCGTGTCCGTCGTGCTCGGGTTCGGGCCGCGTGACGCGCGAGCGCATGCTTTCGGTCAACATTCCGCCCGGCGTGGAGGACGGCACCCGCATTCGCCTCGCCGGCGAAGGCGAGGCCGGCGTCCGCGGCGGACCGTCGGGCGACCTCTACATCTTCCTGTCGATCGCCGCGCACGACTTCTTCCAGCGCGACGGCGCCGATCTGCACTGCCGGGTGCCGGTGTCGATGGTGGCGGCCTCGCTCGGCGGCGAGTTTGAGGTGCCGTCGATCGATGGCGGCAAGGCTCGGGTGAAGATCACGCCCGGCACGCAATCCGGCCGCCGGTTCCGGCTGTCAGGCAAGGGAATGCCCGTCCTGCGGTCCAAGCAGTCCGGCGATATGTACGTCCAGGTCGTGGTCGAGACGCCCCAGAATTTGACCAAGAAACAGCGTGAATTGCTGTCCGAGTTCGAAAAATTGTCGTCCAAGGACACCCAGCCGGAATCCGCGGGCTTCTTTGCCCGTGTCAAGGAGCTTTTCGGCACCGGAACCGGCTCCGGCTGACCCGGCTTGACCCCTGCGCGCCGGTTCTTTACCGATGTTGGGTCGAAATGCCGCAATGACGTAAGCCAGTTGTCGCCCATGCCATTGCTTGCCCTCCAAGTGCTTGAAAAGAAGGTCGAACGGCGCATTCGTTTATTCGAACAGCGCAACGGCGTTCGGATTCTGGACGAAGTCGCGTTTATCCGGTCGTGGATCGAGAAGCCGCTGTCTATGGGGGCTGTGACCCCGTCGGGCAAGGCGCTGGCGCGGATGATGGCGAGCTACGTCGACCCGGAGGCGCCCGGTCCTGTGATCGAGCTTGGCTCCGGCACCGGGGCAGTGACGCGGGCGCTGGTGGAGCGGGGCATCGAGCCGTCGCGGCTGGTGCTGGTCGAGTTCAACCCGACGTTCTGCCGGATGCTGCGGACGCGCTATCCGGAAGCGACCGTGATCCAGGGCGACGCCTATCGCATCCAGCACTTGCTCGGCGGCCTGTTGCGTGAGCCGGCGTCGGCGGTCGTGTCGGGCCTGCCGCTGCAGACCAAGCCGTTCAAGCGGCGGCTCGGGCTCGTGTCCGAGGCGTTCGAGCTGATGGCGCCCTCCGCGCCGTTCATCCAGTTCACCTACGCGATGGTCACGCCCGTTCCGATGCGGGCGGCCGGTATCACCGGCGAAGCCTCGAAGCTGGTCTGGACCAACGTGCCGCCGGCGCGCGTGTGGGTTTACCGCAAATCCTGAACGATCCACGGTCTGCCGTAACCGCGACGGCCATGACGTGTCGAACCCCGACATGCTAGTTGTGGCGGCGGTCCGGAGCCGTCCATGCCTTCCAAGATTCTGGTCTTTGCCGGCTCGATCCGCACCGGCTCGCACAATGCGCGGCTGGCCGCGCTGGCGGCCAAGGAACTGGCGCTCGCGGGGGCCGAAGTGACCCGCATCTCGCTTGAGGACTATCCCTTGCCGATCTACGACGGCGATCTCGAAGCCAGGTCGGGCGTTCCGGGCAATGCCGCAAAGCTTAAGCAGACGATGGCCGCGCATTCCGGCGTGTTCATCGCCAGCCCCGAATACAACGCGTCGGTCACGCCGCTTCTGAAGAACACCATCGACTGGATTTCGCGCGTGCGCGAGCGCGGCGAGCCGCCGCTTGCGGTGTTCAAGAACCGGGTGTTCGCGCTCGGCGGTGCATCGGATTCGCCCTATGGCGCTCTGCGCTCGCTGATGGCGCTGCGGCAGGTATTGGAGCTCGGCTGCGGCGCGCTGGTGCTGCCCGAGCAGATCACGGTGTTCCGTGCGGGCGAGGCGTTCGACGACATGGACAATCTGAAGGAGGAGCGTGCCGCGAACGCGCTCAAGCGCGTGGCGCAGCGGCTGACAGAAGCGGCGCGGGAGCTTTCGCAATGAATCCGCGGGACCGCCTGATCGTGGCACTCGACCTGTCGTCCGTTGCCGAAGCGGAAGCGATGGTGGCGAAGCTCGGCGATGCGGTGACGTTCTACAAGATCGGCTATCAGCTCGCATTTGCGGGCGGGCTTGCATTTGCCGAGACGCTGGTGCGCTCGGGCAAGCGGGTGTTCCTCGACCTCAAACTGCACGACATCGGCAACACCGTCGGCAAGGGCGTGGAAAGCGTTGCGAAACTCGGCGCGACCTTCCTCACCGTGCATGCCTATCCGCAGACCATGCATGCCGCGGTCGACGCCCGCAAAGGCACCAACTTGCGCATCCTCGCGGTGACGGTGCTGACGTCCTACGACGACGCCGATCTTGCGGCCGCGGGCTACGACTTTACGGTTTCCGAGCTGGTCGCCGAGCGCGCCGGACAGGCGCGCGACATCGGCGTCGACGGTCTTGTCTGCTCGGCCGCCGAGGCGGCGCAGATCAAGCCGATCGTCTCCGACGGCATGGTGCTGGTAACGCCGGGCATCCGCCCCGAGGGCGCCGACAAGGGCGACCAGAAGCGCATTCAGACGCCCGCCGCGGCGATTTCAGCCGGTGCGGACTATCTCGTCGTCGGCCGGCCGATTGTCGCCGCGCCCGACCCGAGGCAGGCTGCGGACGCCATCGTTCGCGAGATCGCGGCCGCGGCGGAATGACAGGAGGACGCATGCCCAAGGGTTACTGGATTCCGCACCTCGACGTCCCGAACATGGACAAGTTCCTGCCGTACCGCACGACAGCCGACGCCTGGCATAAGACCAACGGCTCGACGCTGCTGGCGCGCGGCGGCCGGCGCGAGGTGATGGAAGGCAAGATGCGCGCGCGCAACATCCTGCGCCAATTCGATTCGTTCGACCTGGCGCTCGCCGCTCATTCTTCGCCCGAGTACACGCACGCGCATCATCTGCGCGATGGCCACTGCGAATGCGACTTCCTGGTTGTCGAGGGCTACGATGGCCCGCAGCCGCCGCCGATCGGCGCGCCGCCCGCGCCCGGTGCGCTGAAGGGCTACTGGATTGCCCACGTCGATATCCATGACGTGGAGGGCTACAAGCCCTATCAGGCCGAGAACGCCAAGGCGTTCGGCAAGTACGGCGCGCGCTTCCTGGTGCGCGGCGGCAAACAGCAGGTGACCGAGGGAAAAATGCGCTCTCGCACCGTCGTGATCGAATATCCGAGCTACGACGCGGCGATCGCCTGCTACCGCTCGCCGGAGTACCAGGCGGCCAAGGCGCTGCGCATGGGCAAGGCGGATGTCGATCTGCTCGTCATCGAAGGCTACGATGGCAAGAACTGAGTTGCGTTGCACGGCTGCCGGAGGTTGACGATGTCCGACATGCGATTGATCGTGGCCGGGGCAGGCGGGCGCATGGGTCGCACGCTGATCCGCGCCATCGCCGAGACCAAGGGGCTCGCGCTCGCGGGCGCGGTGGAGGACGCGCGCTCGCCGCTGCTCGGACAGGATTCCGGGGTGTTGTCCGGGCTGCCGGCAAACGGCATCGCCCTGTCGGCGGACGCCGCGGCGCTGCTGGCGAAGGCCGACGGCATCGTGGATTTCACCGTGCCCAAGGCGAGCGTTGGATTTGCAGGGCTGACCGCGGGCAAGGTGCACATCGTCGGCACCACCGGGCATTCGAAGGACGACGACGCGAAGATCGAAGCCTCGGCGAAGAGCGCCGCGGTGGTGAAGTCGGGCAACTTCAGCCTCGGCGTCAATCTGATCGCGGCGCTGACCAAGCGCGTGGCGAAGACGCTCGACGAGAGCTTCGACATCGAAATCTTCGAAATGCACCACAACAAGAAGATCGACGCGCCGTCCGGCACCGCGCTGATGTTCGGCCGCGCGGCGGCGGCTGGACGCGGCATCGATCTGGCGCAGCATTCCGCACGCGGCCGCGACGGCGAAACCGGTGCGCGCAATCCCGGCGACATCGGTTTTGCGTCGTTGCGCGGGGGCACGGTGGTCGGCGAACACAGCGTGATCTTTGCCGGCCCCGCCGAGCGCGTGGAGCTGGTGCACCGCGCCGAGGACCGCATGATCTTTGCGCGCGGCGCGCTGCACGCGGCGCTGTGGGCGCGCGGCCAGAAGCCGGGGCTTTACTCGATGGCGGATGTGCTCGGGCTGAAGGATTTTTAATTACTTCGGCGGCGTTGCCGCTTGCCCCGCCGCCCTCCCCCTCCAGGGGGTGGCAGAGTGCCCGGTAATGCGAGCCTAACCTCGCAGCAGCGAACGCCCCGTCATTTCCTTTGGCTGCGGGATTTCCATCAGCTCGAGCAGCGTCGGCGCGATGTCGGCAAGCCGGCCCTGCTCGACCAGCAGCCGGTTGCGTGCGCCGACCAGCATCGCAGGCACCGGATTGGTAGTGTGCGCGGTGTGCGGCCCGCCTGTGATGGGGTCGCGCATCATTTCGCAATTGCCGTGATCGGCGGTGACGAACAGCGCCCCGCCGGAGCGTTCGACGGCATCGGCGATCCGTCCGAGCCCAAAGTCCACCGTCTCCACCGCCTTGATCGCGGCGGGCAGGCTGCCGGTATGGCCGACCATGTCCGGGTTGGCAAAGTTGAGTACGATCAGGTCGTACTTTCCGGAGTCGATCGCGGCGACGGCCTTGTCGGTCAGTTCCGGCGCGGACATTTCCGGCTGCAGATCGTAGGTCGCGACCTTGGGCGAGGGCACCATGATGCGGTCCTCGCCCTTGTAGGGCTCCTCGCGCCCGCCGTTGAGGAAGTAGGTGACGTGCGGATACTTCTCGGTTTCCGCCATGCGGAGCTGCGTGCGGCCCGCCGCCGACACCACTTCGCCGAGGATGTTCGGAAACGTCTGCGGCGCGAAGATCGTCTGCATCAGCTTGTCCAGCGCGTCGGAATACTGCGCCATGCCGACGGCGGTGGCGAAGCGCAGCACGCGCTTGCGCGGGAAGCCGTCGAACTTGGCATCGAGCATCGCGGCGAGAATTTCCCGCACCCGGTCGGCGCGGAAGTTGAAGCAGAGAATGCCGTCGCCGTCCTTCATGCCACGGTAATCGCCGATGGCGGCGGGAATCACGAACTCGTCGAACTGCTGCCTGGAATAGGCGTCGGCGATGGCGGCGTGCGGATCGGGGAAACGCGGCGCGTCGGCCTCGACCATGGCGTCATAGGCCTTTTTCACCCGCTCCCAGCGCTTGTCGCGGTCCATGGCGTAGTACCGCCCGCAGACGGTCGCGACCGGCACCGATGCGGGCAGCGCAGCCGTCAACCGCTTCAAATCGTCGGCGGCGGATTGCGGCGGGGTATCGCGGCCGTCGGTGATGGCGTGCACCACCGCCGGCACGCCGGCATTGGCGAGAATATGCGCCATTGCCGCGGCATGGTCCTGGTGCGAATGCACGCCGCCGGGCGAGACGAGCCCCATCAGATGACAAGTGCCGCCGCTCGTCTTCAACGCCGCGATCAGGCTCTCGACCGCGGGCATGCGCGCGATCTCCCCCGATGCTACGGCGTCGCCGATGCGGGGCAGGTCCTGCATCACCACCCGCCCGGCGCCGATGTTGAGATGGCCGACCTCCGAATTGCCCATCTGGCCGTCGGGCAGGCCGACCTCGCGGCCGTCGGTGCGGAGAAATCCGTGCGGGCAGGTGTCCCACAGCCGGTCGAACGTGGGTGTCCTGGCGAGGCGCACGGCGTTGTCGGCCGTCTCCTCGCGCCAGCCCCAGCCGTCCAGCACGACCAGCATGACGGGGCGGCGCTTCTGCATTCTTGACGATCCCAACGTGAACCGAACGTTGCGCGGTTCAATCGGCGACGGTTGTGGTGGATCGCCATGCCATCGTCAACCGGGCTAATCTCGGGCGCGGTACCGGCGTCGAGCGGGGGATCGATGGCGCGGATTGTCGGATTTGTCGTCTTCGCCGGGTTGCTCGGCGGCGCGATCTATCTGCTCGGCAGCTACATCGCGAACGTTCCGACGGTCAGCCTGCGGATCGTTGTGATCGCGGGCAGTGTGCTCCTGGTGCTGACCGCCGTGTTCGCGATCTGGGTCTGGACGTGGTTCAGACCGAATTCGTGATTGCCCCGGGGTTACGCCGCCGCTTTCCCCGCCTCCCAGCCGAGCAGGGCGCGCTTGCGGGTCAGGCCCCAGTGGTAGCCGGTGAGTTCGCCGGACTTGCCGATCACGCGGTGACAGGGGACCACGAAACACAGCGGGTTCTTGCCGACCGCCGCGCCGACTGCGCGCGCGGCCTTGGGGTTGCCGATCGAGCCGGCGATGTCGGAATAGGTCGTGGCGCGGCCGAGCGGGATGCGCATCAGCGTCTCCCAGACCCGGACCTCGAAGTCGGTCCCGATCAGCACCACGCGCAGCGGCCGGTCGGCGCGCCACAGCTTCGGATCGAACACGCGGGCGGCGAGCGGCGCGGTCAGCGCGGAGTCCTCGGCGTAGCGCGCCTTGGGCCAGCGGCGGCGCATGTCGGCGAGCGCGGCCTTTTCTTTACCTGCGTCGGCGAAGGCGAGGCCGCACAGGCCGCGCGGCGTCGCCATGACCAGGACCGAGCCGAACGGGCAGGGGTGGAAGCCGTATGAGACCGTGAGGCCTTCGCCGCCGGATTTCCATTCGCCGGGCGACATCGCCTCGTGAGTGACGAACAGATCGTGCAGCCGCCCCGGGCCGGACAAACCGACCTCGTAAGTGGCGTCGAGCACGCTCGCCGACGAGCGCAGCAGCTCGCGGGCATGGTCGAGGGTGAGCGCCTGCAGGAACGCCTTGGGCGTCAGGCCGGCCCAGCGGCGGAACAGCTGATGCAGCTCGGAGGGCGTGACGCCCGCGGCTTCGGCGATGGCGCCGATCTCCGGCTGGCTGCGCCAGTGCTTGCTGATGTGGGCCAGCGCACGGCGAACGACGTCGTAGTCGGCGGACGCGGCGGCGAGCGGCGCAAGGTCGGGGATGCGGTCGGGCGAGAGCATGGCGGTCTCCGTCGTCATGGCTCACCATCTAGGCTGCGCTATGCGGTCCGCCCACCCGATTTCTCGGTTTCTCTGGGCAATATCTTTTCCGATCTTCCTTCGCCCGCCGAAGCGGGCTTCGCGAAGGCGGGAAACCGGTGCCCGATTTTCGGGATCATGCCTCAGGCCGTCGACCGGACCGGGCCGCGTCTGGCTTCGCCGAGCGCCGCCGACAGCGCAGCGGCGAAAGACTCGCGCTCGCTTGGTGCCAGAAAGCCTGCGATGGGCCGTTTGCGGCCATGCGAAACCAGATTGAGCCGCAGCAGCCCGTATTCCTCGTGCGTTTCCCGATCGAGCCGCGTCCACAGCGGGTTCGATGTCCATTCGGTGACCTTGCCGCGATGAGTGACGTTGCGAACGCGCAGTTCGGACGGCGTCACCACGACCTCCTCGAACGCGGCGGCGGCGCGGTAGTTGGCGCGGAACGCCCAATAGACCAGCAGCACGTCGAGGCCGAGGAAGCCCACGATCGGCCAGGCGCCGATCACAAAGAACATCAGCCCGCCGATGAAATTGATGCCGCCGACCAGCGCCATCACCACGAGGAATCCGGCGCGCGGCAGCGAGCGATGCGGCGTGATGATCGCCGAAAAAAGCGTGGGCTCCCCAGAGGGGTCGTTGCCGGGGCGGTTCGGGGTGTTCATGCTGAAATCCAGTATAGGACAATCATGGCCAAAAAATCGACCAGACGCGCGGTTCGTCCGGCTGTCCGCAAGACGGCGGCAAAGGCCAAAGCCGGGACGAAGGGTGGCGAGGCTGCCAAGGTGAAGCCTGCGAAGGCTCGTGCCAAGGCCGGCAAGAAGGCTCTCGGCGGCACGACGCCCGCCTGGACCAAAGCCGAGATCGAGGAAGCGTTCCGCCGCTTTCGGGCTGCGATGCCGGAGCCCAGGGGCGAACTGCATCACGTCAATCCGTTTACCCTGCTGGTTGCCGTGGTGCTTTCGGCGCAGGCGACCGACGCCGGCGTCAACAAGGCAACGCCCGCGCTGTTCGCGCTCGCCGACACGCCGCAGAAAATGGCCGCACTCGGCGAGGACCGCGTGCGCGACCTGATCAAGACCATCGGCCTGTTCCGCATGAAGGCCAAGAATGTGGTGGCGCTGTCGCAACGGCTGATCGCCGAGCACGGCGGTGCGGTGCCCGATACGCGCGAGGCGCTGCAGGCGCTGCCCGGGGTCGGACGCAAGACCGCCAATGTCGTGCTCAATATCGCTTTCGGCCAGCCGACCATGGCGGTCGACACGCACATCTTCCGCATCGGCAACCGCACAGGCTTGGCGCCAGGCAAGGACCCGCTGGCGGTCGAGCTGAAGCTGTTGGAAGCGGTGCCCGCGCACTACATGCTGCACGCCCACCACTGGCTGATCCTGCACGGGCGCTACACGTGTCTGGCGCGCAAACCGGTGTGCGAGAAGTGCGTGATCGCCGACCTGTGCAAGTGGCCGGGGAAGACGTCGTTCGCGGCACCCGCTCGGGCGTGACGCGGCGCGTTCAGGCCCGCCGCGGCTCGATCAATTCGACCCTTCCGACCGCGATCCGCTTGTGTACGTGCACCATCAGCGCCATCGCGAACAGCGGCGTTGCGAGATTGAGGATCGGCACCGATACGAACAGCGCGATCAGGATGCCGGCGAGGAAGATGCGCGTGCGATGCGCGCGGCGCAGCGCCTTGGCTTCGTCCGGCGTCCGGAAGCGCATGGCCGCCAGCAGGAAGTATTCGCGGCTGAGCAGATAGGCTGCGGCGAAGAACAGGATGAACACGCCCAGTCCTGCGAACAGCAGGAACGGCAGGGCGCAGAGATAGACCAGCACCGCGACCGCCGCTGTCTTGAGACCTTCGAAGATGGCGCGCCAGACCGGCAGCGCGCGGCCGGGCGGCTCGGCGGGATAATGCTCGCGCTCGACCTTCTCGGCGATCTCATCGACGAAGAACGTGCCGGCGAAGGCTGTCACCGCCGGCATCAGGAACAGCGCGCCGGTGACGATCCCGAGCCCGGATACGATCGCCAGCACCCAGATCAGGATCGCGGCCGGGGTGTGCGCCTGCGGGCCGAGCGCGGTTTCGGCCCATGCGCCGCCGCTCGACGCAAGCCAGGACAGCACGCGGTAAAGCACGATCCCGACCAGCGTGACGAGCACCAGCGCAAGGCCGACTGCCTTGAACAGCACCCGCCGGAACTGCGGCGAGAACATCTGCGTCAGCGCCTTGGCGGCAGCGTCGAACATGGGTCGCTCCGGACAACCCGGCAGAGGTATGTCCGACGGATGGAAGGGACAAGGACCGCGGGCAATCTGCGGCGGGCTTCCAATCGCGGATTTGAGGGAGAGTATTAGCTCGCCGGCGCCAGTGGCGGCGCCTTGACCATCATGGCTTCGTCGGCGACCGGATCGGTCGCGGCGTCGATGGCGTCCATCGCGCTCGCGGCCTGGAAAGTGTGCGGCAGGTCGGCCCAGGCCATGCGGCGATAGTCGAAGCCGCGCTCTACGGTCGGCTTCACTAGCTTGAAGTACGGCGAAATATCGAAGTCGCGCGGCGCGTAAAGCGACGAATGACGAATTTCCAGGATCTCCTGCCGCGCCGCCTCGCTCTCGACGCGCGTGATCCTGGGCAGGATCGGGTAGCGCACGTGCTCGAACGCCTGCGCGATCAGCGCCGAGCAGATGATCCGGGTCGGATCGCCCGAGCCGAGCGCGATCATGCGCCGCCGCCAGCGCTGCGGTACCGGCAGCGGGATCAGGTAGCGCAGCAGATCGAGGATGTTCTTGACGTCGTAGTCGAATCCGATGCGCTCGGCGGCGAAGGTGCAGACCCGCTGGCAGTCGTCGTCGGTCAGCCCGACCGGACGGCAGATGCGGGTGTGGAAGCGGTGGTATTTCAACAGCGGCGCGCCGACCACGCCCTCGCCGAGGTTGGCCTCGACCAGCACCAGCGGCTCGCCGTCTGGGGCCGTTCGCTCGCCGATCGGCCCGACGTAGAGTGCGGCATGCGACCAGGTGGACTGGGTGAGGTACTTGATGACGCCGGAGATGCGGTTGTTGCCCTCGACCAGCAGCACGTCGCCGGGTTTAAGCGAGGCGCTCAGCGCATCCGGATCGCTCGGCGTGAACGGCTCGTAGCCCGCCTCCGCGCGCTCCAGATGACGGACGATCTTTTGTCCGATGCCGCTCAGCATCCAATGCATGACACCGGCTCCCTCGACCCCGGTGGTGCGCGCCTGTGAAGCGGCGCGTCGCCTGATTGACCGCCAAACTAGACGGGAACCGTTGCAATTCGGTTCATTGACGGCCAAACCCGGCAACGGTCCGTTAGCCATGGAAGTTGCGGACGGCGTTCGGTTCGGGCATCGATGGCGCAGGCGGGTAGGGCGGCGCGGCAACGGTCTGCAAACCATGAAATCATTGAACCGGCGCACATTCCTCGCGGGTTCGGCCGCGCTCCTGGCGGCGCCGGCGGTGCGCGCCAATGCGCAGTCGGGCGACGTGGACGTTCTCATTGTCGGGGCCGGCGCGGCGGGGATCGCGGCTGCGCGCAAGCTCGCGGCCGCGGGCCGCAGCTTCACCTTGCTGGAGGCTTCGCCCCGGATCGGGGGCCGCTGCATCACCGACACCACGAGCTTCAACGTGCCGTTCGATCGCGGGGCGCATTGGATTCATGCCCCCGACGTCAATCCGTTGACCAAGCTCGCCCAGCGCACCGGCCTCGACATTTATCCCGCTCCGTCCGGCCAGCGCGTGCGCGTCGGCCGGCGCAATGCCCGCGAAAGCGAGCTTGAGGACTATCTCGCAGCGGTGGTGCGCTCGCATCGCGCGATCGATACCGCGGCGCGCGGCAAGACCGACATGAGTTGTGCGCAGGCGCTGCCCAACGATCTCGGCGAATGGCGCCCGGCGGTGGAATTCGCCCTCGGACCCTACGGGACGTCGAAAGACCTCACCGAATTGTCCGCGCAGGACTTCAGCAAGTCGGTGGAGCGCGACGTCGGCGCGTTCTGCCGGCAGGGCTACGGCGCGCTGCTGGCACGTCTCGCCGACGGCATTCCGGCCGAGACCGAGACGCCGGTGACCGAGATCGACACGGCGCAGCGCGGGCGCATCGTTGCGACCACGCCGCGCGGTTCGCTCAACGGCAGCTACATGATCGTCACCGCTTCGATCGGCGTGCTGGCGTCGGGCAAGATCAAGTTCGACCGCGCGGGCCTGCCCAAGCGCCAGCTCGACGCCATCGACCGGCTCAAGCTCGGCTCGTTCGATCACATCGCGCTCGACCTGCCCGGCAATCCGCTCGGCCTGCAGCGCGACGATCTGGTGTTCGAGAAGGCGACGGACCGGCGCACGGCCGCACTCTTGGCCAATGTGTCCGGTACGTCGCTGACGCTGGTCGAGGTCGCGGGCCGCTTCGGGCGCGAGCTTGCGGCGCGGGGCGAGGCTGCGATGGGCGATTTTGCAACGGAGTGGCTCGGCAATCTGTTCGGAACCGACGTCAAGCGCGCCGTCAAACGCACGCGCGCGACGCAATGGAATGCCGATCCCTGGACGCTCGGCGCGTTCTCCGCCGCGGCGCCGGGAGGGCAATGGGCGCGCCGCGCGCTGATGGAACCGGTGCGCGACCGGATCTATTTCGCGGGCGAAGCGGCGCACGAAACCCTTTGGGGCACGGTCGGCGGCGCCTGGGAGTCCGGCGAGCGCGCGGCCGATGCGGTGCTCCGCAGGCTTGCGGGCGCACCCGCGCCGCCGCCGCCGAGAACGGAGCAGGAGGCGGCCCCGACGCCGCAGCAGCGGCGTCAGCAGCAGCGCGGCAAGGCTCAGGCGAAGCAGCAGCCGGAGCCGAAGCCGCAGCCGGCCAAGCAGAAGCAGCAGCGCAAGCTGCGCCGCGTGCGGGAATGAATGCGCGGCCCAGGGCGTTGATTGCCTGGTCGAGCGGCAAGGACAGCGCCTATGCGCTGCACGAGGCGCGCCGGGAGGGGACGCTCGATATCGTCGGCGCGCTGACGACAGTCACCGATACGTTCGGCCGCGTGAGCATCCACGGCTTGCGCGAGGAACTGCTTCGCGCGCAACTCGACGCTTGCGGACTTCCGGCTACGGTGGTGCGGATTCCCTATCCATGCCCGAACGAGACGTACGAGCGCGAGATGGCGGCGGCGATGGCGCAAGCCAGGTCGGACGGGATCACGCATGTCGTGTTCGGCGACCTGTTTCTCGAAGACGTGCGCGCCTATCGCGAGGCGCGGCTGAAGGAGGCCGGCATGACGCCGGTGTTCCCGCTGTGGGGCCGCCCGACGGACGCGCTGGCCAAGGAGATGATCGCATCCGGCGTCGAGGCGCGGCTCGTCACCGTAGACCTCAAGAAGATGCCGGCACCGTTCGCGGGCCGCGCGTTCGATGCGGCGCTGCTCGCCGATCTTCCCGCTGGCGTCGATCCCTGCGGCGAGAATGGCGAGTTTCACACGTTCGTGTCGGCGGGGCCGATGCTGTTGCGCAGGATCGCAGTCAACGTCGGCGAAACCGTCGAGCGCGACGGATTTGCATACGCCGACCTGTTGCCGGCCTGACGTTACGTCACGTCCTTCGCGCTTTTCTTGTCCTCGAACACGCGGATTTCCGGCGGCTTGCCGCTCAAGCCGAGTTCCTGCCAGCGCGACACCACCTTGTCGTAGGTCGCCTTGTCGAGCTTGGTGCGCGGCGAGAAGTTCTTGATGTGCTTGAAGTCCATGCAGGCGTTGATCAGCGCTTTCGAACCCCATGGCCGGATCTCCGGCGGGTTCTGGCTCGGGTCGAGGAACGTGCTCCAGGTCTCGCGCAGGATGTCGATCGACTGCGACGGCCGCGAGCGTGTCGCCATCGCCCACAGCACCTGGCCCACGTTGGTCGGGTCGATGTCGTCGTCCACGACGATGACGTACTTGCCGAAGTACGCGCCCGCGGTGCATTGCGCGGCGAGCGCCATGACTTGAGGAGCATGTCCGGCGTACATCTGCTTCAGCGACACGACTGTCATGCCCCAGCCCGCGGCCTCGGGGATCGACCACACGCCCTGGATGCCGGGAATACCGAGCTTTTCGAGATCGGCCCAGATGCCGGCCGAGCGCACCGCGGCCCAGAACAGCCCGCATTCGTTAGACGGCCCGTCGGCCATCAGCGCGCAAGTGAGCGTCGGATTGTTGCGGAAGCGCAGGCGCTCCACGCGCATGAACGGCGTCGCGCCGCTGGGGCGGCCGTAGTAGCCGGTGAACTCGCCGAACGGACCTTCGGCGAAGGTGTCGTCCGGATAGAGATGGCCTTCCAGGATGATCTCGGCATGCGCCGGCAGCGGCAGGCCGGTGAGGTCGGAGGTGAACAGCTCGATCGGCGAGCCCTTGATGCCGGAGTAGTACTCGTACTCGCTTTCGGTCTTCGGCAGGCTGGTCGCGCCGACGAGAAACAGCAGCGGGTCGATGCCGTAGGCGGCGGCGATCGGCGCGGGCTTGCCCATCTTCCACCACTTGTCGCGGTCGCTGCCTCCGTCCTTGCCGGGCGAGGTATAGACGCCGATCTCGCGGGGACCCTTGATCATCATCCGGTAGGTGCCGACGTTCACGCGGCCCGACTCCGGGTCCATGGTGATGACGGCGTCGTTGGTGCCGAGATACATGCCGCCGTCGAGCGGCCACATGCGCTGCGCCGGGAACTGGCGGATGTCGATCGCCTCGCCCTCGACGACGTTCTGGCTCGACACCGCCTGCGAGGCCGGCACTTCCACCGGCTTCATCTTGCGCCCGAATTTCTTTTGCAGGAGCTGCACGGCCTTCAGCGGATGATCGACCGGCTCCTCGCCGATCATCACGCAGAAGCGCGTGAGGTTGCAGCCGATCATGTTGTAGAGCGCCTTGTGGCCGGGGTGGCCTTTGACGTTCTCGAACAGCAGCGCGGGCGATTTCTCCAGGCCGACGAGATAGGTGATGGTCGCGGCTTCGAGATCGGGGCTGACTTCGGCGGTAATGCGTTTCAGCTCGCCCATCGACTCGATCTTTTCGAGCCAGGCGTCGAGCTCGGATGCGTTGCGCCGTTCGGCCGGCTGGTTCTTCGGCTGCTCGACGGTCTTGGCGTTGCCGCCGGCCGGAACGCTCATGTCCATGACGGAACTCCCTGTACGCTCTCGCGCCAATTCTAACGGAGGGGGCCTGTGAGGTCACGCAAGGCGGTCATGCGTTCCCCGCGCGCGGTGCAGCGCGAAGCGGAGCGCAGCGGTGCACCGCAGACGCGGGGTCCCGGTTAGTTGATGGAGGAACCGGGGTCCCGGGTCTGCAGCGCACCACTTCGTGTTGCGCCGCGCCCGGGACACGAGCCCAGCGGCATTGCTAACCTCTGAGCACGCCGCCGTAGCGCTTCGCCACCTCGGCGACGATCTTCGCGCCCAGCGCGTCGATTTCCTGCTCGGTCAGGGTTTTCTCGCGTGGCTGTATGGTCACTGCGATCGCGACAGACTTCTTGCCGGGCTCGATGCCAGTGCCTTCGTAGACGTCGAACACCGTGACGCCCGCGATCAGCTTCCTATCCACCGCCTGCGCGGTGCGGACGATCTCGCCGGCCTTCGCCGCGCCGTCGACCACGAAGGCGAAGTCGCGCGTGACCGGCTGAAAGGCGGAGAGTTCCAGCACCGGCTTGGCGCGCGTCGCCTTGGCCTTGCCTTCGGGGATGCGTTCGAGAATGACCTCGAACGCGACCAGCGGACCCTCGGCGTCGAGCGCCTCCAGCGCGCGCGGATGCAGCTCCCCGAAGTGCCCCAGCACGTTCTGCGGTCCGATCTGGATCGTGCCGCTGCGGCCGGGATGGAACCAGGCCGGCCCGCCGGGCACGACCTGCAACGCCTGCGGCGGTGCGCCGGCCGCAATCAGCACCGTCAGCGCGTCGCCCTTGACGTCATAGGCGTCCGCGCCGCCGCTCTTGCGCGACCAGTGCCGGCCCGCGCCCCAGGCCTTGGAGAGCCCGCGGCGCACGCCGCTGGCCGCCGTGAACTGGTCTTCCGGCTTGTCGCCCGCGAAAATCTGTCCGACCTCGAACAGCGCGACGTCCGGGAAGCCGCGGTCGGCGTTGCGCTGGGCCGCGGCGGCGAGGCCCGGAATGAGGCTCGGACGCATGTCGGACAAATCCGACGCAATGGGGTTGGCGAGCGCAAGCTCAGGCTTGCCGCCGCCGAACAGCGTGGCCTGCGGCTTGGAAATGAACGACCAGGTCACGGCCTCGGTCATGCCGCGCGCGGCGAGCGCACGTTTGGCCTTGCGGGTGCGGACTTGCAGCACCGTCAGCACCGGCTTGCGCGGCGCGTCGCCGCGGCCGAACGGCGTCGAAGGGATTTGATCGACGCCGACGATGCGCACGATTTCCTCGACGATGTCGGCCTTGCCCTCGATGTCCGGCCGCCACGACGGCGCTGCGACCTTCACGCGGCCGCCCTGGCCCGCGACGAAGAAGCCGAGCTTCTGCAGCACGCGGCGCATTTCCGGCAGCGGCAGGTCGAGGCCTGCAAGGCGCTTCAATTCGCTGGTCGGGAAATCGACCAGCAGCTCCGGCGCTTCCGCATGTCCGGCGACCGTGACCTCCGACGGCTCGCCGCCGCACAGGTCCATCACCATCTGCGTCGCCAGCTCCAGCCCCGGTAGCATGAAGTTCGGATCGACGCCGCGCTCGAAACGGTAGCGCGCGTCCGAGTTGATGCCGAGCTTGCGGCCGGTCTGCGCGATATTGATCGGTACCCACAGCGCCGACTCGATCAGCACATCGGTGGTGGTCTCGTCACAGCCGGAATGCTCGCCGCCCATGATGCCGGCGAGCGATTCCGGGCCGTTTTCGTCGGCGATCACGCACATGGCGTTGTCGAGGGTGTAGGTCTTGCCGTCGAGCGCCAGCAGTTGCTCGCCATTCTGCGCGCGGCGGACGACGAGGTTGCCCTTGACCTTCCTGGCGTCGAACACGTGCAGCGGCCGGCCACGATCGAAGGTGATGAAGTTGGTGATGTCGACCAGGGCGTTGATCGGGCGCAGGCCGATGGCCTTGAGCCGCTTCTGCAGCCACTCCGGCGACGGGCCGTTCTTCACCCCGCGCACGAGGCGGAGCGCGAACGCCGGGCACAGCGAGGGCGACGGCCCGAAGTCGAGCGTCACCGAAACCGGGCAGGGAAACTTGCCGTCGATCCGTTTCGGCGTGCGCTCCTTATAGACGCCGAGGTCGGCCGCCGCGAGATCGCGCGCGATGCCGCCAACGCCGGTGCAGTCGGGCCGGTTGGTGGTGAGGTTGATGTCGATCGTCGGGTCGTCGAGCCCGGCGTATTTCGCGAAGCTCTCTCCGACCGGCGCGTCGGCCGGCAGCTCGATGATGCCGTCGTGGTCGTCGGAAATTTCAAGCTCCGCTTCGGACACCAGCATGCCGCGGCTTTCGACGCCGCGGATAGTGCCGACCTGGAGTGTGATCTTCTTGCCCGGCACGTAGGTGCCCGGCGGCACGAACACGCCCTTCATTCCAGCGCGCGCGTTCGGCGCGCCGCAGACCACTTGCACGGGATTGCCGTCGCCGGTGTCCACCATGCACACGCGCAAGCGATCGGCGTTCGGATGCTGCCTGGCGTCGACCACGTTCGCGATGACATAGGGCGCAAGCGCCTTGCCCTTGTCGTCGAGATGCTCGACCTCGAGGCCGATCATCGTGAGCTTCTGCACGATGTCGTCGAGCGAGGCGTCGGTGTCGAGATGTTCCTTGAGCCAGGTGAGGGTGAATTTCATTGAGCAACACCCTCGCTGGCAGCAGATTCGGCGTTCAGAAACGCTGCAATTTTGGTCCACCGATAACCTTTTTCGCCTGCTCCACCACCGACCCAAGCGTAAGGCTCGTTTGTCTCTCGGACCAAGAATTCGATCCCTTCCTCTCGACGTGATGCCGCACCTGGCGCCTCGGCTGGCAGCATGTCACGGGCGCTTCGGCGATAGCGCACAATCTTGCCTTGCCGATAGGATGGGGCCGTCTTCGATTCGTGCAACGCCAAGTAAGCATCATATTTGAGGCTGTTACGCACATTGCCTTCGGCTACGACCCATGACCCGCTCCAGAAATGACCTGGTTCAGCTGGGCTGACACCGCGATCGCGAGCGCAGACGAAATGATAACCAGTCACTACGTCAGTTGCTGAGTGTTCCGAATGCGTATCCTGAGTCGGCTTTTTCTGTACCGGAGTACGCGATTGCAAATGTTCGTCGCACATCGTCACGAGATCAGTTGCCCCAAGACGAACGGCATTCTTGCGAATTGCATCGACGTCCTTGGGGCTCTTCGCCGCCAACTTTTCTGGCGTCCAAGTGTGCGAAAGGAATTTTGTCATCGTCGTCGCGCCGCACCTAGCTTGACAGCCCTCCCGCCAAGGTCGGGAAGTCGAGCGGCCGGAAGCCGTAGTGGTTGAGCCAGCGCACGTCGGCCTCGAAGAAGGCGCGCAGGTCCGGCATGCCGTATTTCAGCATCGCGATGCGGTCGATGCCGAGTCCCCAGGCGAAGCCCTGGTATTCGTCGGGATCGAGCCCGCAGTTGCGCAGCACGTTCGGATGCACCATGCCGCAGCCGAGGATTTCCATCCAATCCTCGCCCTCGCCGAAGCGCACCTCGCCCTTGTCGCGCTTGCACTGGATATCGACTTCGAGCGACGGCTCGGTGAACGGGAAGTACGACGGCCGGAAGCGCATCTTGACGCGATCGACCTCGAAGAACGCCTTGCAGAACTCTTCGAGAATCCATTTCAGGTGGCCGAGGTGCGCGCCCTTGTCGATGACGAGGCCCTCGACTTGGTGGAACATCGGCGTATGCGTTTGATCGGAATCGGAACGATACGTGCGGCCGGGAATGATCACGCGGATCGGTGGCTTCTGCTTGAGCATCGTCCTGATCTGCACCGGTGAGGTGTGCGTGCGCAGCAGCATGCGCTCGCCGTCCTTCTTCGGCGCAAAATAGAACGTGTCGTGCATCTCGCGGGCGGGATGGCCCTCGGGGAAGTTGAGCTTGGTGAAGTTGTAGTCGTCGGTCTCGACGTCGGGGCCTTCGGCGACCGCGAAGCCCATGTCGGCGAAGATCGCCGTCAGCTCGTCGATCACCTGGCTGATCGGATGGATGCGCCCGGCCTCGGACGTGGCCTCGCGGACGGGCAGCGTGACGTCCACGGTCTCGGTCGCGAGCCGTGCGTCGAGACCCGCGTCCTTCAGCGCGCCGCGGCGCGCTTCCAGCGCCGCGGTGACGCGGTCCTTGAGACCGTTGATCGCCGCGCCCTGAACGCGGCGCTCGTCCGGCGTCATCGTGCCGAGCGTCTTGAGCAGCGCGGTGATCGAGCCGTTGCGGCCGAGCGCGCCGACGCGCACGGCCTCTAGCGCCGCCTCATCGGCGGCGGAGGATGCGGCCTGCGAAATCTCGGTCTCCAGGGCGGTCAGGTCGGTCATCGATATCCCCGCAAAGGCGGTCGGTTGTGGCCGCGTCGGGCCGATCAGGTCAAGTCCTGCCGTGACAGCCGGGGGAGGCCGTGAGACAGTCAGGTCATTGGACCAAAGGCATTAACGATGATCCACAGGTGGCCGCTGGCGGTTGCTTTGGCGATCCTGACTGCACAGACCGCCGCGGCGGCGCCCAAACCCGCCAAGCCGCAGAAGGAGTGCCCGCACGCAATTTCCGATCCGGAAGCGATCGTCAAGACGATCGGCAAGGCCGCGACCTGCACCGAATCGATGGAGATCTTTGAAGCTTGCGCCTATGGCGCAAGCGGCGACACCGAATTCGGCGACGCGGTGATCGGGCGCTGCGAGCGCGATTTCCTGGCGACGCTCGGCCCGCAGCAGAAGCGTGCTTATGAGGCCGAGCGGAAGGCTTGCGACCGCAAGTACGCCAAGAAGTCGGGATCGATGTACGTCTCGTTCACCGCCTTCTGCCACGCCGGCGTCGCGCAGAAGTACTCGCTGCGCGCCACCCGCACGCCGCCGCGTCGTTGACCTGAGCGTCACGCCGCCTTGGGCAGCGCCGCCTGGGCCTTCTCGACGATGGCCTGGAACGCACCCGGCTCGGCGATGGCGAGCTCTGCCAACACCTTGCGGTCCACCGTCACGCCGGCCTTGGCCAGCCCGTCGATGAAGCGGCTGTAGGTCAGCCCGAACGGCCGCACCGCCGCGTTGATGCGCTGGATCCAGAGCGCGCGGAAGCTGCGCTTCTTGTTCTTGCGGTCGCGATAGGCGTACTGCTGCGCCTTCTCCATCGACTGCTTGGCGATGCGGATGGTGTTGCGGCGCCGGCCGTAGTGGCCCTTGGTCGCCTTGAAGACCTTCTTGTGCTTGGCGTGCGAGGTGACGCCGCGTTTGACGCGTGCCATGGCTCAACTCCTCAAATCGGAAACGTCGTCTATCGGATGCGGGCAGCCGCCTATAGCGGCCGGCGTACGGTTCAGCCGTTCGGCAGGAAGTACTTGATGATGTTGTCGCCGTCGGTCTTGAACATGACCCGCGTGCCGCGGTGCTGGCGGATCTGCTTCTTGGTCCGCTTGATCATGCCGTGACGCTTGCCGGCCATGGCCGACTTCACCTTGCCGGAGCCGGTGATCTTGAAGCGCTTTTTCGCGCCCGACTTGGTCTTGATCTTGGGCATTTCGATCTCCTTCAGGCGGCTTGATGCCGCGGCGGCGGGACAAGCCCGCCGGTTTTGCTCGTTCGAGCGTGCTGTTTGATCAGCTTCGCCGCCACGTCAGCCCTTTTCAGCCGGGCGGCGAGAGGGCGGGGTTATGGCAGAGGCTTGTGGAAAACACAACTGCGCGCCGAATTCGGGGCCGAAACGCAAAGGGCAGGACCGGTCGGCCCCGCCCTCCAGCCGCTAGCTGGAAATCGTTAACGCGGCGCCAGCACCATCACCATCTGGCGGCCCTCGACCCGGGGCTCGGATTCGACCTTGGCCAGCTTGTTGGTGTCTTCCTTGACCCGGTTCAGGAGTTGGACGCCGAGTTCCTGGTGCGCCATTTCGCGGCCGCGGAACCGCAAGGTGACCTTCACCTTGTCGCCTTCCTCGAAGAAACGGTGCATGGACCGCATCTTCACCTGGTAGTCGTGATCGTCGATCATTGGCCGGAACTTGATTTCCTTGACCTCGACGACCTTCTGTCGCTTGCGCGCCTCGGCCTGCTTCTTCTGCTCCTGGTACTTGTATTTGCCGTAGTCGAGCAGCTTGCAGACGGGCGGCGTTGCGTTGGGGGAGATCTCGACCAAATCGAGCCCGGCCTCCACGGCCTTGGCCAATGCGTCGGCGATCGGGATGTTGCCGAGGTTGTGACCGTCCTTGTCGATCAGGTGTACCTCGCGGACACGAATTTCTTCATTGGTGCGCGGGCCGTCCTTCTGGACGGGGGCAGGCGCTCTCATCGGGCGACGAATGGCGGCGATCTCCTGGGTTGTTTCGCGAGCGGTGAGAATCGGGACTATCGGCGCATAAGTCAACGCCGTTGCGGCCTAATTAGTCCCCGGTCAGGCGGCTTTTGTACCGCCAGCCACGTCGGCATAAAGCCGCAGCGTCTGCTCGGCGGCGGCGGTGAGGCTGAAATGCCCCAGCACCCAGGCGCGCCCGCGCTGCCCCATGGCCCGCCGCGCCGGATCGGGCATGGAAAACAGCCGGATCAGGGCCGCCGCCAGGGCCGCGTCATCGCCGGTTGAGAACCGCAAACCGGTGATCCGGTCGTCGCCGACCGCTGGCGGGGTCAGCACCACGTCCCCGCCCGCTGCGGCATCGGACACGACCACCGGGCGCTCCATCGCCTGCGCCTCGAGCAGCGCCCGCTGCAGGCCTTCCGGCTGTACCGCCGCCGACACCACCGCCGCCCCCGCTGCATAGGCCGCAGGCGGATCGTCGAGCGGGCCGGTCATGCGGATCACGTCGCTGCAGCCGGCGGCGAGCACGCTGTCCCAGAGTTCGGCGGCGTAACGGGTGCCCTGATCCTCAGCCGCGAAAACGCAGACGAAATCCTTGAGGCCCATGGCCTTGAGCCTGACGGCCGCCCGCACCATGACGTGGTGTCCCTTGCGGTGCCGCATGCGCCCGACCGAGAGGATGACGCGGGCATCGTCGGCGACGCCCCAGGCGCGGCGCACCGCCCGCACGCGCTCCTCCGGCACCGCCGCAGGATCGAAGCGTCCGAGATCGACGCAGGACGGCACCACTGCGATACGGTCGAACGGCGTGCCGTAACGCTCGTTAATCAGCTCGGCGAGCTGGTCGCTGACCGCGATCACGCGGTCGCCACGCGCCATAACGCGATTGTAGATACGCTTGAACGCGTTCTGTTCGCGGAAGCCCTTGTACCACGTGGTCAGGAACGGAACGCCTGTGACACGCGCCGCAATATACGCGCACCACGCCGGCGCGCGGCCGTGCGCATGCACGATGTCGCATCCGCGTTCGCGCACCAGCCGGGCAAGCGCCACTGTGTTGCGCAGCATCGCGATCGGGTTGCGGCTGGCCATGTCGAGCGTGATGCACTCGCCGCCTGCTTCGCGAACGTCCGCGGCGAGCGGGCCGCCGCGAGAGGCAACGATGGTGCGATGGCCCGCAGCGGACAGGATGCGAACGAGACCGAGCGCGCCGGCATCCGCGGCTCCGGACTCCAGCGTCGGCACGGCGATCAGGACGGTGAGCGCGCGGCCGGGAAGTTCATAGGGCGCAACCGGCGGCGAATCCTTCGCCAAATGCGGGGCGTTCATCGACGCATCGCCGCGGCCGGCCGCCCGTTGATAATGGGCCCAGGCGAGCGGCGCAACCGGGTTCGGACTTATCCCTGCGTCTCCAGCAGCGAAGCATAGATCTCCAGCGTCGCGGCGGCGGCGCGGTGCGGCGAGAACATGTATTGGGCGAACGCGCGCGCCCTGGCGGCCATGGCGCGGAACTCGGAATCGTCCAGGCTGAGCGCGTCCGCGAGCGCGCGTGCGAGCGCCGTCGGGTTTCCAGGCGGTACGTCCCAGCCGGTGCGCAGCTCTTCGGCGATGCGTGGCGGCGCGAGCATGTTTTCGGGCAGCGGCCCGACCGTGGTTGCGACGACTGGACGCGCCATCGACTGCGCCTCCGCAACCACACGGCCGTACACCGGCGCGGACGTGTAAGGAACGACGACAAGATCGGCGGCGGCGTAAGCGGACGGCATGTCCTCGTGGTGTCCGACCATGCGAAACAGCGCGTCCACGTTTTGCTCCTGCGCCCTCTTCCAGAAAGCGCGCGCGGAGCGGCGGTGGCGGCGGTCGTCGCCCACCATGACGAAGGTCACGTCCGTGAAGCCGTTGTCCGACAGCAGGCGCGCGGCGTGGACCAGCGTCATGTGCCCATTCCACGGCGCGATACGCCCGGGCACCAGCACGATCCGCATGCCGGACGGAATGCCCCAGGCCCGGCGCAGCGCGGCAATGCGGTCGGTCTGGATAGTCGCCGGATCGAAATATTCGAGATCGATGCTGCGCGGAATGACGCTGACGCGTTCGACCGGAATGCGGTGGCGCGCGATCATCGGGCGCGCGTTGTACATGGAGTGTGAGATCACCCGGTCGCCGCGGCTCAGCGCGCCGAGATAGATCGACGCCAGCCACATGCGCCGCCGCGGCAGGTCGGGCAGGTCCGTGATCAGGCAGATCGAGTTGCGGTCGGTGGCGACCAGCGCGCTCCAGGCGGCGCCCGCGTTCTTGGCATGGACGATGTCGACGCGCTCCGCCGCGACGAAACGGTCCAGGGCGGCGGCGTTGGCGCGCAGCTTGGCGGGATTGAACGTCGTGCTGGCGAACGGCAGCCATTCGCCGCCAAAGGCTTTCAGGTCGTCGACCAGGTCGCCGCGTTCGCCGGCGACAATGGCCCGGGCGCCGACCTGCACCAGCGCGCGCGCGGCGCCGATGGTGGTCCGCACCTGCGACGTGTCGCGCAGCGCCGGCACGATTTGCAGCACGGTCGCGCCGGCGAGCGTGCGGGGCAGCACGCGCGTCTCGGCAACGTCTGCGGCGTCGATCGCCATCGGCAAGCCCCGGTTACTCACTCGTTCCGCCGCCCGTCCGCTCGCATGCCTCTTGCGTTCGGTGGGCGCTTGCGGCGAAACACGGACGGCGAAACGTCCGGTTGCGGCCGCAGCCGGCCCAAGGTCTTAAAGCCATGAGCGATTGTTGCCTCAAATTTCTCGATGTGGGAACCGGCGCGGCCGCCCGCCGTATTGCGGTGCGAATTCGGGACGGCGCGGCGCCCGGGGTATTCTGGCTGGGGGGCTTCAAGTCCGACATGCAGGGGACCAAGGCTGCGGCCCTGGACGCCTGGGCCGCAGCCAATAGCCGGGCCTGCATCCGGTTCGACTATTCGGGGCATGGCGAATCCGGCGGAGCGTTCGCCGACGGCACCATCGGGTGCTGGCTTGAGGACGCGGCCGCAGTGTTCGGGGCATTCGCCCGCGGTCCACAAATCCTGGTCGGCTCGTCGATGGGAGGGTGGATCGCGCTGCTGCTGTCGCGGGAGCTGCGGCGGCGCGCCGAGGCGGCAGTGGGGCCTGTCGCGGGCATGGTCCTGCTGGCGCCCGCGGTCGACTTCACGGAAGAGCTGATGTGGAAGCGGTTCACGCCGCAGGTGCGTCGGCAGATCGAGACCGAGGGCGCCTGGCTGCGGCCGTCGGAATATTCCGAGGAGCCCTATCCGATCACCCGCGAGTTGATCGAGGAGGGGCGGCGGCACCTCCTGCTCGGCGGGCTGATCGAGACCGGCTGTCCGGTGCGCATCCTGCAAGGCGTGAAGGACCCCGACGTGCCCTGGCAGCACGCCATCGAGCTCAGCTCGCGGCTTGCCCACGACGACGTGGTGCTGACGCTGGTGAAGGACGGCGATCACCGCCTGTCGCGGCCGGAGGACATCGAGCGTTTGATTGCGGCAGTGGCGGAGATGTGAGCTGGCCTCGTGCGGTCAATTCGTGTTGGCGAAATCGGATTCGAAAATCGCTGCAAGTCCTTCGCGAAAGGTTGGATAGCGCAGCGCCACGCCAAGGTCGCGCTTGAGCCGTTCGTTCCGCACCCGCGCGCAGCCGCGATAGAAGCTGAGCACGAACAGAGGCAGGGTACGCTCGGCTTCTTCGAGTGAAATTTCCGGCGGCGGCTCGATCCCGAGCAGTTGCGCCGCGAACACGATCTGGTCGCCGGGCGGCGCGGGCAGATCGTCGGTGACGTTGACGATGCCGCCGAAGCCGCGCGCGAACGACGCCTCGATGGCCTGCGCAATGTCGAAGACGTGCACGCGGTTGAACACGTGGCCGGGCTTGGCGATGCGGTGCGCGCGGCCCGCACGAAGACGGACGAAGGCGTTCTGGCCCGGCCCGTAGATTCCGGCGAGGCGCAGGATCGCGACCGGCACGTTGCGTGCGCTGCCGAGCGCCTGCCACGCCTGTTCCGCGCCGGCGCGCGAAGCGCCGCGGGCGTGCGCGGGAATCGTCGGCGCCGTCTCGTCGATCCATGCGCCGCCGTGATCGCCATAGACGCCGAGCGACGACAGATAGACGACCGACTGCAGCTGCGGGGCGTTCGCGATGTCGTTTCGCAGCGCCGCGAGCACCGGATCGCCGCTCTCGCCTGGCGCGGCGGAGATCAGGAGATGGGATGCATCGGCGACGGCGGCACGCAATTCCTGCGATGCCGCCACGCCGTCGAAGGCAAGCATCGTTACCGACGGCTCCCCGCTCTTGGGGGGCTCGCGCGACGTGCCGACGATGCGCGCGAAACGCGCGCCAAACGCGGCGACATAGTGCCGGGCGCAATAACCAAGCCCAAGGCAGACCAGCGTCGACATCAAACCACGTTGACGACGACGGCCGCTGCCGTCAAATCTTGTCGATGTTGGCGTCCGCGACCACGGCAGTCCAGCGCGCGATGTCGGCCGCAATCAGCGCCCTGAACTGCTCGGGCTTGCCGGGCGCCGGTTCGCTGCCCAGCGCGCGGATACGCTCCGCCACAGCCGGTTCTGCGACCAGCGCCGCAAGCTCCGTGTTCAACCGCGTGACGACCGCATTCGGCAATTTCGCCGGTGCGACGACCCCCATCCAGGACGTGACGGCAAATCCCGGGAACCCGGCCTCGGCCACGGTCGCGGTGTTTGGCAGGCCGGCGAATCGCGTCGGGCCGGTGACCGCGATGGCGTGCAGCTTGCCGGCCCTGACGTTCGATAGCAGCACGATCGGCGGGTCGATCAGGAAGTCGATGCGCTTGCCAAGCAGTTCCGTCAGCGCCATCGCGCCGCCGCGGAACGGCACCTGCTGTACTTTGATCTTTGCGAGCCGAGTGAAGTGCTCCAGCAGCAGGTGCTGCGACGTGCCTTGCCCCGGCACGCCGCAGAGCAGCGGCGTCGAGCGCGAGCGCGCCTCCTTGATCAGGTCGGGCAGCGTCTTGATCGGATGCTCGGGATGGGTGACGAAAATGAACGGGAACGACGTCGCCTGGCCGACGACGGTGAAGTCGTCGAGCGCCTTGTAGGGCAGCGCCTTGTACATCGCGGCCGTGACCGCATGTGAGCTTGGAACGAAGCCGAGCGAATAGCCGTCGGGGTTGGCGCGCGCGATCTGCGCCGCCGCGATGGTGCCGCCGGCGCCGGTCTTTGATTCCACGACCACCTGCTGGCCAAGCCGCCGCGACAGGCCTTCCGCCACGAGACGTGCAGTGACGTCGACGCCGCCGCCGGGCGCAAGCCCATGGGTCATGGTGATCGGACGGTCCGGCCAGGCGAGTGCGCGGTGCGGCAGAAGCACGGCGGCGGCCGAAAGCCCGGCCACCATGGATCGGCGTGTGAGCCTGGACATGGCGTTTCCTCTGTCGGTTGTTTGGGAAAAGCCTAGCACGCAGGCGTGCGCGTGCCATCAGGCCGGAAGCGCCGCCGCCCACTCTCCCGCCACGCCGGGATCGGCCTCGCCCGCGCGGTGCTGCGGCGCCAGCGCCGCAAGCCGTGCCGGATCGAGCCGCGACAGCGCCCAGACCGCAGCCCCGCGCACGAGCGGCGAGGCGTCGCCGATCAGGCGCTCGGCTTCTTGTGCAAGCGAAGGATCGCCGGCGTTGCCGATCGCGATCAGCACGTTGCGCACGAAGCGGTCGCGGCCGGTGCGCTTGACCGCGGTCTTGGCGAACAGCGCGCGAAATGTGTCGTCGTCGAGCCGCACCAGATCGGCAAGCTTCGGCGCGCGAAGCACCTCGCGCGAAGCGAGCTTCGCCTCGTGCGAGGCCTGCGCGAACTTGTTCCACGGGCACACCGCGAGGCAGTCGTCGCAGCCGTAGACGCGGTTGCCCATCGCTTCGCGCAACTCGTGCGGAATGGGTCCCTTGTGCTCAATGGTGAGGTACGAAATGCAGCGCCGTGCATCGAGCATGTAAGGGCCCGTGAACGCTTCAGTCGGACAGACGTCGAGACATGAGCGGCACGAGCCGCAATGATCTGCATCGGCGGCGTCGGGAGGCAGCTCCAGCGTGGTGAAGATCGATCCGAGAAACAGCCACGAGCCGAACTCGCGCGAGACGAGATTGGTGTGCTTGCCTTGCCAGCCGAGGCCCGCCGCCGCGGCGAGCGGCTTCTCCATCACCGCGGCGGTATCGACGAACACCTTCACGTCGCCGCCGGCACGCGCGATCAGCCAGCGCGCGAGATCTTTCAGGCGCGGCTTGATGATTTCGTGATAGTCGTCGCCCTGGGCATAGACCGAGACCGCACCGCGGTCGCGCTGTTTGAGCACCGCAAGCGGATCGTGCGCGGGCCCGTAGTTGACGCCGAGCATGATCACCGAGCGCACCTCGGGCCATAGCGTGCGCGGGTCGCCGCGCCGCCCGGCGCTCGCCGCCATCCAGTCCATGTCGCCGTATTCGCCGCGTTCGAGAAATTGCTTCAGCCGTTCGGCCGCTTCGGGAATGGCGTCGGGACGCGCGACGCCGATGGTGGCGAAGCCGCGCTTTCGCGCTTCGTCGATCAGCGCGGTTTTGATGGCGTGGGGATCGTTCAGAAGTCCAGATTCTTTCAGAAGTCCAGGTCGGCGTAGGTCGACGCCGGCGTCATGCCCGGCCAGGTCTCGGCCAGGATCGGCCGGAACGACGGGCGCGACTTCACCCGCGCGTACCAGGTCTTCGCCGCCTCGTCTTCGTTCCATGGCATGTCGCCGAGATAGTCGACCACCGAGATATGGGCCGCAGCCGCGAGATCGGCAAACGTCATGCGCTCGCCGGCCAGCCAGTCGCGGGTGCGCACCAGCCACCCGATATAGGCAAGATGATAGCGGACGTTGGCGCGCGCCGCACGGATTGCGTCGGTGTCCGGCGGCCCGCCGCCCTGCTCGATGCGCATGTGGCGTTTGAAAAAGCGCTCGGTGGCGAGCGGGCCGCTGACCTCGTCGAAGAACTTCTCGTTGAACCAGGACGCCAGGCGGCGCACCTCGACCCGGCGGCCGAGCTCCAGCGGCATCAGCCGGTGCTCGTAAAGCTCCGAACCTTTGATCTCGTCGAGAAACTCGGTGAGCGTCGCCACGCCCGGCACCGGCGGATAGCCCTCCGCCAGAAGGACCGGCACGGTGCCGGCGGGATTGAGCGTCAGGAATTCCTCGCGGCGGTCCCACGGCCGTTCCTCGACCATGTGCGCCTCCAGGCGGTGCTCGGCGAGCGCCAGCCGGATGTATCGCGAATGCGGGCAGAAAGGGTGATGGAACAGGGTCAGCATGGAGCCTGGATAGGGTGCCGACGCGGCGAGAATCAGTCGCGCGTAAGCCTAACGCATTTCTCCGCGCATTTCTCCGCGCATTTCTTGGCGAAAGCGTATGCCGGCTCGGCACGTGAAGGCGCAGGGGCCATTGCCCCATGCGGTCGGTTGCGCCAAAAGCACGGACCCGACCGATTCAACCTCGACGTTTCGAACTCACGCATAGCCGGAGCCGATTGTGACTCTCGATATTCTCAAAGCCGTGTTCCTCGGGCTGGTGGAGGGCCTGACCGAATTCATTCCGGTGTCCTCGACCGGCCACCTGCTGCTGATCCAGCGCTTTTTCGGCTTCGACGACGACGACTTCGGCAAGACCTTTGCTGTGCTGATCCAGCTCGGCGCGATCCTTGCGATTCTCTCGATCTATTTCATCCGGCTGTGGCGGCTGTTTCTGGGCATGTTCTCGGACGCCGACGCGCGGCGCTTCGTCATCGGTATCCTGGTGGCGTTCCTGCCGGCGGCTCTGGTCGGGGCGGCCGCGCATGGCTTCATCAAGGGCGTGCTGTTCAACCCGTGGATCGTCTGCTTCACGCTGATCGCGGGCGGTGCGGTGCTGCTGTGGGTCGATCAACTGGAGCTGAAGCCGCGCTACCGGCACGCGGAAGAATTCCCGATGCGTATGTATCTCGCCATCGGCGTGTTCCAGTGCTTCGCCATGATCCCGGGCGTGTCGCGCTCCGGCGCGACCATCGTCTCGGCGATGCTCCTTGGGTCGGACAAGCGCTCGGCGGCGGAGTTCTCGTTCTTCCTCGCCATGCCGACCATGGCCGGCGCCTTCGCCTACGACCTGATGAAGAACCACAAGCTGATGACCGCGGACAATACGATCCTGGTCGCGGTCGGCTTCGCCACCTCGTTCGTTTCCGGCTGGTTCGTGGTGAAGTCGCTGCTCGACTACGTGAGCCGCCACGGCTTCGCGCTGTTCGCATGGTGGCGGGTGATCGTCGGCTCGATCGGGCTGATCGGGCTGGCGCTGGGCTTATGAAACTTAAGCGGCCCGCCCGGTCTTGAACTGCCCGGTCTTGCGGAAGCGCCAGAGATAGCTCGGCACCACCGCCTCCATCGCGGTCGGCTCGATGCCGAGGCCGCGCAAGGTGCGGCCCTCGCCCTGCGCCGCGGCGGAGACGACGTTGTCGGTCTTGAGCAGCTCCACCTGGTCCGGCGTGAGCAGCGGCTTCGGCGCAAACTGCAGCACCAGCGCCTTGAGATGCGCAAGCGCGAATGGCATCGGGATCAGGAGCCGTTTGCGCCCGGTCGTTTCGAGCACGTATTCCATCAGCTCCTTGAAGGTCTTCACCTCCGGCCCGCCGAGCTCGTAGATCGTTCCTGGTTTCGCTTCACCGTCAGCCGCGCGCGCAATGGCCTCCGCGACGTCGCCGACGAACACCGGCTGAAAGCGCGTGTGCCCGCCGCCGACCAGCGGCAACGCAGGTAGCATGCGCGCCATAAAGGCGAACTTATTGAAGAAGTCGTCCTCCGGACCGAACAGGATCGAGGGCCTGAAGATCGTCGCCTCCGGCACGGCGGCGAGCACGGCCTGCTCGCCCGCGGCCTTGCTGCGGGCGTAGGCCGAGGTCGATTGCGGGTCCGCGCCGATCGCCGAGACGTGGATCATGCGCGCGCCGTGGGCCGACGCGGCCAGCGCCGCCTGCTCGGCGCCGTAGGCCTGCACCGCATCGAAGCGCTGCCGCCCGCGCTCGAACAGGATGCCCGCGAGATTGATCACGATATCGGCGCCGCGCGCGGCGGCTGCGACCGAATCGGCGTGGCGCAGGTTCGCCTGCACCGCGTGAATCTGGCCGACGCGGCCGAGCGGCTGGAGATGGTGCGCCAGGTCCGGCCGCCGCACCGCGACCCGGATGCGGTAGTGGCGCTTCGCCAGCGCCCGCACCAGATGGCGGCCGAGGAAGCCGGAACCGCCGAAGATCGTGATCAGCGTGTCGTTGTTGGCTTGCAGCGTCATGACGGGCGTCGCGGTTGGCGGGTTCGGGCACCCGGGCGCGTTGGATTCGGGCGCTTGCGCCAGCCCCGATTAGCCCAAGGGGCGGGGGCTGTATAGGGCCGGATCGGCGGTTGCCGGGCGGCGGCCCCGCCGTCGTTGACAAGGCGAAAGCAGGCACCTTATCTGTGCCCCGCCTGCCGAATGCTCCCGTGCCCGGGTGGCGGAATTGGTAGACGCACCAGTTTCAGGTACTGGCGCCGCGAGGCGTAGGGGTTCGAGTCCCTTTCCGGGCACCAGCTCGTTCGGTCAGCGTCCTAGCTGATCGCCGACGATCAGCTTCATCAGACCTTGGAAATGGCGGGCGGCATCTGCGCGCAAAATGTCGCCGTCCCGGCGATAGTCTGCTTCACGATTGGCCAGTGTGTGAAATGCCAAGCGATAGTAGGTCAGATAATGTGGTCGCGATAGAATCATGCTCCCCACTCCAGAGGCGAGCATACCGAATAAGAAACACACGCCACCTAACATTGTCGCTAGGATGCCCTGATAGAACCAAGTCGCTAGCAGGAGCGCGGCCAGTAGGATTGCCAAAGCTATCCAAAGCTTGACCAGCCACGGCGGTGTAATGCTGTTCTGGTAATTTATCGGTCGCGATTGAGAGCCTTCAGCAACAGCCATGTTTCGCGCCAGCTCGGCTAGCGCTTCTTGAAAACGCATTACTTGGCGAAACAACGTGCCAACCAAAGCGGCTCCAAACCACAACAGCGCGGCTTCCATATTTGAAGCTCCCGGCAAAGATTCAACCAATCCTACCGCCTAAACACCAACATCACATACCTCACCGTCCCCCTCCCGAGCAGCCGTTCCAAATGCAGCCCGCCGATCTCGGCGTCGCTGAGTCTCCCAAATCCCTGCTCCGTCTTTCCCGCGCGCTGCGACGACAAATCCGCCAGCGCCGCGTCGAGGTCGGCCTCCGCGCGCGGCTTCATCAGGTGCGAGAGGTCGATGCGCTCCATGAGCCGCAGGCCCGCGCGCTGCGCTACTGCGATCCAGCCCGAGGCCGAGGGCGTGATCGGGCAGCGCCAGGCGCGCTTGAAGTCGCCGAGCAGCGCGCGGTCGCGTTCGGGCACGTCGTCGAGCGGCATGTCGTCCACGACGACCAGCCGGCCGCCGGGCTCGAGCGCGGACGCGAGATTGGCGATGGTCTTCGCCGGATCGGCGGAATGGATCAAGCTTTCGATCGCGACCATGACGTTGTAACGGCCGGGCAGCGGCGCGTCGTAGGACAACAGATAGAACTCCGCAGCCGGCCCGACGCCGCGCGCCACACCACGTGCCTTGGCGATGCCGCGCGCATAGTCCACCTGCTCCTGCGAAATCGTGATGCCGGTCCAGCGCCCGCCATGCACCTTCAGGCAGCGGAACACCGTGCCGCCGTAGCCGCAGCCGGCGTCGAGCCCGCGCGGCGCGCCCACCGCTTTGATGTGCGGGTCGATGAACTTGTAGATCGTGTCGGGCGAGAACGCGCCGGTCGCCTCGTCGATCAGGAAGCGATGGATGGTGTCGTTCTCGAATCCGGAAAAGACCTGGAAGCCTTTGTCCTTCGCTGTCCAGCGATGCAGTTCGTCGTAGTAGGCCGCAACGTCGTCGGCTGCCATGCGATGTCCGGTTTTGGTGTGACGCCCCCGCGCGCGCAGACCCCACACGGAAACACCGTCCGCATTGTGGCTAGTCCGGAGCGCCACCTGCGCGCCGCTTGCGGCGAATGGCCGGGGCTGGTACATCTGGGCCGGTCCCCACCCTCCAAGAACAATGTAAACTCAATGGGTTAGGGGAAATCCGGGAGCAGCCCATGCGCGAAGATACGATCGGCCGGGCCAATGTCGAGGACACGCCGGAGCTCGAGCGCTACTACGCCGAGCTCGGACGGCAGGAGAGTTACGCGCTCTGGACCGTCGCCAACGACATCGAACCCTGGCAGCCGAAGCCTGCGTCGCTGCCGACGGTGTGGCGCTACGAGGCGATGCGCCCGCTGGTGCTGAAAGCACTCGACCTCGTTAGCCCGGAAAAGGCCGGCCGCCGCGTGATCGCGCTGGAGAATCCGGGGCGCAAGGGCACCTCGGCCTGCGTCGGCTGGCTCTACAGCGGACTTCAAGTGATGCGGCCCGGCGAGTTTGCGACCGCCCACAGCCACGCCTCGTCGGCGCTGCGCTTCATCATCGAGGGCCGCGGCGCCTACACAGTGGTCGACGGCCACAAGATGGAATTGAACGGCGGCGATTTCGTCATCACGCCGAACGGCACCTGGCACGATCACGGCGTCGATGCGGGCGGCGACACCACGATCTGGCAGGACGGCCTCGACATGCTGCTGGTCAACCAGCTCGACGCCAATTTCTACGCGGTGCATCCCGAGCACGTGCAGAAATCCAATACGCCGGTCGACGACACGGTGGCGCTCTACGGCGGGCCGGGCTTGCTGCCGGCGGGCGGCGAGGGATGGAACAAGCCCTACTCGCCGCTGTTCAAGTACGAATGGGGCCGCACCTACGAGACGCTGCAGAAGGCGTCGAAGGCGAGCGACGGCTCGCCCTACGACGGCATCATGATGCAGTACGTCAACCCGGCGACCGGCGGTCCGGTGATGAAGACGCTCGGCGCCTGCATTCAATTGCTGCGCGCCGGCGAGCGCACCAAGGCGCACCGCCACACCGGATCGGTCGTCTATACGGTGGCCAAGGGCAGCGGCCATTCGGTCATTGCCGGACGCCGCTACGACTGGAAGAAGAACGATATTTTCGTCGTCCCGTCATGGGCTTGGCACGAGCACGCCAATGCCTCCGACCGCGATGACGCGGTGCTGTTCTCGTTCAGCGACATTCCGTCGATGAAGGCCCTGGACCTGTACCGGGAAGAGGCGCTCGCCGAGAACGGCGGGCAGCAGACGCCCGTTCACTAGATTGCAACCGCGTTTGAGGTAGACAGACTGCATGACCATCCGGCTGCACCGCGGTGACCTCCCCGACCTCGACCGCTACAAGGGTCCCTCCGTCGCGATCGACACCGAGACCATGGGCCTCGACTCGCGCCGCGACCGGCTTTGCGTGGTGCAGCTTTCGCCGGGCGACGGCTCCGCCGACATCGTGCAGCTTCCGCCGGGGAAACCCAACGCGCCGAATTTGAAGCGGCTGCTTGCCGATTCGAAGGTGCTCAAGATTTTCCACTTCGCGCGCTTCGACATCGCCATGCTCTCAAACGCGCTCGGCGTCATGCCGGAGCCGCTCTACTGCACGCGCACCGCGTCGCGTCTGGCGCGCACCTACACCGACAAGCACGGCTTGAAGGACCTGGCGCGCGAGCTGCTCGGTGTCGACATGTCCAAGCAGCAGCAGTCGTCGGACTGGGGCGCCGAGAAGCTCAGCGACGCCCAGCTCGCCTATGCCGCCTCCGACGTGCTGCATCTGCATGCGCTGAAGGACAAGCTCGATGTCATGCTGGCGCGGGAAGGCCGGGCGGAACTGGCCGCGGCCTGCTTCCGGTTCCTGCCGGACCGCGCGCGGCTCGATCTGGCCGGCTGGGCCGCCGAAGACATCTTCGCCCATTCCTGACCGGCTTTGGCCGCGTGCGGGCCATAATCCCGGCCGAGCATCCCGGCGGTGGGGGTGGCCGGTCCCGCTCCGGGCGGGGCGGAATGGCCTTCTCCGAACCGTGATATGAAGGTCGCGGCAGCCGATTCTACAATGCGGGGATGAACAGCCTGTCCAGCACATCGGCGTTCGATCCAATGCAGGAGCGCGGTTACTCGGCCGGCGGGCGTGGCGCCGGCGAGCGCGTATTCCGGCGCGCCATGCGGCACAGCCGCAGGGTGCGGCTGCTGCGCGTCGCGGTGCCGTCGGCGATCGTGCTGCTGCTCGGCGGCTTCATGCTGTCGGCCTGGCTCGATCCGCTACGGCTACTGGTGCGTCTGCCCGGCGTCGACGGCAAGTTCGTGATCTCCGGAACCAAGATCACCATGCAGGCGCCCAAGCTCAGCGGCTACACCCGCGACGCCCGCTGGTACGAGTTCACTGCTCACTCGGCGGCGCAGGACATGACCAATCCGAATGTCGTCGAACTGCAGGACATCCGCGCCAAGATTCAGACCGAAGACAAGAACACGGTGAACCTGACCGCGGCGGACGGCACCTTCGACCGCAAGTCGGGTGTGCTGAAGCTCGGCCGCAACATCGTGCTGCAATCGACCGGCGGCTACGAAGTGCAGCTCAGCGAAGCGGTGATCGACACCGGTAGCGGCGACGTGGTCTCCGACCGGCCGGTCGAGGTGCGAATGCTTCAGGGCAAGCTCAACGCCAACCGGCTCGAAGTCGTCAAAGCGGGCGAGGTCGTGCGTTTCGACGGTGGCGTCAGGATGGACCTCCCACCAGAGGCGATGAATGCCGATGGCCAGCCGGCGGTCCGGCAATGACGGGACGTTTCGCGCATGGCCGGTGTGCCTGCTTCGGCGCCGCGATCGCCGCAGCGGTCGCCGTATGGGCCGCGCCGGACGCGAATGCGCAAGCGACCAACCGCGGCGTTCCCAACGCGCTGCAGGGCTTCTCGCAGAATCGCGATCAGCCGGTGCAGATCGAGGCTTCGTCGCTGGAAGTGCGCGACAAGGACAAGGTTGCCACCTTCAGCGGCAACGTGAAGGTCGTGCAGGGCGACACGACCATGCGCTGCCGGACTCTCGTGGTGTTCTACGAAGGCCAGGGCGGATCGGGCGCGATGCGCGCGGCGTCGCCGGGGCCCGGCGGCAGCCAGCAGATCAGCCGGCTGGAAGCGCGCGGCGGCGTCACCGTCACCCAGAAGGACCACACCGCGACCGGCGACACCGGCCTGTTCGACATGCGCGCCAACACCGTGACCCTGGTCGGCAACGTGATCGTCAGCCAGGGCAAGAACGTGATGCGCGGGGATCGTCTGGTGGTGAACCTGACCACCGGCGTGTCGCGGGTCGAGGCAGGAAAATCGCAGGGTCAGGTGCGGATGCTTATCCAGCAGCAGCCGCAACAACAGCAGCAACAGCAACAGCCGCAACAGGGCGGGCCGCAGCAGGCGCAGCCGGGGCTGCTGCCGCCCCCGCCGCGCATCGGACCGCCGCGGTCGCTCTCGCCCAATTAACGGCTTTGCGACGCCGACATTGAAAGGCCACCTTCGAGCGACTATCAGGGCGGCACCGAATCGGAGCTGGACAGCAGACGTGCTCGACGACCTGCTCACGTTGTTTCGGCGGCGCCGCGCGCCCGTGCGGGCCCGCACGCCGGCGCCGCGGGACGGCGGGTGGCGGATCGATCTGCAGACGACGGCGGGTCCGATGTTTCCCGGCCGGACCGAACGCATCCCCCGCGCCGGCCCGCAGATGCGGGCCCAACGTCATCCCGCCGATCATGCCTATGCCGAGCAGCAGTACGCGGAGCAGCGGTATCTGGAGCGGCAATACGCGGAACAGCAGCTCGCCCAACAGCACCAAAGCGGGCAGCCATACGCCCAGCAAGCCTACGCCCAGCCGCGCCACGACGACTACGCCACCCGCCAGCCGCCGCCGCAGCAGGCCGTGCAGCACGGCTATCTGGCGGCGCACGCAGTCGAAAAGACCTTCGGCTCGCGCCGCGTCGTCAAGGGCGCGAGCCTCTACGTGCGCCGCGGCGAGGCGGTCGGCCTGCTCGGCCCGAACGGCGCCGGCAAGACCACGATCTTCTACATGATCACCGGCCTGATCGCCGCCGACCGCGGCCGGATCGAGCTCGACGGCCACGACGTGACGGCGCTGCCGATGTACCAGCGCGCCCGGCTCGGCATCGGCTATCTGCCGCAGGAGGCATCGATCTTCCGCGGCCTCAATGTCGAGGACAACATCCGCTCGGTGCTGGAGGTGGTGGAGCCGAACCGCAAGCGCCGCGAACAGGACCTCGAGGCGCTGCTGGAGGAATTCGGCATCGCGCGACTGCGCAAGACGCCCTCGATCGCGCTGTCCGGCGGCGAGCGCCGCCGCGTCGAAATCGCGCGCGCGCTGGCCTCGCGGCCGAACTACATGCTGCTCGACGAGCCGTTCGCCGGCATCGATCCGATCGCGGTGGGCGATCTCCAGGCACTGGTGCGGCACCTGACCAACCGCGGCATCGGCGTGCTGATCACCGACCACAATGTCCGGGAGACGTTGGGCCTCACCGACCGCGCCTACATCATTTATTCCGGCGAGGTGCTGATGGAGGGCCGGCCCGACGACATCGTCAACAATCCCGACGTGCGGCGGCTGTATCTCGGCGAGGAGTTCCGGCTGTAGGGCGGGAATCGGCAGCGGAACTGCCCAGGATTCGCGCATGCCGAATCGGGAACCGCGCCGGAGGCGGCGGGGAGAATTTCCGGAAACTCTTTTTATAACAGTGGGTTAAGATTTTTTACCGCATTGCGGTATACAGACGCCACGCAACAATATAAGCAAGAACCGGACCAACTTACGGTCATTCGATGGCGCTGACGCAACGACTCGAAATGCGGCAGAGCCAGGCGCTCGTGATGACGCCGCAGCTGATGCAAGCCATCAAGCTGCTGCAGCTCTCGAACCTGGACTTGGCCGCCTATGTGGAAGGGGAACTCGAACGCAACCCGCTCCTGGAGCGGGCGAGCGAAGGCGAGCCTGCCACCGCAGCCGAGTCCGACGCCGCCACGGCCGCGCCCGAAGGCGGCGCCGATGCGCCCTCCGCGGACTGGTCCGGCGACAATCCGATCGGCGAAAACTTGATCGGAGAAGATCTGGAGACGAGCCGCAGCGCGATGGAAGAGCGGCTCGGCACCGATCTCGAAAACGAGTTCCCCGACGAGGCGCCGCGGCCCGCGGCGCAGCCGGAGCCCGACGCGCCCGCGGCCTATTCCGAATGGGCCGCGTCCGGCAGCGGCGGCCGCGAGGTCGGCGACTACAATCTGGAAGCCTTTGTATCGGCGGAGACCACGCTTGCCGGGCATCTCGCCGAGCAGATGGCGCTCGCGATCCCCGATCCGAAACGCCGCATCGTCGGCCAGTACCTTATCGATATGGTCGACGAAGCGGGCTACCTCGCGGGCGATCTCGAAGGCGTCGCCGACAAGCTCGGCGCACCGCTTGCCGAGGTCGAAGCGGTGCTTGCGATCCTGCAGACCTTCGATCCTTCGGGCGTGTGCGCGCGCAACCTCACCGAATGCCTGAGCATCCAGCTCAGGGACCGCGACCGCTTCGATCCCGCGATGCAGGCGCTGGTCGGCCGGCTCGACCTGCTCGCCAAGCGCGACCTCGCATCGCTGCGCCGGGTCTGCGGCGTCGGCGACGAGGACCTGACGGAGATGATCGCCGAGATCCGGCGGCTCAATCCCAAGCCCGGCCTCGCCTTCGGCTCGACCGTGGTGCAGCCGATCGTGCCGGACGTGTTCGTGCGCCGCGTTCCGGACGGCAACGTCATCGTCGAGCTGAATTCGGACACGCTGCCGAAGGTTCTGGTGAACCAGCGCTATCATACGGAGCTGTCGAAGTCCGCGGCGGGAGACAGCGCCAAGAGCTATCTCGCCGAAAACCTGCAGTCCGCGACCTGGCTGATGCGTGCGCTCGACCAGCGCGCCAAGACGATCCTCAAGGTGTCGACCGAGATCGTCAAGCAGCAGGATGCGTTCTTCACGCACGGCGTCCAGCATCTGCGCCCGCTCAATCTCAAGGCCATCGCCGACGCGATCGGCATGCACGAATCGACCGTGTCGCGCGTCACCGCCAACAAGTACATCGCGACCAACCGCGGCATCTTCGAGCTGAAGTATTTCTTCACCTCCGCGATCGCCGCGGCCGACGGCGGCGAGGCGCATTCGGCGGAATCGGTCCGCCACCGCATCAAGCAGCTGATCGACGGCGAGACCGCGTCGGACGTGCTGTCCGACGATGCCATCGTCGACCGGCTGCGCAACGCCGGAATCGACATCGCACGGCGCACGGTCGCCAAGTATCGCGAGGCTTTGCGGATTCCGTCGTCGGTGCAGCGCCGCCGCGAAAAGCTTGCGGAGACGGTCTAAGGCGGCACTGGCTGCCGGCGCGTCTCAAACGCGCATTGAAAATATCGGTGGCGCTTCCTAGCTCAACAAAAGAGCTTGGGCGCCATGCGGAGGCATCGCATGCCATTTCGCGTTTCCGGAAAGAACATCGACGTCGGCGAAGCGTTGCGCGAGCGCATCAACGCACGCGTTCACGACACACTGGACAAGTATTTCGACGGCGGTTTTTCCGGCCATGTCACCGTCGGAAAGGAGGCCTTCGGTTTCCAGACCGAATGCGTCGTGCATCTCGATTCCGGCATCGTGCTGCGCGCGGAGGCGTTGGCCGCCGACGCCTATCTCAGCGCCGACCTTGCCGCCGTGAATCTGGAAAAGCGGCTGCGCCGCTATCACCGGCGGCTCAAGGACTATCACGCGGCGCACCGCAACAGCGCGCGCGCCGCGCCCGAGCCCGACATCGGTGCGCCAAGCTACGTGATCGCGGCCCCCGGCGACGAACATGATGCCGACGCCGGCGAATACAACCCGGTGATCATCGCCGAATCGACCACGTCGCTGAAACGGCTGTCGGTCAGCGAAGCAGTCACCGAGCTCGACATGACCGGAGCCGCGGTGATGGTGTTTCGTCATGCCGGACATGGCCGGGTGAATTTCGTTTACCGGCGGGCTGACGGAAACGTCGGCTGGATCGACCCGCCCGCGCCGTCGGATGCTTGATACATCGCGGGTTTTTGCAGCCGCAAAACTGGAACATGCCTAAAATCAAAGCGCTGCTGCGGGCATTGACGGCTGCTGGGGCGGTCCTTATGGTCCGCCGCCTTTCATCCATCCCCTGTTGACTGCCGTACGACTCCGGACCGGTTCCATGCCGACCACCGAACTTGTCGCGCCGAATGCCATCATCCCGGCCCTGAAGGTCAACGGGAAGAAGCAGGCGTTGCAGGAGATCGCCGCCAAGGCGGCCGAACTCACCGGACAAAGCGACAAGACAATCCTCGAGATTCTGCTGCAGCGCGAGAAGCTCGGCTCGACCGGTGTCGGCAACGGCGTTGCGATTCCGCATGGCAAGCTCGCCAAGCTCGGCAACGTGTTCGGGCTGTTCGCGCGGCTGGAGCGCCCGGTGGATTTCGAGGCGCTCGACGGCCAGCCGGTCGATCTGGTGTTCCTGCTGCTCGCCCCCGAAGGTGCGGGCGCCGATCACTTGAAGGCGCTGGCGCGCGTCGCGCGTCTGCTGCGCGATCCGGAGGTGGCCAGAAAGCTCCGTGAATCGCGCGACACCTCTGCGCTCCACGCTGTGCTGTCGTTGCCGTCGGCCAACGCGGCTTAACCAGCGCGCTTCCCTGCATTGCATTTCAGGTCATGGCGCGGCGCGCTGCCGCCGTAGTAAGTTTCCATACAAATGAGCGGGGAAACCGCCGTGGGCGCGGTCGCGCCTTGAGTGCAACGTCGGACACAGCGAGGAAACGGCGAGATGGGCAAGGGCATTGGCGTTCGCGAGGTTGGTTATTTCGATTGCCACGGCGGCGGACAGGTCGTGGTCGACGGCAACTACGCCTACATCGGCCATGTCGACAACACGACCGGCACAACGATCGTCGACGTCAGCGATCCCAAGAAGCCGCGTCAGGTCGCCAACGTCCCGACCAACCCCGGCATTCACGCCCACAAGGTGCGCGTCGGCAACGGCATCATGCTGATGAACCGCGAGCACCCGCCGCGCCCCAAGGGGCCGCCTTTGACGGCCGAGGAATTGGCGCAGCCGGTCGGGCTCGGCATCTACGACGTGTCCGATCCGACGCGTCCGAAAGAGATCGGGCTCTGGCGCTGTCACGGCAACGGCGTGCACCGCTTCACCTTCGACGGCCGCTACGCCTACATCTCGCCGGAGATCGAAGGCTACGTCGGCAACATCGTCATGATCCTCGACTTCAAGGATCCGGCGAAGCCGCAGGAGGTCGGGCGCTGGTGGATGCCCGGCCAGTGGGCCGCGGGCGGCGAGACGCCGTTGTGGAAGGGCCGCGCGCACCGCTGCCACCATCCCATTCGCCTGGGCAACCGCCTCTACACCAGCTACTGGCACGGCGGCTGCGTGATCCTCGACATCTCCGACATGAACAAGCCGAAGTTTGCCGGCGGTATCGACTGGAGCCCGCCGTTCCCATGGCCGACGCACACCTGTGCGCCGATCCCGTTCCCGATCGCGGGCCGCAAGTGGATGCTGGTGGCCGACGAGGACGTGTTGCCGCTCGATCCAAATCTTGCGGGCGACATGTCGGCGTTCATGTGGATGGTCGACATCACCGACGAGACGCGGCCGATGCCCGTGGGTAGCTTCCAGGTCGAGGGCGTCAACGGCAAGAAGAATCCCTGGATGACCGGCTGCCATCAGCCGATCGAGGACATCACCTCGACCGAAGTGCCGTTCGCCTGGTTCGCGCAGGGCCTTCGCTTCATCGATATTTCCAACCCGCATGCGCCGCGCGAGGTCGCAAGCTACATGTACGATCCGGCGCCGGGCGAGACGCGCGTGTGCAGCAATGACGTGTTCCGCGATAGCCGCGGACTGGTTTACGTGATCGACCGCGTGCGCGGGCTGCACATCGTCGAGCGGGTGTGAGACTCTGTCCGATGGACGTACCACGAGCGCGGTGCGCTCCCTCCCCCTGAAAGGGGGAGGGTTGGGGTGGGGGTCACGCTGCTTCGCGATACGGTTTTCGACCGCCAATCGCTGACCCCCCACCCGCCGCGCCTTCGCTCGCTTCGCGAGCTACGGCGGGCGACCTCCCCCTTTCAAGGGGAGGTCACCGTGTCTGTGGCGCGATAGAACCAAATGCGATGAGAGAGCGCGACGTGTTCGCGGTGCCGCATGATACGAAACGATCATGCCATCGTGATCGCCGCGCGCGGCAGCGACGCCGCGCGTCAGTGCACGCTGACCGGCTCCAACTCCTGCGTCACCGCATTGGCGACCGCGGCCTCGCGGCTGTCGGTCAGCAGGATCGGCGTACCGTCGGCGGCGTGCAGCGCGAACAGGTGCATGCCGGGCTGCAGCTCGGGCGCCTGCGGATAGAGCTTGTGCACGTCCTCGGAGCGGATCGGCTTGACGTAGGCGATCTTGCCGTCGCCGAGGATCGCGAACGCCTGTTCGGTCATCGCCGGATGACCCGAGTCGGCTTCGTGTACGGTTCTGTTACTCATGGCCCTCGACTCCTTTCCTTGTTTGTCGGTCGAGTCCGAACTCCAGTTCATTCATGTACCGCGATGTTGACCGTCTTGATAACGCGCGCGGGTTCCGGGCGCGCCAAGTCGATCGACAGCAGTCCGTTCTTCAGATCGGCCCCCTGAACCTCCATGCCGTCGGCCAGCACAAACGTGCGCTGGAACTGGCGGGCGGCGATGCCGCGGTGCAGGTATTGCCGGCTCTTGTCCTCTTGCTGGCGTCCCCTGATGACGAGCTCTTTTTCCTCGACGGTGACTTCCAGCTGTTCGCTGGTGAAACCCGCGACCGCCAGCGTGATGCGCAGGCGCTCGGGGTTGTTCTCGTCGGGAGCGAGCCGTTCGATGTTGTAGGGGGGATAGCCGTCGGCCGCCTTGGCAACGCGATCGAGCGCACGCTCGATCTGGTCGAAGCCGATCAGAAACGGACTGGACAGCGACGGAACACGGGACATCTTCAAAGCCCTCGCTTCAAGCGACTTTGACGGGACCCAAGCTTGGCGTCCCCCTCGGCTCGGCAACTCGCTTGCCGCTCCGACAGTTCCAATATGGGCGGTGAGGGTTAAGCTTTCAAGAATCGAGATTTGGCCGTGCGGTCTGGTGGTTAGGCCGCCCCGCGGCCTGCTAGGCTGACGCCCGACCGACGGCCCGCCCATGCCCCCGAAGCCTGCATTCCCGCCCCTGACCGTCCGCTCGATCCGCGCCGTCGGCGTCGAAGTGCCGATGACCTACGCGCTCGGCACCAGCCGGGGCCGCATCGTCAAGGCGCCGCTGCTGCTGATCGACGTTGCGACCGGCGAAGGCGTCACCGGGCGCAGCTATGTCTGGTCCTATTTCCCGCAGGCGATGACCGCGATCGCGAGCATTCTCGGTGCGGTGGAGGAGCACGTTCGCAGCCGGCGCATCGACCCCGGAGCGCTTTGGGCATCGCTTGCGGAGCGGTTCGGGCTGATCGGCGTGCAGGGCATCGTGCGCATGGCGATGGCGGGCTTCGACGTCGCCTGCTGGGACGCGCTGGCGCAAGCCGCGGGCGTGCCGCTGGCGCGGATGGCGGGCGCCGAGCCGCGGCGCATTCCGGCCTACAACTCCTGCGGCCTCGGCCTGATGCCGCTCGACGCGCTGGCCGGCGAGGCCGAGAAGCTGCTCGCGGGCGGCTTTCGCGCGGTCAAGCTGCGGCTCGGCTATCCGACATTGAAGGAAGACCTCGACGCGGTGCATGCGGTGAAGCGGCGCATTCCTGCGGGCACGGCGCTGATGGTCGACTACAACCAGGCGCTATCGCTCGACGAGGCGCTGGCGCGCGGGCGCGCGCTTGACCGCGAGGACCTTGCGTGGCTCGAAGAGCCGATCCGCCACGACGACTACGCCGGCGCGGCCATGCTCGCGCGCGAATTGGACCTGCCGGTCCAGATCGGCGAGAACTTCTCATTGCTCGCGGGAATGACCGCCGCGCTCGACGCGAGCGCCTGCGATCTCGTGATGCCGGACCTGGAGCGGATCGGCGGCGTCTCAGGGTTTCTGGCCGCGGCGAAGCTCGCCGACGCGCGCAAGATCAAGATGTCATCGCATCTCTATCCCGAGGCGAGCGCGCACCTGCTCGCCGCCACGCCGACCTGCCATTATCTCGAATACGTCGACTGGGCCGCGCCGCTGCTGCGCGATCCGCTACGGATCGAGGACGGCCATGCCGTCATCCCCGACGCGCCCGGTAGCGGCGTGGTGTGGGACGACAAGGCGGTTGAGCGGTATCGGGTGTAGTACCGCCCGTCACCCCTTCAGCTTGAACAACCTCAGCGCATTGGTCCGCCCGATCTTGAGCCGGTCGGCCTCGCCGATCGGCGCCGCGTCGAACCACACTGCGGCGTGGTCGATGTTCTCGAACGGCCAGTCGGTCGAGAACATGATGCGGTCGCTGCCGATCACTGTCATCGCATTGAGCAATGCCTGAGTGTGGAAGTTGCCCGACACCGTGATGTGGAAGTTGTTCTGGAAATACTCGCCGATCTTTTTCTTCGCCGGATAGTTGTTGCGGTTGGGAATCCAGGCGTTGGCGTTGTCGACGCGCCACATTGCGAAGGTCAGGTTCTCGCCCATGTGGCCGAGTACGATCTGCAGGTTCGGGTGCCTGTCGAACAGGCCAGAGCCCATCAGCCGCAGCGCATGCACCGCGGTCTCCTGGCCGAAGGCCCAGATCGGACCCATCAGCCATTCCGCGCCCTTGTAGATGCGCGAGTCCTGCGGCAGCGGATTGCGCGGGTGCAGGTAGAACGGCACGTCGAGCTTGGCGCACGCATCCCAGAACGGCGCGTACTGCTTCTCGTCGAGATAGGCGATGTTGTTGGGGTCGCCGATCTGCGAGAAGCCGTTGGCGAGCGCGCCGACCATGCCGAGGTCCTTGACGCAGCGCTCGAGTTCGCGTGCTGCTAGCTCCGGGTCCTGCAGCGGCAGCGCGGCCAGCGCCTGATAGCGGTCCGGGCGCTTGCGCACCTGCTCGGCGAGATAGTCGTTGGCCTTGCGCGAAATCTCGTTGGCCTTCTTCGGATCGAGGATCGCCTGAACCGCCGGCGCGTTCAGCGACAGGATCATCATCTGCATGCCGTACTCGTCCATCAGGCGCAGCCTGCGGCCGTGCAGGTCCATGATGCGGTCCTTGACCTCGGCCCAGACGTCGTCGGGAAAGAATCCCTTCGAGTCCATCAGCGTGTCTTCGATGGCGAAGTGCTCTTCGAGGCCGATCTTGCCCTTCATGGAATTCCTCCCGGATTGCTGAGGAACATCCTACGGTCTCAGTCCGGAAAAGAAAAAGCCGCCCGGGGGCGGCCTTTTCTCGGGTGGCTGCCCGCCTTCGCCCCTTGGGCTACGGCGGGCCGTCTAGCGAAGTCTCTTCTTGGCGAATGCACGGCCCGATGCAGTCTTCATGTAGCGCTCGAAAGCGACTGCTTTCGCCACGTCAGAAAACGCCACGTAGGTGACTAGCCGCCAAGGCTTGTATTTCGACGTATGCGGCGATCGCCCGGAATTGTGCGCCGCTAGCCGCGAACGCAGGTCATCGGCAAGTCCGACGTAGGTTTGGTCAGGATGCTCGATGCTCTGGAGGAAATTGACGTACTTCATGGACCGGAGATTGGCCGATCCAGCTCGCCTTCGCCCTTGCGGGCTACGGCGGGCAGCCTTCGCCGCTTCGCGATGTCGGTGTGTGCTGGGCCAGCCTCGGTTAAGGCGGGCTTGCCAGCCGTAGCCGCGTAGCGGCGAAGGCTGGTGGAGCCAGGCGGAGTCGAACCGCCGACCTCTTGAATGCCATTCAAGCGCTCTCCCAACTGAGCTATGGCCCCTTTTGGGAACAGGATCGAATAACCGAACCGATCTTGCATCGGCCCGATTGCCGAATCCCGAAATCAGGTCTCCTCCTCGTCCTCGCGGCCTTCGCCGATGATGCCGGACACGTCCTCGTCGCCCTCTTCGGTCTCCTCAATGAAGGGCGCCTCCTCCGTCTCCTCGATCTCGATGTCGTCGTCGCCCGCCGCCTCGCCGGACTTCTTGCCCTCGGCCTCCGCGTCGGCGTCCTCCAGCGAGACCAGTTCGACGTCGGCCATCGCCGGCAATTCGCCCTCGGCCTCCTTGGCGGGGGCGCGCGCGGCGGCTGCCGCTGCCGCGGCCGCTGCTGCCGCGGCAGCCGCAGCGGCTTCGCCGCCACGACCGCGCGTGGCAACGGGTGCGACGACCACGAACTCTGCGCTGCACTTCGGGCAGAGGATCGGGGTCTTGTTGAGGTCGTAGAACTTAGCGCCGCAACTGCCGCAGAGGCGCTTCGTGCCGAGCTCGGGTTTGGCCACGGTTCGGAATCCCTGGAACGTCCGGAAGACTAGGAAAAAGTGGTGCTTCCCTTGGCCGCTTGCAATGCCGCTGTCAATAGCGTCTCGCCGGGCGGGGGGCCCCGTGCTAGGAGGGCGCGGCTTGCGCGAAACTCCGGATATCCCGCGCGGATTTTCGGACGAAACGCGCTCCGAACCGACCCAAATTCCGACCCAAGTCTCGATCCAGGACGGCCGCCTTGAACCCCGCAGCCCAAGCCATTCCGTTAACCTCCCGCCGCAAAGGCCCGCTTGCGGGCCGCGTGCGCGTTCCGGGCGACAAGTCGATCTCGCAGCGGTCGCTGATCCTGGGTGCGCTCGCCGTGGGCGAAACCCGGATCGCCGGGATGCTCGAAGGCGGTGACGTCATCAGCACGGCAAATGCCATGAAGGCGCTGGGCGCGACCGTCGAGCGCGTCGGAGAGGGCGCCTGGCGGGTGCTCGGCGTCGGCGTGGGCGGTTTTGCGGAACCCGCCGCGCCGCTGGATTTCGGTAATTCCGCCACCGGGTGCCGGCTGGCCATGGGCGCCGTCGCCGGCTGCCCGATCACGGTGACGTTCGACGGCGACGCAAGCCTGCGCACGCGGCCGATGCGCCGCATCCTCGATCCGCTGGAGAAGATGGGCGCGCGGACGCTCGAAATCCGCGAAGGCGGACGGCTTCCGGCCGTCGTTCAAGGCGCGCGCGACCCAATCCCGATCGAGTACGAGGCGCCGGTGCCGTCGGCGCAGCTCAAGTCGGCCGTGCTGCTCGCGGGACTTGCCGCGCCGGGCACCACAACCGTCATCGAAAAGGAAGCGACGCGCGATCACACCGAAAAGATGCTCAAGCACTTCGGCGCGAGCGTGCGCGTCTCGCCATACGGCGACCACGGCCGCCGCATCGTGCTCGACGGCCAGCCCGAACTGGAAGCCGCGCCGGTCGTCGTGCCTGCCGATCCGTCCTCGGCGGCGTTCCCGCTCGCGGCCGCGCTGATCGTGCCGGGTTCGGAAGTCGTGCTGGAAGGCGTGATGATGAACCCGCTGCGCACCGGGCTCCTGACCACGCTGAAGGAGATGGGCGCGGCGATCGAGCTTGTGGCCAAGCGCAACGAGGGTGGCGAGGAGGTCGCGGACCTGCGCGTGACGCCGGGCGCGCTGAAGGGCGTCGACGTGCCGGCCGAGCGCGCTCCGACCATGATCGACGAGTATCCGATCCTTGCCGCGATTGCGGCCTTCGCCGAGGGCGAGACCCGCATGCGCGGGTTGAAGGAACTGCGCGTGAAGGAATCCGACCGGCTCGAAGGCACCGCTGCGCTGCTGCGCGTCAACGGCGTCGAAGCCGAGATCGTGGACGACGACCTGATCGTGCGCGGCAAGGGCCGTGCGGCGGGCGGGGGGGTTGTGACGACGCACATGGATCACCGCATCGCCATGTCGGCGCTGGTGATGGGGCTTGCGAGCGAGCAGCCGGTTGGAGTGGACGATTCGGCGTTCATCGCGACGAGCTTCCCGGGATTCGTCGAATTGATGCGTTCGCTCGGCGCGGATCTCACTTGATGGAGCATGCGGCATGGCCCGCGCGCTTGACCGCGAAAAGCTGCTGGCTGCGTTCGACGAGATCGGGCGGGCGGCAATTGTTGCGGGGACGCGGTTGAGCATTGCCGTGTTCGGAGGCTCCGCGCTCATGCTCGCCAGCAATTTCCGGTTCTCGACAGAAGACGTGGACATCGCGGAGATCGGTCAGCCTTGGCCATCGTGGTTGGCGGATGCCGTCGAACGGATCGCCTCGTCAAACGACTGGCCGGTGGGTTGGCTGAACGACGCCGTGACCTTCCACCTCAGTCCGTTGGCGTCCAAGGATCGCGACCTCACGCTGTTCGGGAATTTCCCGAGACGGAGCGAAACCGCCGGCCTGTCCGTTCTTGTTCCGACTGCACGCTATCTCCTGGCATTGAAATTGAAGGCGCTACGGATATCCGATTTTGACAAAGGTGCGCTGGATATGTCGGACGTGGCGAATCTGCTGAAGGTGCTCGGGATCACCGACGTCGAAGAGGCCATCGCCGTGCTGGCCGCGTACTTCCCCAAGAGCGCCTCCGATGCAGACAAGCAGAGGTTTGTGCTAAAACGTCTCCTGTCTGGAGCAGGCTCACACGATGCGCCCCACTACCCTCGCTGAAGCGGCCGAACGCGCGCGTTCCGGAGATGCGCTGGAAATGGCGCTCGCGGAGTTCCTCGACGAGTATTATCTGGCCGAGCTGCCTGAGCGGAGGCGAGCGATGCTGGCTGAGGAGCCGAAGCCGCTGGGTCATCCGCGTTTGGATGCTTTGCTCGGCGCGATTGCCGAATATCTTGCGCATCAGTACGAGTTGGCCGACGCCCCGGCATGGGTATTCGGCGCGGCCCGCTACCTCGAATACCCGTGGCATACGACGTCCGTCCAGGATGCCGCGTTCCGCGAGTACCTGACCTACACCAGCCCGGCCGAGTTTGCCTCGCGAAACATCTTCACCGAAGAGCAACCGCTGCGCAGAGCGCGAACGGCAGCGGCGGCGGCGCGGTTCGAGGCCAGCCGTCCCGTATCCGCATGATCCTCGCCATCGACGGCCCGGCGGCCTCCGGCAAGGGCACGCTCGCCAAGCGGCTGGCACGCCATTACGGGTTGCGGCATCTCGACACCGGCCTGCTGTATCGCGCGGTCGCTGCCGCGCTGCTCGACGCCGGCCATCCGGCGGACGACCGCGCGCGCGCCATCGCCGCGGCCAAGGCTATCGATCCGGCGCGCTTCGACGAGAACTCGCTCAAGCGCTATGAGGTCGGCGAGGCGGCCTCGGTGGTTTCGGCCGTTCCCGAGGTCCGGGCGGCTCTGTTCGACTTCCAGCAGGCGTTTGCCGCCGGCCCTCCGGGGGCGGTGCTGGACGGTCGCGATATCGGCACTGTGATCTGCCCGGGCGCCGACGTGAAGATCTTCGTCACGGCCTCGCCCGAGGAGCGGGCCCGCCGCAGGGTGCTGGAAATGCGCGGGCGCGGTCAAAGCGTTAACGAATCGGAAGTCCTGGCCGACATATTGCGCCGCGACGAGCGCGACCGCTCGCGCGCGGCCGCCCCGCTGGTTCAGGCCCCGGACGCGCACTTGCTGGACACCACGCAACTCGACATCGAAGGCTCGTTCCGGGCGGCGCTGGCCATCGTCGAGAAGGCCCGCAAATAGCGCGGGACTTGCCCCTGTCCGAGACTGCGGCTATATCCCCGCGGTCCGGGCTGCCACATTCAGGCGTGGTCACCCGAGCGGGCCGAGGGCGCGTTCAAATCCGCTCCTCGCGGTTGGAGGACCAAAGCCCCGCTCCGAGCTTCGCTGCGGCAAGCCGGACCCTTAACCATCGTCCCGACCGCTCGGTTCACGCGCCGGCCTGCCGGTTTTTTGGCAGTTGCTGTTGGTCTTGCGGGGCCTTCAGCCCGCGCGCTCGGAACGCCCCCTAATCCAACCGCCTGCGCACCGCATTGGAGACTTCATGGCCACTGCTACCGGTAACGCGCCGTCGCGCGAAGACTTCGCCGCCCTGCTCGAAGAGTCCTTCGGGGGCGGCAATCTGCAGGAAGGGTCCGTCATCAAGGGGACCGTGGTCGGCATCGAGAAGGACCTTGCGGTCATCGACGTCGGACTGAAGACCGAGGGGCGCGTCGCGCTCCGTGAATTCACCGGCCCCGGCCGGGGCAACGAAATCAAGATCGGCGACACCGTCGAGGTCTATCTGGAGCGCGTCGAGAACGCGCTCGGCGAGGCGGTGCTGTCGCGCGACAAGGCCCGGCGCGAAGAGAGCTGGGGCAAGCTCGAGACCGCGTTCAAGAACAACGAGAAGGTCACGGGCGTCATCTTCAACCAGGTCAAGGGCGGCTTCACCGTCGATCTCGACGGCGCCGTGGCGTTCCTGCCGCGCTCGCAGGTCGACATCCGTCCGATCCGCGACGTCACGCCGTTGATGAACGTCAACCAACCGTTCCAGATCCTGAAGATGGATCGCCGCCGCGGCAACATCGTGGTGTCGCGCCGCACCGTGCTGGAAGAGACCCGCGCCGAGCAGCGCCAGGAGCTGGTGCAGAACCTCGAAGAGGGTCAGGTCATCGACGGCGTGGTCAAGAACATCACCGACTACGGTGCGTTCGTGGACCTTGGCGGCATCGACGGCCTGCTGCACGTCACCGACATCGCGTGGCGGCGCGTCAATCACCCGACCGAGGTGCTCAACATCGGCCAGCAGGTGAAGGTCAAGATCATCAAGATCAACCACGAGACGCACCGCATTTCGCTTGGAATGAAACAGCTGCTCGACGATCCGTGGCAGGGCATCGAGGCCAAGTTCCCGGTCGGCGCGAAGTTCAAGGGCCGCGTCACCAACATCACCGACTACGGCGCGTTCGTGGAACTGGAGCCGGGCATCGAAGGCCTGATCCACGTGTCCGAGATGTCGTGGACCAAGAAGAACGTCCATCCGGGCAAGATCGTCTCCACCTCGCAAGAGGTCGAGGTGCAGGTGCTCGAAGTCGATCCGGTCAAGCGGCGCATCTCGCTCGGCCTCAAGCAGACCATGCGCAATCCGTGGGAGCTGTTCGTCGAGAAGTATCCGCCGGGCACGACGGTCGAGGGCGAGGTCAAGAACAAGACCGAGTTCGGGCTTTTCCTCGGCCTCGACGGCGACGTCGACGGCATGGTCCACCTCTCCGACCTCGACTGGAAGCGTCCGGGCGAGCAGGTGATCGAAGAGTACAAGAAGGGCGACCGGGTCCAGGCCCAGGTGCTCGACGTCGATGTCGAGAAGGAGCGCATCTCGCTCGGCATCAAGCAGCTCCAGGGCGATCCGATGGCGACCGCCGGCGAGATGAAGAAGGGCGACGTCGTCACCTGCGAAGTGACCGAGGTCAAGGAGTCCGGCATCGACGTCAAGGTTGTCGGCACCGAACTCGCCGCCTTCATCAAGCGCTCGGAACTGGCGCGCGACCGCAACGACCAGCGCGCCGACCGCTTCCAGGCCGGCCAGAAGGTCGACGCCCGCGTCGTTCAGTTCGACCGCCGCGCCCACAAGGTGCAGCTCTCGATCAAGGCGCTGGAAGTGGCCGAGGAGAAGGAGGCGATCGCCCAGTACGGCTCCTCCGACTCCGGCGCCACGCTCGGCGACATCCTCGGCACGGCTCTCCGCCGCAAGGGCGAGGAAGGCGACAAGGAATAGGCAGCCGGCCCTAATCGGTGGCCTCAAACTCCGAACCCCGGGCGAAAGCCCGGGGTTCATCTTTTGGCCGTGTTGCGATGCTGGTTACGGCCGCGATGCCTTGCGGCGCGCAGGCCGCTAGAATGGCAATCGAATCAATTTGAAGGAGCGCAGCCATGTCGCTCGATGCCGATCTGATCGTCGACCGCCGCCGCATGCGGCGCAAACTCACGTTCTGGCGGGTCACAACCGTACTGGTTGCGATCGCGGCCGTGGTGGTTGCGGCGGTGGCCGTAACCAAGCGCGACGCGCTGACCGGCGGGCCCGGCGGGTCGATCGCGCGGGTGACCATCGAAGGGCTGATCCGCTCCAACCGGCAGCGGGTGGAGGCCCTCGAACGGCTGTCGAGCTCCAACGCCAAGGCCGTTATCATCCACGTCAACAGCCCGGGCGGCACGGTGGCCGGGTCCGAGCAGCTGCACGATGCGCTGATGCGGCTGAAAGCCAAGAAACCCGTCGTGGTCGTGGTCGACGGGCTCGCGGCGTCGGGCGGCTACATTGCCGCGATGGCGTCCGACCGCATCTATGCCCAGGAAAGCTCCCTGGTCGGCTCGATCGGCGTGATCTTCCAGTACCCCAATGTCTCCGAACTCCTGAAAACCGTCGGCGTGAAGGTCGAGGCGGTGCGGTCCTCGCCGTTGAAGGCCGCGCCCAGCGGGTACGAGCCCACGAGCCCGGAGGCCACCGCCGCGATCGAGGCCATCGTCGGCGACACCTATAGCTGGTTCCGCGACCTGGTGAAGAACCGCCGCAGCCTCGACCAGCCGCTGCTCGAACGCGTCACCGACGGCCGGGTATTCACCGGCCGCCAGGCGCTGGAGCTCAAGCTGATCGACGCGCTCGGCAATGAACAGTCGGCGATCGAATGGCTGTCGAAAGAGCGCAACATCGATCCCAAAACGCCGGTCCGCGACTACCGGCTGTCGCCGCGGATTGGCGACCTGAGTTTCCTGCGTATCGCCGCCATCGGGGCGTTCGAGGCGGTGGGGCTGGCCGATATAGCCCGGCGGCTGGAGCAGTCGGGCGCCCTGCAGGCGATCGAGCGACTCAACCTTGACGGTCTGTTGGCGCTTTGGCACCCTCCGTCAAGCAACTGAGGCGCAACGCTTATTCGCGCGTTGAGTAAAATTGGGGCGATGAGGCAGCCGATGATCAAGTCCGAGCTGGTGCAGCGCATCTCGACCGCCAACCCGCATCTCTATCAGCGGGACGTGGAAAACATCGTCAACGCGATCCTCAACGAAATCGTCGCGGCCATGGCGCGCGGCGACCGCGTCGAGCTGCGCGGCTTCGGTGCGTTCTCGGTCAAGCACCGCCCGGCCCGCACCGGACGCAATCCGCGCACTGGCGCGCACGTCTCGGTGGCGCAGAAGTCGGTGCCGTTCTTCAAGACCGGCAAGGAAATGCGCGAACGGCTGAACAAGCCGCCGTCGCAGTAGCGGTCCCGGCGCCGGCGGCGCGGGCCGGTACGCAGGCCCGGATCAGGCCAGGATATCGCCATGCGCAAGCTGGTCACGGCGTCGATCCTCGTTCCCATCGCGGCGGCAATCGTGATGTTTGCGGTGGCGAATCGCCGGTCGGTGGTCTTGTCGTTCGATCCGTTCAGCGCCGCCGATCCGGCGCTCGCGCTCAGCGTGCCGCTGTACGTTCTGATTTTCCTGCTGGTCGGTGTCGGCATTCTGGTCGGCGGCGTCGCCGCCTGGCTGCGTCAGCACAAGTGGCGTGCCCGCGCGCGCCGCGCCGAAGCCGATGCACGCGAGCTGCGCACGCGGCTTGACGCGCAGGGCATTCGCGAGACCGCGCCCGCGCGGCTCGATCCGCCGCCGTTCGCTGTGCCGCCCGCGGCTTGAACCGCGCCGCACGACCGGAGTTCTCGCCCTGCGCACCGTCACCGCCGAAGACATCGACCGCGTTCTGAGCTACGAGGCGCTGATCGATGCGCTCGCCGACGCGTTCCGCGCCGAGATCGAAGCGCCGCCGCGCCACACCCACATGATCCCGCAGCCGTCCGGTCCGGACGCGAAGCTCCTGCTGATGCCGGCCTGGACGCGCTCGGGCGAGCGGCTGCTCGCCTGCAAGGTGGTGAGCGTCTATCCGGAGAACGACAAGCGCGGCAAGCCGTCGGTGTACGGCACCGTCATGCTGATGTCGGGCGAGACCGGCGAGCCGCTCGCGGCGATGGACGGCACGGTGCTGACCGCGTGGCGCACCGCCTGCGCCTCCGCGCTCGCCGCGCGCTATCTCGCGCGTGAGGACGCCGATCACCTGGTCATGATCGGCGCCGGCGCGCTGGCGCCGCACCTGATCCGCGCGCACCGCGCGGTGCGTCCGCTCAAGCGTGTGACGATCTGGAACCGCACCCGCTCGCGTGCCATCAGAACCGCGTTCGCGCTCGCGGCCGGCGGCATCGAGACCGCAGTGACCGACGATCTCGAAGCGGCGGTGCGCGAGGCCGACGTCGTGTCCTGCGCGACGCTCTCCGAGAAGCCGCTGATCCGGGGGGCCTGGCTGAAGAAAGGCGCGCATGTCGATCTGGTCGGCGCGTTCACACCGAAGATGCGCGAGGCCGACGACGAGGCGATCGAGCGTTCGCGCGTCTATGTCGACACCTGCGACGGCGCGCCGAAGAGCTCCGGCGATCTCGCGATCCCGCTGCGCAAGAAGGTGCTGCGGCTCAAAGACATCCAGGGCGATCTGTTCGAACTGTGCCGCGGCAAGGCCAAGGGCCGCAAGCGCAAGGACGAGATCACGCTGTTCAAGTCGGTCGGCGCGGCCATCGAGGATTTGGCCGCGGCGGCGCTGGTGTGGCGCATACTCGGCGGCAAATAAGTTGTCGGCTAGAGACAGCGAACTTTGATGGTCTCAGGTCGGGCATGTTGCAGGAGTTCTAAGAGCGCACGCTCGGCATTGAAGTATTCGAATTTTCCATTGATCAAAAACGATTCAATCGGAGTTTCCAGTGTTTCTATCAAATAGTTACGATGCCGAATATCGAAGAACTGGAAACTGATTGATGTGACGCCAAACGGAGACGTTTCAATCGTCACTGCGAAACGGCCGAGTTTGCTCCGGTACATTTCATAGATATCTTGGCCGCTCAGTTCGTCTCGGTGTTCGACGTTTGCGACTGTCCTTGTGCATGAAGGGATGCGTGCGATCTTTCGTGAAGCGAAATCGCAGCCGAGTGCATGGACAAGCATTCCCAGCTTTCCTGAACAGTCGTAGAGGTGAGAAAGCCACTCTTCTCTATATCGAGCCTGTTGGTCGAGTGGCAGCCGCTTGACTGCACGGCATAGGATGCGTTCTGCGATCCAAGCACTTTGATCATAAACGTCGTTTGCGATTAGGTTTCCGATCATTGCGACAAAAAACGATCCGATCAGTAAAAGCGCTGCAATCACATATTCCATGCCAGCTCTCCCGCCGACACTTGCAGGTCCGCCAGCGCCGCGCGCGCGTTGTTCTGTCCGACCGCGGTGAGCTTGTAGAACCGCCGGCGCGGCCGGCCGGCCTCGCGCGGGTCGATCGTCTCCCACTCGCTGTCGAGCCAGCCCGCCGCTTCGAGCCGCGCCAGCATCGGGTAGAGCGTGCCGGAGCCGACGCGCGTCGCCTTCGACATCTCCGCGCCCGAGCGGCCCTCGCGCGGCTTCTCCAGGAGGAACCGCAGGACCTTCAAGGTCGGCTGGGTGAGACGCACGTCCTGCTCGGCCATCGAATCGGCACTCCTTGATCGTAAGTCGATATAGCCCTATGTCGACCGACAATCAAGCCCCTCCGTGCCGAGCCCCTTCGCGTCGTGGTAGGATGTATAAGCAAGAGGCTGCCATGAACGTCCACCAGATCGACCGCCGCATCCTGCTGACACATCTGCATGCGGTCGAAGAGAAATTTCCGCTCCGGTTTGTCGGGCTCCTGGAGTCCGGTGCGGCCCCGCATGTGTTCGGGCACGACGCCGTGAGCCTCTTGGCCGACAAGGGCGAGGGCCTGTCGCTTCTGGGGCTTTCCGGCGCCGAGGTCGAGCTGTCGGACCGGCTGGGCCGGCCGGTCGGCATCATCCTGCGCAGCGAACTCCACGGCGGCGACGAGACGCGCGTTCTCGCCGGACTCCGACCCTTATGACCGAACGCTCCGCGCGGGCGTGGCTTGTCGACGCCCGCGATTTTGCCCAGGAGGCGCACAACCTCACGGCAGGGTTGAATCGCGATCAATTCGAAGCGCAACGCCAAATTCAGCTTGCCGTGTTCTTTTGCCTTGCAGCCGTCGGCGAAGCATTGAATCAAGTACCGAAAGACGTGCAGGCATTGGCGCCCGACATTCCCTAGGCGGCGATCAACGGACTGCGGAACAGGCTGGTCCATGGTTTCTGGCTCATCGACCTCCATATGGTGTTGCGCATTGCGCAGGGCGACACTGCGGCGCTGGCTTCCGCAATAGAAAGACTGATCGAGACGATTGAATGAGTTTGCTCCTCGTCAAAATCTGCGGCCTGAAAACCCCCGACGCCCTCGACGCCGCGATCGAGGCCGGGGCCGACATGGTCGGCTTCGTGTTCTTCCGGCCGTCGCCGCGCAATGTCGTGCTCGGCGCCGGACGGGTGCTTGCGGGCCGCGTCAAGGGCCGGGCGCAGAAGGTCGCGCTTTCGGTCGACGCCAACAACGCCGAGCTCGATCTGGTGGTCGAGACGATCAAGCCCGACGTGCTCCAGCTTCACGGCAAGGAAACTCCCGAGCGCATCCAGGCGGTGAAGCACCGCTACCGCTTGCCGGTGATCAAGGCGCTGCCGATCGAAACGCGCGGCGATCTCTCGCCGATCCGCATCTATGCCCAGGTCGTTGACCGGCTGCTGTTCGACGCGCGCGCACCGCGCGACGCGACGCGGCCCGGCGGCCTCGGCAAGCCGTTCGACTGGCGTCTTTTGGAAGGTATCGACCCGGGCGTGCCGTTTTTCCTGTCGGGCGGGCTCGATGCTTCGAACGTCGCCGAGGCGCTACGGATCACGCGCGCGCCGGCGGTCGATGTGTCGTCCGGCGTCGAGCGCGCGCCGGGCGTCAAGGACCCGGAGAAAATCCACGCCTTCGTGCGCGCGGCGCGCAAGGCCGCCGAGGGGCTGTCCAGCCCCGATACGAGCGCCGCATGACGGTCCGGCAGCAACCGAATTCGTTTCGCACCGGCCCCGACGAGCGCGGGCACTTCGGCATCTACGGCGGGCGCTTTGTCGCCGAGACGCTGATGCCGCTGATCCTCGACCTCGAAAAGGCCTATGCCGAAGCCAAGGCCGATCCCGCGTTCAAGCGCGAGATGGACGCGCATCTGAAGAACTACGTCGGCCGTCCGTCGCCGCTCTATCTCGCCGAGCGGCTGACCGCGCATTTTCGCGGCGCGAAAATCTACTTCAAGCGCGAGGACCTCAACCACACCGGCGCGCACAAGGTGAACAACGTGCTCGGCCAGATCATGCTGGCCAAGCGCATGGGCAAGCCGCGCGTGATTGCCGAGACCGGCGCCGGCATGCACGGCGTCGCAACCGCGACCATGTGCGCCAAGTTCGGACTCGAATGCGTCGTGTTCATGGGCGCGACCGACGTCGGGCGCCAGCAGCCCAACGTGCTGCGGATGCGGGCGCTCGGCGCCGAGGTGCGGCCGGTCGAGTCGGGTGCGAAGACGCTCAAGGACGCGATGAACGAGGCCTTGCGCGACTGGGTCACGAACGTCTCGAACACATTCTACTGCATCGGCACGGTCGCAGGCCCGCATCCCTATCCGATGATGGTGCGCGACTTCCAGTGCGTGATCGGCGACGAGACCCGCGTGCAGATGCAGGAGGCGGAAGGCCGCCTGCCGGATTCGCTGCTCGCCTGCATCGGCGGCGGCTCCAACGCCATGGGACTGTTTCATCCTTTCCTCGACGAACGGCAGATCGAGATTTACGGCGTCGAAGCCGCGGGCCATGGGCTCAAGAGCGGCCAGCATGCGGCGTCGGTCGCGGGCGGGCGGCCCGGCGTTCTGCACGGCAACCGCACCTACCTGCTGATGGATGCCGACGGGCAGATTCAGGAGGCGCATTCGATCTCGGCCGGCCTCGACTATCCCGGCATCGGCCCGGAGCACGCCTGGCTCGCCGACGTCGGCCGCATCAAATTCCTGTCGGCGACCGACAAGGAAGCGCTGGCCGCGTTCCAGTTGTGCAGCCGGCTCGAAGGCATCATCCCGGCGCTGGAGTCGTGCCACGCGCTGGCGCGGCTCGGCGACATCGCGCCGAAGAAGCCGAAGGACCATCTGATCGTGGTCAACCTGTCTGGCCGCGGCGACAAGGACCTGGACAGCGTCGCGCACCATCTCGGGGGCAAGCTGTGATCCGCGCCATCAACTGGTGGAACCGGATCGGCCGCCAGCGGCGCACCGGCTGGCTGCTCATCTCCGTGTCGATGATCTACATCTTCTACTTCCTGAAGGCCCGCGTGTTCTCGACCGGCGTTCCGATCGTGACCAAGGAATGGATCTGGTTCTCCCTGTCGTTCGTCGGCATCATGATCGGCACGATCAATCTCCGCATGGCGGACATGCGCGAGCGCAACCAGGAAACCATGCCGCTGATCGATCCCGACAAGGTGAAAAGGAAATGACCGGCCGCATCGACCGGCGTTTCGCCGAGCTCAAACGCGAAGGCCGCGCCGCGCTGGTGACCTTCACCATGGCGGGTGATCCCGATCCCCAGACGGCGATCGCGATCCTCAAGGCGCTGCCCAAGGCCGGCGCCGACGTCATCGAACTGGGCATGCCGTTCACCGATCCGATGGCCGACGGCCCGGCGATCCAGGCCGCGGGTCTGCGCGCGCTCAACGCCGGCCAGACTCTGAAGAAGACGCTCGATGCTGTGCGCGCGTTCCGCAAGGTCGACGCCGAGACGCCGCTCGTGCTGATGGGCTACTACAATCCGATCTACATCTACGGCGTGCCGCGCTTTCTCAAGAACGCGAAAGCTGCAGGCGTCGACGGGCTTATCGTCGTCGATCTTCCGCCGGAGGAGGACGAAGAACTTTGCCTTCCGGCGCTGAAGGCCGGCGTCAACTTCGTCCGGCTTGCGACGCCTACGACCGACGACAAGCGGCTTCCGGCGGTGCTCGCGAACACCTCGGGCTTCGTCTACTACGTCTCGATTACCGGCATCACCGGGGCGGCCGCGCCCGACGCGGGCAAGGTCAAGGCGGCGGTCGCGCGCATCAAGCGTCACACCAAGCTGCCGGTCGCGGTCGGTTTCGGCGTGCGCTCGGCGGCGCAGGCCCGCGCCATCGCCGAAGGCGCCGAGGGTGTCGTGGTCGGCTCTGCCCTTGTCGGTGCGGTCAAGGACAGCCTCGACAAGAAGGGCAAGGCCACGGGCAAGACGGTCAAGGCGGTGGCGAAGCTCGTTGCGGAACTGGCCGGCGGCGTGCGGAGCGCCAAGCGGCCGTCCTGATTGCGAAATTTCGCCGTGCCCGTGCTTGTCCCGGGCGCCGGCATCTTTAGCTATAGTGTCCGTAGCAATGGTCCAGACAGACCCAATGTTGGCCCAGCGATCCGAGAACCTGCGCGCATGAACTGGATCACCAATGTCGTCCGGCCGAAGATTCGCAGTTTCCTCAATCGCCGCGAGTCGCCGGAGAATCTCTGGATCAAGTGTCCGGAGACCGGGCAGCTCGTGTTCTTCAAGGACGTCGAGACCAACCAGTTCGTCATTCCGAGCTCGAACTACCACATGCGCATGGGCGCCAACGCGCGCATGAAGTCGATCTTCGACGGCGGAGCGTGGCAAGAGGTTCCGGTGCCCGAAGTGGCGGCGGACCCGCTCAAGTTCCGCGACGAGCGCCGCTACGCGGACCGGCTCAAGGACGCCCGCACCAAGACCGGACTCGACGACGCGGTAAAGGCCGGCGTCGGAACGCTCGACGGAATTCCCGTGGTCGTGGGCGTGCAGGACTTCGATTTCATGGGCGGCTCGCTCGGCATGGCAGCGGGCGAGGCGGTGATTGCTGGGCTCACGGCCGCGGCCGAACGCGGCACGCCGTTCATCATGTTCGCGGCCTCCGGAGGCGCGCGCATGCAGGAGGGCATCCTGTCCCTGATGCAATTGCCGCGAACCACGGTCGCCGTACAGATGCTGCGCGATGCGAAGAAGCCCTACATCGTGGTGCTGACCAATCCGACCACCGGCGGCGTCACCGCCTCCTACGCTATGCTCGGCGATGTGCACATTGCCGAACCCGGTGCGCTGATCGGCTTCGCCGGCCCGCGCGTGATCGAGCAGACCATCCGCGAGAAGCTGCCGGAGGGGTTCCAGAAATCCGAGTACCTGCTCGATCACGGCATGGTGGACATGGTGGTGCATCGCCACAAGCTGCGCCCGACGCTGGCAAGCCTGTGCCGGACGCTGACCAAGGCGCCGCCGGCTGAGGTCAAGCCGAGCCTGCCGGCGCCGCAACCGGAAGCCACGCCCGCCTCGGCGCCGGGCTAGTGCGCTGTTTTCGATATCCGGCTTCATGAGCGACTACGAATCCATCGTTGCGCGGCTCCTGACGCTGCATCCCAAGCGGATCGACCTTTCGCTCGACCGCATGTGGCGGATTCTCGATGCGCTCGGCCATCCGGAACGGCGCGTGCCGCCGGTCATTCACGTGGCTGGCACCAACGGCAAGGGCTCGGTCGTCGCCTTCATGCGCGCCGTGCTGGAGGCGTCCGGGCGCAGCGTCCACGTCTATACCTCGCCGCATCTGGTGCGGTTCAACGAGCGCTTCCGCATCGGCGCGCCGGGCGGCGGCAAGCTCGTGTCCGACGAAGCGCTCGCCGGTGCGCTTGAGGAATGCGAACGTGCCAACGCGGGCCAGCCGATCACGGTGTTCGAGATCGAGACCGCCGCCGGGTTCCTGTTGTTCTCGCGCAATCCCGCGGACGTGTTGCTGCTCGAAGTCGGCCTCGGTGGGCGGCTCGACGCGACCAACGTCATCGACAGGCCGCTGGCGAGCGCCATCACGCCGGTGTCGATGGACCACCTGGAGTTCCTTGGCGATACGCTGGAAAAGATCGCCGAGGAGAAGGCGGGCATTCTCAAATCGGGCGTGCCGGCTGCGATCGGACCGCAGCCGGATGCGGCGCTCGCCGCGATCGAGCGGCAGGCGCTGCGCGTGCGCGCGCCGCTGAAAGTCTCAGGCGAGCACTGGAGCGTGCACGAGGAGCGCGGGCGGCTGGTCTATCAGGACGACGACGGGCTGCTGGATCTGCCGGCGCCGAAACTCCACGGCCGCCATCAGCTCGACAACGCGGGAACCGCCATCGCGGCGCTGCGCGCCTCGGGGCTTGCGTTGCCGCTTTCGGCGTTCGAGACCGGAGTCGCCAGGGCGGAATGGCCGGCACGGATGCAGCGCCTCGCCCACGGCAAGCTCAAGGCGCTGCTGTCGCCGGACAGCGAACTGTGGCTCGACGGCAGTCACAACGCCGACGGGGGACGCGCGGCGGCGGCGGCGCTCGGCGATCTGGAGGAGCGGGTGCCGCGTCCGCTGGTGCTGATCGTCGGCATGCTGGCGACCAAGGACAGCACGGCGTTCCTGCGCAACTTCGCCGGGCTGGCGCGATGCGTCATTGCGGTGCCGATCCCGAACCAGGAGAAAAGCCTGCCGGCGGAGAGCGTGGCGGACGCGGCGCGCGGCATCGGTCTGCCGGCAGAGAGTTGCGGGAGCATCGCCGAGGCGCTGGCCGCGGCGGGGCGGCTTGCGCTCGAGCCTGCGCCGCGCGTGCTGATCGCAGGCTCGCTCTATCTTGCGGGCGAGGTGCTGGCGCAGAACGGCACGCCGCCGGAGTAACGCCGCGTGCATAAAGCGAAACGGCCGGGCAGACCCCGGCCGCTTCAAATTCGAAAAGCGCGCACGTTCAAACCGATTTGTTGATCCACTGCTCCAGCTTCTGCTTCGGAGCGGCCCCGACCTGCCGGTCGGCAATGTCGCCGTTCTTGAAGATCATCAGCGTCGGGATCGACATGATGCCGTACTTCGTGGCGACGCCGGGATTCTCGTCGACGTTCAGCTTCACGATCTTGACCTTGTCGCCCATGGCGCCCGCGATCTCTTCCAGCGCCGGCGCGATCATCCGGCACGGGCCGCACCATTCGGCCCAGAAATCCACCACGACCGGCCCGGTTGCCTTGAGCACTTCGGCCTCGAAGTTCGCGTCGGAGACCTTGCCAACGGCCATGGAACACCTCTGTTTTGGGAATCGGATCGACAGATCCCAGCGGAGCCGGGAACCTAGGAACGCGACAGGGAAGCGTCAAGGCTGGTCACGCGGGGGTGAGCACTGCGTCAAACGCCGAATCCAGCATATCCGCAGAAATCTCCATCAATTCCGGCGTGTCGGTCCACAGCAGCGCCGCGGTCACCAGGCGGCCGGGGTAGAGTTGCCGCAGGACGGCGCGGTAGAGCGCAAGCTGCCGGACGTATTCCGGATATTTGTTTGCCGCTTCGCCGGGGCTGCGCGGCGCAGGCCGGTTGGTCTTGTAGTCGGCGATCAGGACGGTGTCCGGCGCAATCGCCAGCCGGTCCACCACGCCCGACACGATGCGGCCGCCGACGCGCCCGACGATCGGAACTTCGGCGCGGCTGCCGGGGCCGAACAGTGCCGCGAACCGCGGATCGGCCAGCATGCTCGTCACCCGATCCAGCATCGCCGCGCAATCCGCCTCGCTCGGCGCCGGCGTCTGGCGCGCGATATAGCGGCGTGCGGCATCGGCCCGCCGGGCCGCGTCGGGAATGTCCGGCAGCGACTGCATCAGCCGGTGAACGATCAGGCCGCGCTGGATGGCGCGCCTGCGTTCGGCCGTGAAGCCGGCGGGGGCGTCTGCCGGCGTTTCCGCTGAGGCGCGTGAGGGCGCAATCGTTGCGGCGCGCGCCGGCTCCGCCGCGACGGGCTGCGCTAGCCACGGCGGCGGGGCTTCGGGCCGGTGTGCGGGTTGCGCGGACGTTTCGCCAGACATCGCGCCTTCATCCGGCGTCTTGCGAAAGCGCAGCACTTCGCCGCTGCCGTCGTCGGCGGGTTCGGATTTTGCCACGCCTTCCAGCCCGTTGCGCACCAGCTCGTACCAGCAGCCTTCCGGAATGTCGCCGCGGCTGGCCTCGACGCCGCACACGATCAGCCGGTCGATAGCGCGCGTCATCGCGACATAGAGCAGCCGCCGGTATTCCTTTGCGGCTTCGTCTTGCGCCGCCGTACGCGCGGCCGCCATGGGGCCCGTGTCGTTGTCCTTCGAGCTCGCCCACACCAGCATATTCGGCGCACCGGGCACGCCGCTTAAGGAAGGCAGCGACAGCAGCCGCGGCGGATGCCAGCCCCGGGGCGGCGACGTGGTGTCGGCGAGGATCACGACCGGCGCTTCCAGGCCCTTCGCCCCATGCACGGTCATCACCCGCACTTCGTCGCGCTCCATCTCCATGTCGCGCTTGACCTCGGATTTCGCCGCGCGCAGCCAGGCGACGAAGCCCTGCAGCGTCGCGGTCTCGGCGCGCTCATAGTCGAGCGCGAGATTGAGGAACTCGTCGAGCGCGTCGGCGGCCTCGTGTCCCAGCCGCTCCAGGAACGCCCGGCGGTGGCCGCCGGTGCCGAGCAGTTCCGAGTAGAACGCAAACGGCGAGCATTCGCGGGCGCGCGCGGCCATCGTGTCGATCCGCGCCGCAAGCTCCGGATCGCGCTGCCTGATCGTGTCGCGCAAGCTTGCCTCGCCACGGCCGTGCGCGAGCGCAAACAGCGCGTCGTCGTCGAGCCCGAACAGCGGACTCTTCAGCACGGTCGCCAGCGCCAGATCGTCTGCCGGCAGCAGCAGGACGTCGGCCAGCGCGACCAGGTCCATCACCGCGATGTGCTCGGTCAGCACCAGCCGGTCCGCGCCCGCGACCGGAATGCCGGCGTTCTTCAGCGCGCGGATGATCGCCTCGAACTGCGCGCCGCGGCGGCGCACGAGGATCAGCACGTCGCCCGGCCTGCGGCCCTGCCGCTGCCATGCCGCGACGTTGCGCGCGATGCGCTGCGCGAGTTTGACCGGCGCGCTGGAGGCGTTTTGAATGTCGAATGGCGCTTGCCAGGACTCGATAGGCTGGCGCTCGTCGGCCTTTTCGAGGCTCCAGATTTCGACCAGGCCCGGCGCGGTATCCGGCAGCGACTCGTGAACCGGCGCAACCGGGTCGTCGGTCAGCCCGACGTAGGCTTCGGCGCGCTCGAACACCGCATCCACCGCGCCCAGCACATTCGGTCCCGAACGGAACGAGTGCTTGAATTCGGTGGCGACGAATTGCAGTTCGGCGCGCTCGTGAAGTCTCCTGAAGTGCTGACGCATGGCGGCGAATTCGCGCGGTGCTGCGCCCTGAAACGAAAAGATCGACTGCTTCTCGTCGCCGACCGCGAAAATCGTCCGCGTCGTGTCGTGCGCGCCGCGGCCGGCGAAGAACTCGCTGACCAGCGCGGTGACGATGGCCCACTGCTTGGGGCTGGTGTCCTGCGCCTCGTCGATCAGCACATGATGGATGCCGCGGTCGAGCTTGTAGTGGACCCAGGCGGCGGCCGGCTCCTTCAGGAGTTCCAGCGCCTTGTCGATCAGGTCCTCGTAGTCGAGCAGGCCGCGGCGGTTCTTCTCGGCGCGGAAGCGCTCGGTGACGGCATGGGCGATGGTGAACAAGGCTGCGCTGCGGTCGCGCGCGGCGATGGCGCGTTGGCGTTCGACCAGCGACCACACGCGCGCCTGCTCCTTCAACAGCCGATCGCAGAGACCGGGATTGAATTTCTTAATTGTATTGGTGAAGACCCGGCTCCTGGTCTTGGAACGGTCCTTGATGCAAAAAATGTCAAGATAAGTCTCGATCCGATCAGCATCCTGCAGCATGGCGAGTGCTGCAAAGCGCTTGCCCTGCTCAATATCAGTGTCCAACCCTTGCGCTAGAGTAGCGGCGACTGCGCTCCACTCCGAAGCAGGGATGCCGCTGTTGTCGAAGAACGCAGTGTTGACATCCGTTGCGGTTTGATCCGGTTCGACCCCCAGCGCCCGCGATAGCTCCGCCATCGCTTCCGGCACGCCGCCGGCCGCCTCGATCCAGCTTGTGAGCTTGTCGCGGGCGCGGATTGCTTCGCTCACCATGTCGCGGAACGTGGTATCGGCCGAAGCCACGACTGCGTGCGATAGCGCGCGGCCAAGCGGCGTGCCGGGCTCGGCCGCGGCGTTCAGCATGACTTCGAAACTCAATCGCTCCAGAAGCTGCCGTGTCTGCGCTTCGTCCAGCACCTCGAAGCGCGCCGCGACGTTGGCCTCGAACGGAAACAGGTGCAGGACGTGGGTGCAGAACGCATGGATCGTCTGCACCTTGAGCCCGCCCGGCGTGTCGAGCGCGAGCGCGAACAGCCGCCGCGCCCGCTCGCGCCCGCGTGCATCGGGCCGCCGCACGCCGATCTTCCTCATCTCGGCGTCGAGCGCATCGTCGCCGAGCGCGGTCCATGCACGCAGGATGCCGAACACGCGGTTCGACATGTTGGCCGCCGCGGCCTTGGTGAAGGTGATGCAGAGGATGCGCGCGGGGTCGACGCCGGCGAGCAGCAGCCGGATCACGCGCTGCGCCAGCACGTGGGTCTTGCCGGAGCCGGCGTTGGCCGAGACCCAGGCCGAGAGCGAGGGATCGCTGGCGTCGATCTGGCGCTGCGTCACTTCGGGAGGCGGATCTTTGCGCGGCCGGATCACGCGCCGCCTCCGTCGTCGCCCGCGCCGCCGGTCAGCGACCATTCCTTGACGCGCGCCAGGTGGTCGTAGGTGCCGTAGTGCGTCGACCACATCGGATGCACCAGGGAGTGATACGGCGTGTCCGGATCGGCGAAGCGCGCGGCCATCTCGGTCAGCCGCGCCAGCGCCCGCTCGGCGATGTCGTCGGGTGTGCTGCCGTCGAGATCGACGACCTTGGGCTCGCCCGCGGGCTCTCCGCCGCGCAGCCGCACATACAGCAATTCGGCGACCGACGCGCCCGCCGGAATGTCCTTGAAGCCGCCGCGGCGCAGAATCGCCGATTCCAGCGTGAGCTGCGGCGACAGGTCGGTGCGGACCTGCTTGTCGCTCGGCGGCTGGCCAGTCTTGTAGTCGAGGACGGCGTAACGCCCGTCCTTGAGCCGCTCGATGCGGTCGGCGCGCACTGACAGCGTCAGCACGTCGCTGCCGAACGGAATCGGAATGCTGCCGCCGATCTCGGAATAGATCGCCGCGAGGCCGCTTCTGCGGTCGGCGTCGAAGCCGGCAAACCAATGCGCGATGCGCTCGAACCGTGGCCACCAGAACGCCCTCACCTCGGGATAGTCGGCGTAAGCCTTGAACCGCTCCCGGCCGATCTCGACTAGCGCGCGCGCCGGGTCGGGCGGTGGCTCCTTTGCGAAACGCTTGCTGAATTCGCCGATTGCGTCGTGGATCAGCGTGCCGCGGTCGGCGGCGCCCAGTTCGGCGTCCACCGGATCGAGCGGCTGCAGCGCGAGCACGTGGCGGGCGTAGATCGTGTAGGGATCGCGCAGCCAGTCCTCGATCTCCGTCACGCTTAGCCGCCGGGGCCTTGCCGCGACCGGCGGCTTTGGCGACGGCCGCCCGGCGGGCTTCGGTTGCGGCGGCGCGATGTCGAGCGAGCGCGCCCAGTCGAGATAGCGCACGCCGCGGTCGAGCGCGGCCTGCCAGCGTGCCCCGCCCGCCACCGCCGCCAGCCGCTGCACGAAACGCGAGGCGACCGTCGGCGCGCCGCCGATCTTCGCGGCGCGAGTGAGAAACACTTCGGGCGCGCCGAGCGCCTGCGCGAAGTCGTGCGCGCTCAAGCCCACGCGCCGCTCCGGCAGGTCGAGGCCGAGCTGATGGCGCATCGGGCGGCTGAGCCAGGGATCGGCGCGGGTTTCCGGCGGCCAGGCGCCTTCGACCAATCCGCCGAGCACCATGCGGTCGACCGACACGAGGCGCGCGTCGACCGTGCCGAATATGCGCACACGCACATCGCGCTCTGGGCGGCGAACCTGCCGGTCCGCGATCACGGCGCCGAACAGCTCCGGATACTGCGCCGGCTCGACCGGCGGGCCGCCGGATTCGGCGATCTTATCGAACTGGTCTTCCAGTTCGTCGCTGGAGCGACCGAGCGCAGCCAGCGCCGCGCGGTGCAATTCGGCGATTGCGGCGAACGTCATGGGCTTCGGCGGCAATCGCTCCAGCGGCGCGAGCGCGTCCGCGAGCTTGCCGATCAGCGCCGCCGCTGCGTCGAGTTCCACGTCGGTCAGGCGAAGGCGCGGATCGGTGCGATGCAGCGACGATCGCTCGCTTCGGAACGTCGCGAGCGCGTGGGCAAGCCCAACGGCGTTCGGCCTTGGCCGGGGGCCGCGCAGGACCGCGAGCTCCAGGGTTTCGGCGGCACTGCGATCCAGAATGCAGTGCGGATGCTTGAGCAGCGCCAGAAGCGTCACCGGCTCGAGGCCGCTGAGCGCCGCTTCCGCCACCAGCATGGCGAACGCACCGGCCGGCGTGTCGGGCAATGGATCGCCGCCGGAATCGTCGGCCGCAACGTTCCAGCGCGCCAGCGCCGCGATCACACGGCGGGCGAGCGCGCGGTCGGGCGTGACCAGTGCCGCGGTCTTGCCTTTGTCTTCCGCCGCTTCGCGCAGCGCGATCGCGATGGTCAGCGCCTCCTCTTCGGCGTTGGCCGCCTCGATCGCCACGACGCTGTGCAGCGCCGCGTCGGCGTGGGCCGCGAACTCGGGCTCGGTCAGATGGCGCTGCCATTGCTCGGTGGCGTCGGCGGGGCACAGGGCTTCGGACACGATGCGCTCGCGGCCGTGCAGCGCCGGCGGGGCCAACGACGCCACCGCGTCGCGCCCAATGCCGATCCGCTTGAGCAGCGCGTGCATGGCGAACTGCGGGTGATTGTTCGCCGGCTCCTTGCCGTCTTCGCCGCCGCCTATCGGGTCCCAGGCTTCGGCATCGAGGTGCAGGTCGAGGCCGGGCAGCACCAGCGCGCCGTGCGGCAGTTTTGCGACGGTTTCGAGCAGCATGGCGGTCGCCGGGATCGAGCCGGTGGAGCCTGCCGCGATCACGGGTCCCTCCGAACCGGCGAGCCGCCGCGCCTCGGCTTCGATCAGTTTGACGCGCCGTTCGGCGGGCTCGATGACGCCCTGCTCGGCGAGGTAGGCTTGCCAGTGTGGGCGGATGAAGGTCAGGAATTCGAGCGTTTGCTGCCAATACGGATCGAGCCCGTCCGGCACCAGCCCCTCAAGCTTCCTCCAATCGACCTCGCGCGTCGTCATGTCGTCCATCAGCCGCGCCAGATCGCGCGCCAACGCCAGCGCCGCAGCCGGCGTGTTGGCGACCAGCGGCGCGCGGCCGCGGCTGCGCTTGGCCATGGCTTCGGCCCACTTCAGGATGAGCTGCGACAGCGGCGCAAGCCGCGCCAGGCCTTCGAGCGTATCGGGCAGTTCGAGCGCATCCGGCGGGACGATGCCTGCCGCGGCCTCCGAGAACATGATCTCGTCGGCGTCGATGTCGTCGAGCGACACGATGCGCGGCAGGATCGCGGCATCGCCGTCGAGCGCATCGAGGAACGCGGCGCGCGCCATCCGGCAGGCGCGCCGGGTCGGCAGGTACAGCGTGACGCCGGCCAGCACAAGCGGATCGCCGCCGGGCTTGAAGCCGAGCCCGAGCCGGTCCGCCATCAGTGCATCGACCAGCGCGGGCAGGAACCGCGCCGAAGCCGGAATGGTGAAGACGCGCGCCTGAGTCGCCATGCCGAAACCTTACACGGCCCGCAATGGCGAAGAAGAGTTTATCGCTAGTGTCTTGAACCCGAAGTTCGCATACCTATGCGGCAGCCTATTTTGCGAACTTCGGGTTCAAAGGGACACTAGAACCATAAGGTTTCTAGTGTCGCTTTGATTCGGAAGTTCGCTACGGAGCAAGCTGCGAAATCAGGCGAGCTTCCGAATCGCGACACTAGCGGATTGTCACGTCGCGCTGGCGGCGATGGCGGCCTCGGCCTGCGCGATGGCGTCGGGCGTGCCGACATGCATCCAGACGCCTTCGAGGCGCAGGCCGTGCAGCCGGCCCTGTTCCATCGCGCGGTCGAACAACCGCGTCAGCGAGAATGCGCCCGAAGGGGCGCCCGCGAACAGCTCCGGCCTTAAGATCGCCGCGCCCGCATAGACGAAGGGCGCCACGTCGCGCTCGGACCGCCGCGTCAGGCTGCCGTCGGCGGCCATGGCGTAGTCGCCGCGGCCCGCATAGCCGATGCTGGTCGCGGTCGGCGCGAGCAGCAGCAGCGCATCGCTGTGCGCCGGATCGAAGGCCTCGGCCAGACGCTGAAGATTGGAGCTGACCCCGTCGATCCAGATCGTGTCGGAATTGACGTGAAAGAACGGCTCGGGGCCCAGCGCGGAAAGCGCCTTGACCACGCCGCCGCCGGTGTCGAGCAGCGCCTGCCGCTCATCGGAAATGACGATCGCAGGGCGCGTGCGGGACGCGACATGGCGCTCGATCTGATCGGCGAGGTAGTGCACGTTGACCACGGCGCGCTCGACGCCTGCCGCGGCGAGCCGATCCAGCACGTGATCGAGCAGCGGACGGCCCGCGACCGGCACCAGCGGCTTCGGCATGCGCTCGGTCAGCGGCCGCATCCGCTCGCCGAAGCCCGCGGCCAGCACCATGGCGGCGCGCGGAACGGCGGGGCGGCTTGGAGTCATCGGCTTCTCCGGATGCGGGCTTATAGCGTTGTCGAGCGAAGTGGGTACCGGTTCGCGTAAGGAAAACGCGTCGAAACGAAAGGCTCTATGCCGGCGTGGGAACGTGCTCGCGGTACCAGTCCTGGAGCGGACCGAGCGTGGGATGCGCCAGCGCGCGCTGCAGATAGTTCCAGACCCGCGGCAGGTGCCGGAGATATTGCGGTTTGCCGTCGCGTTTATGAAGCCGCGCGAATATCCCCAGGATTTTGGTCGCGCGCTGCGCCGCCATAGTGGCGTAGATGCGGATGAAGCCGACGGCGTCGAATGCAGGATCGATTTCGCTCATCGCCTGCACGTAGCGGTTCAGGAGCGTGACCTCCATGAGCTCCGGCACGTCGACCCGCGCGTCCTGCAGCAGCGACGCGAGGTCGTAGGCCGCAGGCCCCATCACCGCGTCCTGGAAGTCGAGCAACCCGACCTGCGCGACGCCCTGGCGCAGCGGCAGCCAAAGCAGGTTCGGCGAATGGTAGTCGCGCAGCACCCAGGTTCGCGGCGCACTCGCCGGCGCAATCAGCGCGTGCCGCCACAGCGTCACGAAAGCCGCGCGTATGGCGTCGGTGACCGCGACGCCGTATCGCGGCAGGTACCATTCGAGCAGCAGCTCGACTTCCACCAAATAGGCGTCGGTGTCGTAGCGCGGGATCTGGTGGCTGACATGCGGCGCGACCGGCAACACGTCGGGCAGCTCGTGGCGGTGCATTTCTACCAGCACCTCCACCGCGCGGGCGTAGCGCGCCTCGATCGGCGCTGGCGGATTGCCGGTCACGACGGTTTCCGCGCCAAGGTCTTCGATGATCAGCAGGCCGTCCGCGAGTTCCGCCTCGTAAATCTGCGGCGCCGACAGGCCGAGCTGGCGCAGCGCGTTCGCCATCGCCACGAACGGCTTGACGTCCTCGGCGAGATGCGCGATCGCGCTGTAGGGCCGGCCGCGGCGCAGCGCGGGGCCGTCGGCGCGCTTCGGCGAGTTCATCAGGATCGCGTGCTTGTCGCCCAGCGTGAGACGCTCGTAGGTTCGCGTCGAGGCGTCGCCCTGAATCCGCCGCCGCTCGGCCTTGGCGAAGCCGGTGGCGTCGAGAAATCGCCGCATCGCCGCGATCCGATCGGCGCGCGGCGCGAGCGCGCCGTGGCCGGTGATGCGCACGTTGCGGTGCTCAGGGCCGAGGTTGGGTGCGAGCGTGAACGCCACGTCCAGCCGGTCCGGCGGCAGGAAGCCCGCCGCACGGTCCGGCCATTCGAGCAGCACCACCGCGTTCTTGGGCAGGTCGTCGAAGCCCAGTTCGGCCAGTTCGCCGGGCCCCTCCAGACGGTAGAGGTCGGTATGCACGACCGGGAACCGCGGCAAGTCGTAGGTCTGCATCAGCGTGAAAGTCGGGCTCGGCACGGCGATGCCGGGATCGCCGGCGAGGTGCCGGATCATGGCGCGCGCGAACGTGGTCTTGCCGGCGCCGAGGTCGCCGGACAGGGTCACGAGATCGCCCGGCTCCAGCATGGCGGCGATGTCGGCGACCAGCCCGTGCAGGGCATGCTCGCTTTCGAGCGCGACCTCGTGGCTCGATCCGCCGGTGGGGGTCAGCAGCATTACCGTCGTCATCCTGGTGCCGGGCTGGCCGCAAAGCCCGGCCCGCCGCCCGATTCGGGCCGCATGTTGATATCGCATTTGGACGTATTTCGCGCGCCGTGGCGGACGGGCCCGGCGGCTGCCGGTCCCTGGAATTTGCGCGATTGAGCTAGCGCAAACCGGCCCACGGCGGTTTCCACCATAAATCCACAGAAGCATCTGTGGACATGAAACCGGAATCCTCAGAAGCCGCCCCGGGACATGGCCTGCATCCGAACGCCAACCACGGCCGGATCCGGGCGCACACTCCATTCATCCCCATGGTGCCGCGCGCGCCGCGCTTGCCGGGGCCGTCGAACCACGCACCGAGCGATCTGGCGCAATCGACCGATTTCGACATCGCACGCGACGTTGCGCTGTTCCGCCGGACGCTCTGGCGCGCGCCTGGCTGCGGTCATGTCACCGCGATCTTCCTCGTCTGGTCGGTGCTGACGATCGCCAACATGTTCGGTCAGGTCCGGCTCAATGAATGGAATGGAGCGTTCTTCGATGCCATCGGCAACAAGCAGCTTGCCAATTTCGTGCATCAGCTTTGGACGTTCGTCGCCATCGTCGCGGGTCTCCTGACTGTGACGGTCGGGCAGACCTACCTGCAGGAGCGGCTGAAGTTCCGCGTGCGGGAACTCGTCACGCGGCATCTGCTGGCCGAATGGTTGAAGCCGATGCGGGTCTATCAGCTGGCCTTCGCCGGCGGGCCTGCGCAGAATCCCGATCAGCGGATTCAGGAGGATACGCGCCTACTCAGCGACCTGAGCGTCGACCAGTTCTGCGGCCTGTTCTTTGCGACGGCGCAGGTCGTCGCATTCACCGGCGTGCTGTGGGTGCTATCGGCGCAGGTCAGCTTCCAAGTCGGCGGCTATCACGTTGCGATCCCCGGTTACATGGTCTGGTGCGCGCTGATTTATGCGCTGATCGGGTCCAGCCTGACCTGGATCGTCGGCCGGCCGCTGATCCGTCTGAATGCGATCCGCTACGCGCGCGAGGCCGAGTTCCGCTTTGCGCTGGTGCGGACCACGGAAAGCGGCGAGAGCATTGCGTTGCACAAGGGCGAAGCGGACGAGCGGCGGTATCTCGAGCGCGAACTGGCCAACGTCGTCGAAGCCATGCGCCGGCTCGCCAGCTCGCTCGCGCACTTGACCTGGATCACGTCGGGGACCGGCTGGCTCACGCTGGTGGTGCCGGTCCTTGTCGCCGCGCCCGCGTATTTCAACGGCAGTCTGACGCTCGGCGGGCTGATCATGGTGTCCGGCGCCTTCAGCCAGGTGCAATGGGCGATGCGCTGGTTCGTCGACAACTTTCCGCGGCTCGCCGAATGGCGTGCGGCGGCCCATCGCGTGGCGCGCTTCCGCGAGTCGCTCGATCATCTTCCGGCCATCGAAGAGGGAACGCCGGAGATCGAAATCGCCGAGCATCCCGACGGATGGCTGTCGTTCGAGGACGTCACGATCCTCTTGCCCGACGGGCATATCGTCATCGAAGACGCCAACGTGACGATTTCGCCCGGCGACCGGGTGCTGATCGTCGGCGAAACCGGCTCCGGCAAGTCGACGCTGTTCCGCGCCGTCGCGGGACTCTGGCCGTGGGGCTCCGGGCGCATCCGCATTCCGCGGCCGGATAGCATGGCGTTTCTGCCGCAGCGGCCGTATCTGCCGCTCGGCACTCTGCGCAATGCGGTGGTCTATCCGCGCGCGCCGCAAGACGTTCCGGACGACGAGGTTCGCCGGGCGCTGGAGCGCTGCGACCTCGGACAATTCCTGGACCGGCTCGACACCGAGGAGCGCTGGGACAGGGAGCTTTCGCTCGGCGAACAGGAGCGTCTCGCCTTCGCCCGTCTGCTCATTCACAAGCCACGCTGGGTCTTCCTCGACGAAGCGACGGCGGCGCTCGACGGCGACAGCCAGCGCCACATCATGAGACTGTTCGACGACGAATTGAAGGGCGCGACCGTGTTGAGCATCGGCCATCGGCCCGATCTCGCCGAATATCACACGCGCACCATCCAGCTACTGCACGGCAAGGAGGGCGCGCAACTGCAGTTCAAGGCGACGCTCAAGCCGAATATGCCGCGGGTGGACAATCGCGGGCGGTGAATCGCCGGTCCGCTACGCCGCCGTCCGCTCGGCTTGCGGCTCGTGCGCCAGCGGGAAGGTGCAGACCACTGTCGTGCCGCGGCCGACCTCGGAATCGAGCGTAACCTGGCCGCCGTGCAGTTCCACGAACGAGCGCACGATCGACAGGCCGAGGCCCGCGCCGCGGTGGCGCGAGCCGAGCGAGTCGCTGGCGAACCAGTCGAACACGCGCGCGCTCAGGTCGGGCGGGATGCCGGGACCGTTGTCGGCGACCGTGAACGTCACGGCGTCGGGGCGGCGCTCAGCCGACAGCGTGACGGCCGCGCCGGGCGGCGAGAAGCCCACGGCGTTGGCCAGCAGATTGAACAGGATTTGCCGCACGCGCCGCTCGTCGGCGACGAAGCTGCCGATGTCGGCGTCGGCCCGGATGTCGAGCGTGATGCCGTTCTTCGCAAGCCTGTCCCTGATGCCCTCGGCGGCCCCGTTCATAGTGCGGCGGATGTCCACCGCGCCGAGATTGAGCTTCATCGCGCCGGCGTCGATCGAGGCGAGATCGAGGATGTCGTTGATGATCGCGAGCAGCGCGTTGGTCGAGGTGTTGATGTAGCCGAGATACTCGCGCTGCTTCTCGGTCAGCGCGCCGGTGCTCGGCTCGTCGAGCAGGTTGGCGAAGCCGATGATGGTGGTGAGCGGGGAGCGCAGCTCGTAGGACATGTGCCGCACGAAATCGACCTTGAGCGCGTCGGCGGCGATCAGCGCCTCGTTGCGCTCGCGCAGCGCGCGTTCCACGTTCACGGTGTCGGTGACGTCGAGGAACGTCACCAGCGTCGCGCCGTCGGGTAGAGGCATGGTGATGAGGTCGACCACGCTGCCGTCGCGCCGCTCCAGATGGCCGGTGACGCTGCCGCGCTCCTCGATCGCGGTGACGGCGGCGCGCAGCCGCTGCCACAGCGCGTCGTCGTCGTGCAGCGGGCGGAAGCGCTCGATCACGGCCTCGATATGCGGCGCCTCGGCTAGTTCCGCCGGCGCAAGCTTCCACATCTCGGCGAAGGCCGGGTTGTGCAGGTGCAGCCGTCCATCGCTGCCGAACACCGCGACCGCTTCGGCGAGATTGTCCAGCGTCTCGCGCTGCACCCGGATCAGCGCGTCGTAGCGGCGCACGAGGGCGAGCCGCTCGGTGACGTCCTCGAACAGATAGGTGACGCCGCCCTGCGGATTGGGCGTGGTGACGACGCGCAGCGTGCGGCCGTTCGGCAGGTGCCAGAGATGCTCCTTGGCCTCGGTCGCGCGGTAGGCCTCGTGCAGCGCGAGCTTCCACTGCCGGTAATCGGGCTCCTCCGGCAGCATGCGCGCGGCGCGAAGCTGATCCAGGACGGCGGAGTCGGTCGGCTGCTGGTCGAGCGCACCGGCGTCGAGGTCCCACAGCGAGCGATAGGCCTCGTTGTAGAAACTCAGGCGCTGGTCCGCTCCGAAGATGGCGACGCCGGTCGCAAGCTGATCGAGCGTGCGGCGGTGGGCGAGGCCAAGCCGGTCGATCTCGGCGCGAATCGTCTCCACCTCGGTGGCGTCGATGCCGATGCCCGCGCTGCCGTGGCGGGTCGGAATGTCGAGGATGTCGAACGAGCGGCGCGCGCCGGCCACGATTGCGGGCACGCGGCTGGCGTAGGGCTTGCCGGCGGCGCGGGTCTTGCTCGCCTCTTCGCGCGTCGGGCGGTTGAGCAATTCGATGCCGCGCGCCACGGCGTCGGCGGCGTCCTTGGCTTCGACCGCGCGCACATAGGCCGGATTGGCCAATACCAGCGCGCCGGCGATATCGCGGGTCCAGACCGGCGCGGGCAGGGCGTCGACCAGCGCGCGCAGCGATTCGGCTTCGGCTGCGAGCCGCTCGTGGCGCGCATGGATTTCGGCCAGTTCGCGCCGGATGCCGCTCACGTCGCGCAGCCGCAGCACCGCGCGGCCGCCGATGGCTCGGCCGTCGGCTTCGATGGCGCGGCCGCCGAGCGTCATCAGCGCCATCGAGAAGCTCTCGCCATGGGCGCGCAGCGCGTCGGTGGCGCGCTCCATGGCCTGCGCCTTTTCCGGCTCAAGCCACGTGCCGAAGGCGAGCACGCGCTGGGGCATCGCGGCGGCGGTCACAAGCGCCGTGTCGCCGAGGATTTCCGGGTCGGTTTCGGCGGCGGCCCACGACACCAGGACCTGCGACTCCGACATCAGCAGCGCGCTGAACCGGTCGCGCTCGGCGCGGAGCGCGCCGACCTGATCGCGCAGCCGTGCGTCCGACACCGCGGCGCGGATGCGCATGCGGACCAGCAGAACCGACGTGACGACCGCAAACAGCAGGACACCCAGAGTGAGCGCGAGCGCGGCAACTTCCTGCCGGTCGAGCGCCGCCAGGGCGTCGGCGTAGATCGTCAGGCGGTGCAGGCCGAAGGATTCGCTGAAGGCGTCCGCATGCGCCGCCGAGGGAGCGAGCCCGAGCGGCAGCCCAAACGCCGGCGCCGCGGCCAGCGCCCGGAATCCATTTCGCCGCGGATGAGGCCCGCGCCCCCCGCCTGTCGCCCGGACCGATACCGGCATGCCAGAATTGCCCCTGCGCAGGCGAACGGCCGCGCCATCGCCTGCGAATCGCTTTCGACCTTAACCGGAAGGGGATTCGTGCCGTAAGAGTCCAGACCGTGAACGATGGCGGTCCGGAGACAGGTGTGGCCTATCCTGCCAAGTTATGCCGTCGCGTCGCCGACGGCTTCGGCGCGCCGCGTCAATTCGTCGAGACTGATCTTGCCGAGCGCGGCTGCGAACGCGCGCTCGGCCTGTCCAACGGCCGGGATCACCACCTGGCTCAGCAGCGGCGATTCGCTCGACGCGGGCTCGTCCTGGAGCTCGATCGTGCCGGCGGCGCGCAGGATATCGTCGGCAGTGATTCGCTTGCGGTCGCGGGCCAGTTCGTAGCCGCCGCGTGGACCCCGGATGCCGTGCAGGATGCCCTCCCGGACCAGCGCCTGCAGCACCGGTTCCAGGTGCCGTGCGGGTAAATCATGCCGGGACGCCAATGCTTTAGCCGAAACCGGCCGGCCGCGGCCATTGAGCGAGACGTCGATGACGGCGGCGATAGCCAGGAGACCCTTTCGGGAGAGGAGTGTCATGCGATTCCAAGCGAATTTTATATTCTATAACGATACGTATTACGACTCCGGCCGCTGCCGCTTGTCAATCGCCCCTTTGCCTGTGGAGCCAAATCCGCCGGTTCCGCGCCTTGTTTTTCCTAACTTTTTTCGCACCTGCAAGGTTGCCCGCGCAATGGGCATGATGACCAGTTGTGCGATCCGCATGCCGCGCTCGACTACAAACGATTCGCTGCTGTGGTTCATCAGCAGCACCTGCACCTCGCCGCGGTAATCCGCGTCCACGGTTCCGGGCGCGTTGAGCACGGTGACGGCGTGGCGCGCCGCGAGCCCCGAGCGCGGCCGCACCTGGCCTTCGGTTCCGGGCGGCAGCGCGATCGATATCCCGGTCGGGATCGACGCCCATTCGCCCGGCGCGAGCGTCTTCGGCGCATGGGCCGGCACTGCGGCGTGCAGATCCATGCCGGCAGCGAGAGCCGACTGGTAAGCGGGCAGCGGCAGGTCTTCGCCGTGCGGCAGCCGCACGATCCCGATCTTGATGCGCTTCATCGGCGAGCAACCAGCGTGGAGGCGATGCGCGCGATCAAGGCCGATGCGACCTCCTCCTTGGTCTGCGGCGGCCAGTGCTCGATGCCGTCCGCGGTGATGAGATGCACGGTGTTGCTGTCGCCGCCCATGATTCCGGTTTCGGGCGACACGTCGTTGGCGACGATCCAGTCGCAGCCCTTGCGTGCGAGCTTGGCCATGGCGTGTTCGATTACGTTTTCCGTTTCGGCGGCGAATCCGATCACCAGTTCCGGCCGATTGGTCTTGCGATGCGCCACGGTCGCGAGAATATCCGGATTCTCCACCAGGGCCAGTTCGGGTGCCGCGCGCCCGTCCTTCTTGAGCTTCTCGGCGCGTGCTTCGGCCGTACGCCAGTCCGCCACTGCGGCTGCGAAGATGGCAATGTCCGCTGGCAAGGCGGCTTCCGTCGCGGCCAGCATTTCGCGCGCGCTTTCGACATGCACGACGTTGACGCGCGGCGGATCGGGAACGTTGACAGGCCCCGACACCAGCGTCACGTCGGCGCCGGCCGCGGCGGCTGCGGCCGCGATGGCATGGCCCTGCTTGCCGGAGGAGCGGTTGGCGATATAGCGCACCGGGTCGATCGGCTCGTGCGTCGGGCCGGACGTCACCAGCACGCGTTTGCCTTGCAGCGCGCCGGTCCCTGCGCCCGAGCTCAAGGCATCGATGGCCGCCGCGATCTCCAGCGGCTCCGCCATCCGGCCTTCGCCGGCTTCGTTGCTTTCCGCCATCTCGCCCGCATTGGGACCGACAATCTTCACACCGTCGGCTGCGAGCTGCGCGAGATTGCGGCGCGTCGCTGGATGCGACCACATCTTCGGATTCATCGCCGGCGCCAGCAGGATCGTCCGCGTCGTGGCGAGCAGCACCGTCGATGCGAGGTCGTCGGCGTGGCCGTGCGCCATCTTCGCCATCAGGTCGGCGGTCGCGGGTGCGACCACGACCAGGTCGGCGTCGCGCGCGATCCGGATATGCCCGACGTCGAATTCGCTCCTGGCGTCGAACAGGTCGGTGAACGGATGCTGGCCGGCGAGCGCACCGACGGACAGCGGCGTGACGAATTCGAGCGCGGCCTGCGTCATCACCACGCGCACGGCATAGCCGCGCTCGCGCAGCCGCCGGATCAGGTCGAGCGACTTGTAGGCGGCGATGCCGCCGCCGATCACGAGCACGACGCGCCGCGCGCGCGCCGCGCCGTCTGCGATGGGCCGGTCCGGTGGCGCCGGCCGCTCCGCCGGT
>VGEP01000005.1 GCA_016869215.1 Alphaproteobacteria bacterium | reverse complement strand
CGATCCGCGCACCGTGCACTGGGTGACGGCCGGCGCCGGCGCGGTGCGCTTCCTGGGCGGCGCCGCGGTCGAGCCGGGCGTGACGATTCCACTCGCGGCGCAGGCGTGGATCGTGGCGGGCGGCGAGGCCTCGTTGTCGGTCAAAGGGCCCGGCCGCACCAAGCCGCGCGCGCTGGCGCCGTTCAACGCACTCGCGCTCGACGCGGCGAGCGGCCGCATCCGCCGCCGCATCGAGGCGGAGAGCCGCGTGGTCGCGTCCGGCCGCGGCACCATCCGCCGCGAATTCGACGTCGCGCTACGCGACCTCGCGGGTTCGGCAAGGTCGCGCCGCACCCACGCGCAACAGGAATGGGGCGGCGATCCGCTGTCGGCGGTGCTCGACCTTGTGCTGCAGGGGATTCACATCCGGGGGCCGGAGCTTGCGGCCGCGCGCACGGCGATCGCCGACAGCGCCGAGCTCGGCGCCGCTGACGACCGGATCGATTTCGTCGCCCACCGGGCGCGGCTCGGCCGCCGGCATCTCGTGCTGAAGAAAGACTTCTGGCAGTTCGAAGGCCCGCCAATGCTCGGCTGGCGTGCGGACGACGGCGCGCCGCTGGCGCTGATCTACAGCGAGCGCCGTGGCTGGCAGGCGATCGGGGCGGACGGCGCGCAGACCGTCACGGCCGAGAACGTCGACATGCTCGCGACGGGTGCGGTCCAGCTCTACGCCAACCTGCCGCCGCGGCCGCTGCGCTTCCTCGACCTGTTCATGTTCAATCGCTTCGAGGTGCGCGACGACCTGATCCGGATCGGCGTCGCCTCGCTGTTGGGGGCGCTGCTCGCGATGACCATGCCGATCTGGTCGCACTATCTGATCGATTCGATCATTCCCGACGGTCAGGTCGACATGCTGATCATCGTGATCGGCGCGCTGCTCGTGAGCGCTATCGGCGGCGCCGTGTTCGAGGCGTTGAAGAGCATCGCGCTGCTGCGCGCCGAGGCGCGGTTCGAGGCGCGGCTGCAGCCGGCGCTGATCGAGCGGCTGCTGCGGCTGCCGACCGGATTCTACCGCAAGTTCACCGTCGGCGAGGTGACCGACCGGGTGCTCGGCATCCAGGCGGCGCGCGAGACGCTGTCGGGCACCACCGCGGGCGCGCTGCTCGGCGGCGTCTTCGGCCTGATGAGTCTCGTGCCGCTGTTCTTCTACGACACGCGGCTGGCGCTGGTCTCGCTCGGCCTCACGGTTTTCATGTGCCTCGCGATCGCGGCGATGTCGTTCGGCCAGCTCCGGCACGACCGCGAGGAGCTGCGCCACCGCGGCCGGCTCGAGGGTTTCGTGGTGCAGATGCTGGTCGGTATAGCCAAGCTCCGGGTGGCCGCGGCAGAGCCGCGTGCGATGGCGCAGTGGTCGCGGTATTTCGTGGCCCAGCGCGACCGGTTCATCGCTTCGCAGCGCTGGCAGGCGGCCAACGCAACCGTGATGTCGTTCCTGCCGGTGCTGGCGACCGCGACGCTCTACGGTGCGATCGCCTATTTCCTCACCGCCGACCTCGCGCCGGCGGGAGGCGACGGAAAGGCTGGAGCCGGCGGGGCCAAGCCGTTCTCGGCCGCCGACTTCGTCGCGTTCAGCACCGCGTTCGGCCAGGTCATGGGCGCGCTCACCGGCATGACCCATTCGCTGACCACCATGCTGATCGTCGTGCCGCTGATCGAGCGCGCCAGGCCGATCATGGAGGCCGAGATCGAGGTGCCGCAGAACACCGAACCGCCCGGCGTTCTCGACGGCGGCATCGAATTGAAGCACGTCAAGTTCCGCTACGTGTCCGACGGGCCGCTGGTGCTCAACGACATCAGCCTGCGCATCGAGCCGGGGCAATTCGTGGCGCTGGTCGGGCCGTCGGGCAGCGGCAAATCGACGATCGCGCGGCTGATCCTCGGCTTCGAGCGGCCCGAGGTCGGCGAGATCTTCTTCGGCGCCAAGTCTGCGGAGCGCCTCGACATGGGCGCGGTGCGCGAGCAGGTCGGCGTCGTGCTCCAGCACGGGCGGCTGTCCGGCGGCAGCATCTACGAGAACATCGTCGGCGGCGCGCGGCTCGGCCTCGACGAGGCCTGGGCCGCGGCGCGGATGGTCGGCCTCGACGGCGACGTCGAGGCGATGCCGATGGGCATGCACACGGTGCTGTTGGACGGCGGCGCGACGCTGTCGGGCGGCCAGCGCCAGCGCATCCTGATCGCGCGCGCGCTGGTGCGCCACCCGCGCATCCTGCTGATGGACGAGGCCACCAGCGCGCTCGACAATCGCACTCAGGCGATCGTCACCGAGACGCTCGGGCGTTTGTCGACGACGCGGATCGTGATCGCCCACCGCCTGAGCACGATTCAGGCGGTGGACCGGATTTTCGTATTGGAGCAGGGCCGGCTGGTCGAGACCGGAAGCTACGACGAACTGATGAAACTGGACGGGACCTTCGCCGCATTGGCGAAGCGCCAGCTGCTCTAGCAGCGGCAAGCAGGGGGTGCGCGATGAGGAAAGTGCTTTACATCATGGGGCTGCTCAACGACGGCGATATCGAATGGATGTCGCAATCGGGGCGCCGGCTCGCGCTTCAGAACGGCGACGTCATCATCCGCGAGGGCGTCGAGGTGCCCGACCTGTTCATCGTGCTGGACCAGCTGTCGATGGCCGGTACGCGGTTCCAGCACATGCTGAAGAAGCTGATGGGCGCGCGGGCGGGCTGACGTGTCGTTGTCCGGCGCGCCGCTGTGGTTCCGGCCGCCGGGACGACCGGCGCAGCCGATGGACAGGGCGGCGATTTCAGTTTGTAATGGTCCTGGCCGACGGAAACGGTGTGACATTTGCCACAGCCGATACCGCGGGCCTGCGGTAATTGAACCCGCAATTGCGCTCTCGCTGCCGATTTGCATGCGGCGCCAACAACCATCGCGAGGCCGGTCGAACCGGCACCGGGGTTGACGCAAAGCACAGCCAATGGAGAGCAGCGATGTCCGAAACATCGCAAGGCTACGAGAAGCTGCTTGCGGCGGTGGACAGGCTCGTCAAGCAGGCGCAAACCGATCCCGCGGTCGCCGAACGGCTGTTGCAAAATCCGCAACAGGCCATCGAGGCGGCGGCGGGTCAGCCGCTGCCGAAGGGCCTGCGGATCAAGACCGAGCGCAACGCCGACGGCTCCTTCACAGTCGCGCCGGACATCGGCCCGCGATCCGCCGGCGCGCTCGATGACAAGGCGCTCGACGCGGTGACGGGGGGGCACATCGGTATTGGTATCCCCCGAGGACGCCCCCAAATTGAAGGCGGCGATCGCCGCAATGTTTGCCGACACAGCCCGTATTTGGGGTCCCGTAGGGTGGACGCCAACAGGGTGGATAAAGCAGCGCCCATAGTGACCGGGCGCGCGCAGGCCGGCGGTGTGGGAATCCCACAGCGGCCGCCGCTGCAATCGGGCATCGTCACGGCGCAAGTCGTGAAGTTGAACTTCGAACTGCAAAGACCGTTCAGTCAGGGAGATGGGACATGAGCATCGAAGCTGCAGGAAAGTTCGTCGAGAAGGTCGTCATGAGCGAGGCACTGCGGGACAAGGTGTCCAAGGCCACCAGCGGCAAGGACGGCCTGGCCGTGGCTCATACGGTGGCCGAGATCGGCAAGGCCGAGGGCTTCGACTTCACCGCCGAGGAGGCGGTCGCGATCAGCAAGCAGGCGGTCATCGCGTTCAAGCAGAACACCGGCCAGGAGCTGAGCGCCGCCGAACTGGACCAGGTCTCGGGCGGCGTCAATTGGGGCGGCATCTGGGGCAGTATCAAGCAAGGCCCCAGCTACACAAAGCAAGGTCTCACCGACTTTGGAAATTGGTATGTGTCAGTGCCGACCGGCGCGTACAACAGCGGCATCAAGCCCGCCGCCGAGAAGGTCGCGGACTTCTTCAAGAAATGGTGAGCGGGCACGAGGCGCCCGCGTTTGGGCGCCTTGGCTGAAGCTGCGTGTGCCATTCAGGGAGATCGGTGTGATGAGCATCGAAGCTGCAGGGAAGTTCGTCGAGAAGGTCGTCATGAGCGAGGCGCTGCAGGACAAGGTGTCCAAGGCGACGAACGGCAAGGACGGCCTGGCCGTGGCCCAGGCGGTGGCCGCAATCGGCAAGGCCGAGGGCTTCGACTTCACCGCCGAGGAGGCGGTTGCGATCAGCAAGCAGGCGGTCGTCGCGTTCAAGCAGAACGCCGGCCAGGAGCTGAGCCCCGCCGAACTGGAGCAGGTCTCGGGCGGCGTCAATTTGGGCGGTATCTGGGGCAGTCTCAAGCAAGGCCCCACCTACACAAAGGAAGCCCTCACCGTGGCTGAAAATTGGCATGCGTCAATGCCAACCCGCGTGTCCAACAACGACATCAAGCCCGCCGCCAACAAGGTCGAGTACTTCTTACCCGCCGTCGACAAGGTCACGCACTTCTTCTATGGCTGGTGAGCGGGCACGAGGCGCCCGGACCGGCCCGTTCCGTCAGGGCGCCTTGCCGTCGTAACGGCCGGGCGCGACCACGCCGTTGGGGTCGAGCGTGTCCTTGAGCGCCCGCAGCAACGCGGCGTGCGCGGGATCGCCGGCTATCATGCGCGCCATCGACTGGATGCCCAGCGGATGGATGCCGCGCGCGGCGAGTGCATCGAGCACCGCGTCGTGACAGCGGATCGCACGCTCGTCCTCGCCCGGAATCTCCCGGTCGTAGACCAGCACGATATAGGCGCACAGCATGCGCGCGGTGTGGGTGTGGAAGCCGACGATCGGCTCGAAGCCCGCGTCGAGCAGCATCGTCTGCGACAGTTCCAGGGCTTCCGCCGCCACGCGCCCTTCGAACGGCAGCGCGACGCAGATCCAGTGCGCGCCGCAGCGGTCGCGGTCCGGGTCGAGGTCGGTGGGCGTGGCGGTCTTCTTGCGCCAGTACAGCGAGCGCACATTGTTGTCGCTCGGTTCGTCGAGCAGCATTGCGAGCTCGTCGTCCGGCCCGGACCCCACGGCCGCCTCGGCGACGTCCAGGCCCTCGGTGACGGGCTGCAGCGCCGCGGCGATGAGGTCGCGCTGCGCCGCTGCGAATGCCGCGCCCGGCGCGTGCAGCGCCGCGCTCGCAAACCAGTTGATGCGCGGCAGCCGCAGCGGCGTTTCGCCCTTGGTGACGGTCCAGGGGTAACGGCCCTGCCGCGCCAGCAGTTTGTAGGCGTTCCACACCGTGAAGGCCGGATCGACGGCGCGCCGCAGGATCAGCGGCCGCAGGGCCTCGATGAACGCCGCAACCCGCTCGACAGGGCCGATCTGGCACTGCACGAGCTGGATACAGGCCGGCCGCGGCACCAGCGCAACGGTCGCGCCTACGACGATACCGAGGTTGGACTGCGCGAACAGGCCTTCGATCAGCGGTCCGGGCGCGCCCCGGTCGGCGAGCGCGCTGCCGGCGAAGCGCGAAAATCCCGTGCGCAGGAGTTCGCCGCTCGGAAGAACCACGTCGAGCGAGCAGACCGACGCAAAGCGGTCCGCATGCGGTCCGGTGGTGTCGCCGCGCTCGACCGCGTTGCCGATGACGCTTGCAAGCCGCGGTCCGCCGATCGGCGGCAGATAGAACGCGGATTTGCGCTCGCGGAGAAACCGGTAGACCTGCTCGAAGGTCACGCCCGGCTCGACCGTCAGTGTGCCGAGCCGCTCGTCGTGGCCCGAAATGCGGTCGAGCCGGCTCAGGTCGAGGATGGCGCAGCCGTCGCTTGCCGGCACCGCCGAACCGAAGCCCCAGTTGCGCCCGCGGCTCACCGGATAGAGCGCGACACGGTGTACATTCGCGAGGCGCACGCAGGCCGCGACCTCCTCGGCGTTGCCGGGGCGCAGCACCGCGGACACGCGCCGGGCGGCGGCAAACGTCGTCCGCTCGAAGCGCGCGAGCGCGTCAGCGTCGGTCGACACGAAGTCGCGGCCGAGCGCCTGTGCCCAGGCCGCGACGGCGCTCGCAACGGTTGGACGCTCGTTCAAACTGTCCTCTCGATCGCGCACCGGCGCGGACCGGCGGGCGGGAATTCGACAACTATGATGCGCCGCCGCCGTCCAGGAAGTGGGTTTTGTCACTTGGAGCCCCGGACCCGCCGGCAGGATGGCGGCGATCCGGCCGCGCTGGCAAGAGCATATCCAAGGCGGCATGGCCCGGCCCGGAACCGCTTCGAACGGCATAGCCGCCATGGCCAGGCCTTCGGCGCCTCGCGCGCATCGATGTCTTCGTCGCCTTGTATCCAACCCTGCTATTCGGTGACACTGGATCGATGGCGGCTATATTCGCCGCCGCAAAGCCCGGTCTGCAGCAGGGAGCTGGTTCTTGAAGATCGAACGCATCGAGCCGATCGCCGTCAGCCTGCCGATGAAGAAGCCCATCGTCATGGCCGGCGCCGCGATTGCGCGCGCCGAGAACGTACTGGTGCGGATCGCGGCCGAAGGCGGCATGACCGGCTGGGGCGAGGCGGCGGAAGCGCCGACCATGACCGGCGAGACGGTCGAGAGCATGGTCGCGGCGGTCAACCTGATGGCCCCGGCGCTGATCGGCCGCGAGGCGGAGGACATTGCGGGCGCGTCGGCGGCGATGGCGGGCCGCATGTACGGCAACTCCGGCGCCAAGGCCGCCATCGACATGGCGCTGCACGATCTCGTCGCGCGCGCCACCGGCAGGCCGGTCTATGGCTTGCTCGGCGGCAGGAAGCGCGCGCGCATTGCGATCCTCGGCGTGATCGGCAACGGCACGCTGGACGGAGACCTTCGCGAAGCGGAGGCGATGAAGGCCGGCGGCTTCCGTTCCTTCAAGATCAAGGTCGGCGGCGCGGACGTCAAAGCCGACGCCGAGCGCACGCGCGCGCTGTGCGAGCTGCTTGGGCCGGAGCTGCTGCTGTGCTCCGACGCCAACCAGGGCTACAGCGTTGCGAACGCCATCGCGTACGTGCGCGCGGTGAGGGGCGCGGGGCTTACGTTCTTCGAGCAGCCCGTCCTGGCGAACGACGTCATGGGGATGGCGGCGATCGCGGCCGAAGCCGATTTCCGGATCGGCGCCGACGAGAGCATTCACAGTCTCGACGACATTCGCCGTCACCACGAACAGAAGGCCGCACACGGCGCGAGTCTGAAGACCATCAAGCTCGGCGGCATGGGCGGGGTGATGGCGGCAGGGCGGCTGTGTCACGAACTCGGCATGGCGATCAACGTGTCGAGCAAGGCGGGCGAGTCGAGTTTGGCCTGCGCCGCGGCGCTGCATCTGGCAGCCGCGTTGCCCAGCCTCGACTGGGGCCTCACCATCAACAGCGAGGGGCTGTCCGGCGACATTGTCACGCGGCCGATCCGGATTGAGCGCGGTCACGCCACGGTGCCCGAAGGTCCCGGCCTCGGCGTCGAGGTCGACGAGGCGCTGGTCGCGCGCTTTCGCCGCGACGTGCCGGTGAGGCGCGTGGCATGAATTTGGAGTGTTCGCGCAACGAACTCCGGTTACCTCTCCCCGCTTGCGGGGAGAGGTCGGCGAGCGAAGCGAGCCGGGTGAGGGGACGTATCAACGAATCGGAGCACTTGGAATGGCGGCGACTCCCCCTCACCCCAACCCTCTCCCCGCAAGCGGGGAGAGGGCGCGCACCGTGGCAGCGGCGGAGTCCGGAGTTCAATTCATGAAGCGCGGCGATCTCGGCATCGCCGTCGTCGGCTCCGGCCGCATCGGCACGCTGCGGGCGCGACTCGCGGCCAAGCATCCGTCGGTGCGCTTCCTCGCGGTGTCCGACAAGGACCCGGCCCGCGCCAAGGCGTTGGCCGATGTGTCCGGGGCGAACCTGCACAGCGCCGACAACGACGCAATCATCGCGCACCCGGACGTCACAGCGGTGATCGTCTCGACACCGGAACAGCAGCACACCGCGCCGATCTTGCGCGCGCTGGAACTCGGCAAGCCGGTTCTGGTGGAAAAGCCCATCGGCTTTTCGCTCGCCGAAGCCGATATCATCCTTGAAACACTCCGCCGCACGAAAGGCAGCCTGCGTGTCGGCTACAGCCGGCGCTACAAGGAATGCTTTCTGCGGGCGAAGGAGCAGATGCGCCACGGACGGCTCGGCAAGGTCGTGGGCGGCACGGCGCGGGTCTACAATTCGCGGGCGCAGGCGTTTGCGATCCTCAAGCGCGATCCGCACGCCACGCCGGTGATCGATGTGCTGACCTATTACGTCGATCTGATGTGCTGGTTTCTCGAAGGCAACCGGCCGGTGGAGGTGGTGGCGCGCGGCCAGCACGGCATATTCAAGGAGGCCGGCTACGGCGCGCACGACGTGACCTGGGCGATCGTAACCTTCGCCGATGGTGCGGTGGTGAACCTTGGCGTGAGCTACGCGCTGCCTGCGGGCTATCCGACGCTCGGACAATCGGACCGCGTCGAATTGCTCGGCACCGAAGGCACGATGATCATCGATGACGATCATCTCGACCATCTGCTCTATTCGGAGAAGGGCGTGCCGCACGCCTATGTGCCGGACCACGGCGTGAAGATGGCGTTCCTCGGCAGCAACACCGCGGGCGACTGGGCGATGGACGATTTCTGGGGCCCGCTCGGCAACGAGACGCGGGCCTGGCTCGATTCGCTCGCGACCGGCGCGCCGACCGTGCACACCACGCCGGAGCAGGCGCGGATCAATCTCGAAACCACCATCGCCATCGAGCGCGCGGTGGCGACGGGGCATCCGGTGCACCTGCCGCTGCAAGCGGAGGAACGATGAGTTCCGAACTTCCAAAGCTCAGGCTCGGCTGGATCGGACTTGGCCGCATGGGCCATGCCATGGCCGGGCGGCTGGCGCGCGCCGGCGCGGACATTCGCGGTTACAACCGCACGCGGGCGAAGGCGGAATCGCTTGTAGCCGACGGCGTGAAGGTGGTGGACCGCCCGGCCGACCTTGCGGACTGCGACATCGTCTTCACCATGGTTTCGACCGCCGGCGACCTCAAGGCCGTGACGTTCGGCGAGGGCGGGCTGTTCTCCGATCCGAAGTGTGCGCCGAAAATCCTTGCCGAGTTGAGCACTGTGTCGCCCGAGGACTCGGCGGAGATGCGTTCGCTCGCGGCCGCGCGCGGGACGCAGATGCTGGCGGTGCCGGTCAGCGGTAACGACGTGGTGGCGCGTGCCGGGCGGCTGAGCGTGATCGCGTCCGGGCCGCGCGCGGCCTTCGACACGGTCGAGCCTTATCTGCAGGTGTTTGGGCCGAGCGTCACTTACGTGGGCGAGGGCGACGTCGGGCGCATCGTGAAGATCTGCCACAACCTCTATCTCGGCATCGCGTTCACGGGCCTGTCCGAAGTGGCGCTGCTCGCCGAGAGTCACGGCGTGCCGCGCCACCTCCTGCTCGAAGTGCTGAACAAGAGCGTGCTGGGTTCCACCTTCTCTCGCTACAAGACGCCGGTGATTGCGAACCTCGATTACACCGTGACCTTCACCAACACGCTGATGAAGAAGGACCTGGAGCTGGGCCTCAAGGCGGCGCGCGAGACCGGTGTGCCGCTGCCGACGACGGAAGTGGTGCGCGACATCGTGCAGGCCAACATCGACGGCGGCCGCGCCGAGCAGGACTACACGCTGATCCTCGACGAGCTGGCGAAGCGCGCGGGCATGGCGCTGAAATCCGAGAACGCGGCCGTCGGCGACGGATTGAGCTGAGGACGCCGTGGCGCAGCAGACGCAGCTCTACGCCGATGACCTGCCGGTGGGCTTCTGCTTCCACGGCGAGGAAAAACTGCTGACCCAGGAGCGCTTCATGCAGTTCGCCGCGATGACCGGCGACGCCCATCCGATCCACTACGATCCGTCCTATGCCGCCGCCCATACGCAGTTCGGCAAGCCGATCGCGCATGGCCTTCTGCTCACGTCGCTGACGGCGCTCGGCTCCACGAAGATGTCCGAGCAGTTGATCGACGCGATGATTGCGATGATCGAACAGCGCTGGCGGTTCCTGAAGCCCGCATTCGTTGGCGACACTGTGAGGGCCGAATACGAGGTGGCGTCGAACGCGCCGACATCGAGCGGCAGGACGGCGCGGGTTGAGATCGGCGTCCGGCTGCTCAACCAGTCCGGCGAGACGCTCCTGGAAGGCGCGCATGTCTATCTGATCCGGCGGCGGGCCAAGGGATGATGGGGGCCGCCGGCAAGCCGGCTTACGCCGAGGCCTGCGCGCAATTCGCCTGGAAGGACGCGCTGGACGATCTCGGATGGTCCGGTGCCGCGGAGGTCGATCTCGCCTGGACCGTCGTCGGCCGTCATGCCGCGGGTCCGCGCGCGGACCGGACCGCAGTGCATTGGATCGGCGCCGACGGCAGCGAGCGGCGGCTGACGTTCCGCGACCTCGACCGGCAGAGCGCGCAATTCGGTAACGTGCTTCGCAGGCATGGCGTCAGGAAGGGCGACCGGGTCGCGACGCTGCTGCCGCGCATCCCGGAAACCGTGCCGGCGATGCTCGGCGTCTGGCGCGCGGGTGCGATCCTGGTGCCGGTGTTCGCCGGCTTCGGTGCCGACGCGGTGGATTATCGGTTGCGACACAGCGGCGCGAAGGCAGTGCTGGTTGCACGGCGCTATCGCCACCTCGTGCCGGCGATCGCGGGACTCGCCGTCATCGAGGCCGACAGCGCCGATGTGCTGATCGGCGCGGACGAGACGATGCCGCGTGCATTCCTGTCTCGCGACGCCGCCGCGGCGATCATCTACACCTCCGGCTCGACCGGACAGCCGAAGGGTTGTGTCATCGCGGCCAACATACTCGCCGCGATGTGGCCCTATGTGCGCTACGGCCTCGACCTGCGGCCTGAGGCCGACGTGTTCTGGCCGACCGGCGATCCGGGCTGGGGCTACGGCCTGTGCTGCTACATGCCGGCGCTGGCCGCGGGTGCGACCGCGCTGAGCGTCGAGGCCAACGCGACCTACGACGTCTGCCGCGACGTCATTGGCCGTTTCAAAGTAAGCAACCTCGCCACCACGCCGACCGTTCTGCGCAGCCTGATGGCGCAGGGCGAGGCGGTACGCGACTTCGGCGGGTCGATGCGCGCGATCTCGAGTTGCGGCGAACCGCTCAACGGCGAGGTGGTGGAGTTCTTCCGCCGCGTCTGGAACGTGACTCCGATGGATCACTTCGGCGCGACCGAATTCGGTCTGCCGGTCGGCAATCATAACGCCGTCGCGATGGATGTGAAACCTGGCTCCATGGGTCTGCCGGCGCCGGGTCAGACGATGGCGGTGGTCGGCGAGGACGGCGAGGAACTGCCGCCCGAAACCGTCGGCCTGATCGCGCAGCGCTGCGACGGCAACACGCGCTACTGGCTGCGCTACTGGAACGATGAGGCGGCGAGCGTAGCGCTGCGCCGCGGCGACTGGACCTGCACCGGCGATCTCGCGCGCCGGGACGCCGGCGGCTATTTCTGGTTCGAGGGCCGTGCCGACGACATCATCAAAAGTGCGGGCTATCGCATCGGGCCGTTCGAGATCGAGAGCGCAGTGCTGCGCCACGGCGCGGTGGCGGAAGCCGCCGCGGTCGGCGTGCCCGATCCGTTGCGCGGCCAGGCGATCAAGGTGTTCGTCGTAACGCGGCCGGGCGTCGCGCCGAACGACGCGCTTGCGAGCGAGTTCGTCGAACTGGTCCGCACGGTCTGCGGCCGCCATCAAGCGCCGCGCGAGGTCGCGTTCGTCGACGCACTGCCCAAGACGCAGACCGGCAAGATTCAACGCTTCCTGCTCCGGCGGGCTGGCGAGGCCAAGGAGGAAAAGCCGTGACGATCTACCAGCCCATCGTTCCCAATCCGTCCTGGCCCAAGTCGTTCACGTTCTCGCCGGCGGTGCGCGCGGGCAATCTCGTGTTCCTGTCCGGCTCGACTGCGACCGATGACAAGGGCCGCATCGTCGGCGTCGGCGACATCGCCGCGCAAACGCGGCACATCTACGGCAAGTTTGCCGCGATCCTGGAAAGCGTCGGTGGCAGTCTCGCCAACATTGTCGAGACGACGGAATACGTGCTGACGCTCGACGGCTACGACAAGACCGCCGAGGTGCGCCGCGAGCTGTTCAAGGGCCCGCCGTGGCCCGCCGCGACCGGCGTCGTGGTCTCCGGCCTCGTGCGCAAGGACGCGCTGATCGAGATCAAGGCGGTGGCAGTGCTGGAGTGACTCTCTATCCCGTCAGGCAAAGGCCGTGCTCGGGCTTGAAGCTCAGATGCACCTTCTGCCCCGGCTGCAGGTTTTCAAAGTGATCGATCTGCACGCCGAGCTCGTGCGTGCCGGCGCGGACACGGCATTCGAGGAAGTTGCCGAGGTAGACGGTGTCGATCACCTGACCCTCGGTCAGGTTGCCGACCGCGGTCTCCGGCGCCTTCAAATGAACGAGAATGTCCTCCGGCCGCACGCTGAGAATCACGGTCTGGCCCATGGCCGCGCCTTCGCCTCCGACTGCGCTCACGCGCAGGGGGCTGCGCCCTTCGCCGAGCGGAATCTCCATTTCGCAAAGCTCGCCCGAACGGCCGATAAGCGTGCCCTGCATCAGGTTGGCGACGCCGATGAAGCTTGCGACAAAGGCATTGGCCGGCCGCGCGTAGATGGCCTGCGGATCGCCGATCTGCTGGATCACCCCCTTGTTCATCACCACCACGCGGTCGCTCATCACCAGCGCTTCGGACTGGTCGTGGGTCACGTAGATCGAAGTGATGCCGACCTCGCGCTGCAGCCGCACCAGCTCAACCCGCATCTGCTCGCGCAGCTTGGCGTCGAGGTTGGACAGCGGCTCGTCGAACAACACGACCTTGGGCTCGTAGACGATGGCGCGGGCGAGCGCGACGCGCTGGCGCTGGCCGCCGGACAGCTTGGTGGCGTAGCGCTCGGCGAGCTGCGCAAGCCCGACCAGTTCCAGCGCCCGCATGGTGCGCTGCTTGATCACGTGGCCGGGCGCGCGGCGCACGCGCAGGCCGTAGGCCACGTTCTCGAACACCGTCATGTGCGGCCAGACCGCGTAGCTCTGGAACACCATGCCGATGTTGCGGTCCTCGGGGTTGAGATAGACGCCCTGCGATGCCGAGGCCACGGTCTGTCTTCCGATCCGGATATCGCCTCCGTCCGGCCGCTCCAGGCCGGCGATGCAGCGCAAGGTCGTGGTCTTGCCGCAGCCGGAAGGCCCGAGCAGGGTCACGAACTCGCCCGGAGCGACCGACAGGGTGACGTCGTTCACCGCGCGCTCGGCCCCGAAGTACTTGTTGAGGCGGTCGAGTGCGACCATCGCTTCGCCGGCGCTCATGGCAGCACCGCCAGCGTGTGTTCGGGATCGAGACGGAGGTAGACCTTCTCGCCCTCGCGCAGGCGGTCGCGCGGATGCGCCAGCACCTTCCACTCGTATTCGCCCCAGCGCACGCGGCAGTCGACGCAATTGCCGAGGAAGATCGCCTGGATCACTTCGCCTTCAAGTGCGCGGCCATCGCCGTTTTCGCGCCGTGCACGGACGTTTTCGGGACGGATCGACACGACGGCGTCCGCACCCGGGCCGATACCGTCCGCGAGCCGGCAGGGAAGCCGGATGCTGCGCCCGCCTTCCTCGATTTCCACCGCGCCGCGTCCGGGCGCGGTCACCTCGACCACCCGGCCCTTGAGCAGATTGGCGACGCCGATAAAGTTCGAGACGTAAGCGTTGACCGGCCGGGCATAGATCTGGTGCGGACCGCCCTTCTGCTGGATACGGCCCTTGCTCATGACGATGATCTCGTCGCTCATCACCAGCGCCTCGGCCTGGTCGTGGGTCACGTAGATCGAGGTGATGCCGACCTCATGCTGGATTCGCTTCAACTCGACGCGCATCTGCTCGCGCAGCTTGAGATCGAGATTGGAGAGCGGTTCGTCGAACAGCAGGAGCCGCGGCTTCGAAACGATGGCGCGTGCGAGTGCAGTGCGTTGCTGCTGGCCGCCGGACAATTGGGTCGCAAGCTTGTCGGCCATGTCGGCCAGTCCGACGAGGCGCAGCACCGCCGCCACGCGCTCGTCGATCTCGGCACGCGCGACCTTCCGGATTTCCAGCGGGTAGGCGACGTTTTGCGCCACCGTCATGTGCGGCCAGATGGCGTAGCTCTGGAACACCATGCCAATGTCGCGCTTCTCCGGCGGCAGGAACAGGCCTTCGGCCTTCGACGTATAGACGACGCCGCCGACCCGGATCGAGCCGGCGTCGATGGTGTGCAACCCGGCGATGCTCATCAGCGTGGTGGTTTTGCCGCAACCCGACGGCCCGAGCAGCGTGAGGAACTTGCCGCGCGGAATCGAGAACGAGATATCGTCCACGGCCCGGTCGTTGCCGAACCATTTGACCAGGCCCTGCACCTCGACGTAGCGATTGTCGTTTGCATTCACCATGACGCCGGCACCGTTCCCAATCCCATTACGCCGTCAGCGCCTCGCGGCCCGCCACACGCCGGAATACGATGATGCAGATCAACAGCACCACGGTCTGCGCGATCGACAGCGCGCAGGTCAGCGGCTCGTTCTCGAAATTGGCGAGGTAATACACGCCGACCGAAAGCGTCTCGGTTCCCGACGTGTACAGGATGATCGAGATCGACAGTTCACGCAGGAAGATGATGAACAGCAGCACCCAGCCGGCGAAGATGCCGGGCTTGAGCAGCGGGATGGTGATCCGGCGCAACGTCGTGAACCACGACGCGCCCGCCATCCGCGAGCTCTGATCCAGTTCTTCCGAGATTGCCAGCATCACGGACGAGATGTTGCGCTGCCCGTAGGGGAAGAATCGCGTGATGTAACCCAGCATGATGATCCAGAGCGTGGCGTAGATCGGGGTCTGGATGTACGTCACCAGAACGCCCATCGCGAGCACGATGCCGGGGAACCCGATCGGCACGACGCACAGGAAGTCGAGCAGTCGCGCACCGAAGCCCTTGGTGCGATGGATCATGTGCGACACGACCAGCGACAGGACCATTGCGATGCTGGCGCCGACAAACGCCAGGAAGAAGCTGTTGTAGATGCCGTTGGTCGCGGCCTTGATGGCGCCGGACTGCCACCAGAACAGCGTCTTTTCGTAGTTGATGGTGGTGAGCTCGTTCAGGAAGATGCGGCCTTCCCAGACCGGATGCAGACTCACGATGAAGAGGCACAGGATCGGCATCACCACCGCCACCATGATGAAGGCAATGTTGTAGCCGAACGCCACCCACTTCCACGGGCCGAGATCGAGCACGTTCGGCCGGAAGCCCTTGCCGGTCACGGTGGTGAACGAGCGCGGCGCGATGTAGCGCTGCTGCACGTAGATGAAGGCCGCGCAGATGGCGCCCAGCGCCATGCTCATAGTGGCGCCGAGGTAGTGATTGGCGTCGTCGCCGACGGCCTTTGAGAAGATCTGCGTGGTCAGCGTCTCCCAGCCGTAGGGCGCGCTGAGCTTGAACGGTACGCCGAACTCGCCCGCGGCGGTCACGAACACGATGATCGCACCGGAGAGGATGCCGGGCATCACCAGCGGAAGCGTTACGGTCATGGTGGTCCGGAACAGTCCGGCGCCGGTGGTGCGTGCGGAATCTTCCAGCGACGGATCCATGCGCCGCAGCGATCCGACCACGAACAGGTAGACCAGCGGTGCGAAGAATATCCCCGTGACCCAGACCACACCCCAGAGGTTGTTGACGTTGAGCAGGTGGGTCTCGATGCCGAGATACTCGCGGGCCCAGACGTTCAGCAGACCGGTTTTGGACGAGGCGAGATTGTGCCAGGCGATGGCGCCGACGAACGGGCTGAGAAAGAACGGGATCAGATTGTACGGCTCGAGCCGCTCGCGCCACGGGCAGTTGGTCCGCGCGTTGATCCAGGCGAGCGAAACGCCGAAAAACGTCGCGACCACCGTCGACCCGAAGCTGATGATCAGCGTATTGACGAACGCCTTCGGGATGATGCGGTCGGTGAACAGCCGCTTGTAGTTGTCGAATCCCCAAGTGGTGTCGAAGCCGCCCGAGTCGAGCACCTTGAAGCTGCTGACGACCAGCGTGATCAGCGGCAGGATCACCGCTGCGCCGACGATCACGCTGACCACCAATGTCGAAACCGACTCCTGTGTGACCAGGCTGCGCCAGCGGCTCGATTGCGGCGCGTCGGCGGCGGCAGCTCCGGGAATGGTCTGAACGCTCACGGCGAGATGTCCGTCACGCACTGCGGTCCGGGAATATGGCCGGGGCCCGCGCACGGCGGACCCCGGCCGGAGTTTGCATCGATCCGACTACTGGAACTTGGCTTGCCACGCGTCGCGCACGGCGGCGGCGGTCTTACCGGCTCCGACCCAGTCCTTCAGACCGAGCAGTCTGGTCTTGGTCAGGTCGAAAACGTAGGGCTTGGTCTCGGGGGGCGGGGAGTAGCCCTTCATGAAGCTGTACATCGCCTCGCCCTCGATGAAGATGTCGGTGCCTTCCTTCTTGAGCATGAAGTCGATCAGGAGCCTGGCGGCATTCGGATTCGGTCCGCCCTTGATCACGGCGGCCTGGTTGCCGAGCATGACCTGGCCTTCCTTGTAGGATCCGATCTTGATCGTCTTGGCGAGGTCGGTCTTCTTGACGACGTTCTGGTAGACGCGTCCGGACAGGTTCCACATATCGACCGGCCGCTGGCAGGTGATGACCATCTGCATCTTCGGCTCGGTGCGGAATTCGACCAGCGGATCGGTCGCCTTGAGCTTGTCCCAGTAAGTCTTCAGGTCGAGCGCGCCGGCCTCCGCGAGCGATATCGCCGTGTTGGTGTAGGTGATGCTCTTCGTCAGGTCGGAGGCGATGGTCTTGCCCTTGAGGTCGGCTTTGACGACATCGTTGTAGTTGTCGGCGCTGAAGTTCGCCATGCCAGGGCATGCGCTGTTCCAGACCGGCTGGAACGAATATGCGAACGGCACGACAACATACGGATAATTGGAATACTGGCCCGCAGTTTTCGACAGGTCGGCGTGATTCTTCCAGTAGGCGCTGTCGAGCGCCTCGAACGCGCCGCGCTTGGCGGCCTCGTCGAAAAACGCCGGCGCGCTGACCAGCAGGATGTCGACCGTGAACTTCCTGGCCAGAATTTCCTGGCGGACCTGAGCGACGGTCTGGCCGGTGCCCTTGCGCAGGTTGTTGAATTTGAAGTTCGGCCCGAGATTGTAGTGCTGGACGAAGGCCTTGCCGAGCAATTCGCCGGTCCGGTCGCTGAAGATCGGATTCAGCAGCGTGACGGCGCCTTCCTTCTTGGCGCCTTCGACCAGCTTCTTCTCCTGCGGCGACAGTTCGGCGGACAATCCGATACCCGCCGATACGATCAGCGCAACAAAGGGCGCGGCAACGACTGCGATCGGCCTCATGGTTGACTTGCGCGAATGCATTGACTCCTCCCGCTTGCTTTCGCGCCGACGGAGGACCGGAATTCTTCTTGTCTTCTGTTTGAATGACCTTCCGTGGACGCAGTTCCCCCCAAATAGATGTCCATTCGATCGGCTATCACTCTAGCCGCAATTGGCTCGCTTCCGGACTTGCAAATGGCACCGCCAATCGTGCCAGATTGCCGCATATCCCGCCAAGCCCGTTCTCGCGTCTGCCAGTGCGCGTAAGGGCCTGGTGTGGCGGGCGAACGGGGAGGCCGCGATGAGAGCGATGGTTCTGAACGGACCGAACCAGCCCTTTGAAAAGGTGCAGCGTCCCGATCCGGCCGCCGGTCCCGGCGAGGCGGTGGCGCGCGTCGTTACCTGCGGCTCGGGCCTGACCATCCAGCACGCCAAGGCCGGACGGCGGAAGATCGCGTTCCCGCGCATCATCGGCCACGAGATCACCGGTGAAATTGTCGAGGTGGGCGCGGGCGTGACGTCGCTTAAGCCGGGCGATCCGGTGACGGCCTATTTCTACCTCAACTGCGGCCATTGCCGTTACTGCCTGTCGCAGCTCGAACCGCTGTGTTCGAACGGCGGCGGGCAAGTTGGTTTGAATTGCGATGGCGGTTACGCCGAGTACATCAAGCTGCCGGCGCATATCTTCATCAGGCTGCCGGACGGGCTCGATTGGAAGAAGCATCCGGCCGAAATCGGCGTCGTCACCGACGCGCTGGCGACGCCCTACAAGGTGCTGCGCCGCGCCCGCGTGAAGTCCGGCGAGACGGTGGCGGTGATCGGCGCGGGCGGCGGGCTTGGCATCCATCAGGTGATGATGGCGAAGTGGGCGCGCACGCGCGTGATCGCGGTCGACACCAAATCCTCGAAGTTCGACGCCTGCCGCAAGGCGGGTGCGGATGAGGTTGTCGATGCGAGTCAGGGCCGCGTGACCGAGCAACTGCTTGAGCTCACGCGGGGTGAGGGCGTCGATGTCGTTATCGACTACGTGTCCGCCACGTCGACGCTGGAGGCCGGCGCCCGCGCGCTCGGCCGCTGCGGGCGGCTCGTGACGCTCGGCGGCTCGGGTCAGACGTTCCAGGCGTCGGCGGCGGACCTGCTCAACAAGGAGCAGGAATTGCTCGGCAGCCGCTACGTCACGCGCACCGAAATCATGGATTGTCTCGAACTCGTGGCGCGCGGCGAGGTGTTTCCGCTGGTCACGGTGCTGCGCCCGCTGGAGGAGGCCGAAGCCGTCCACGATCTGGTCGAGCGCGGCGAGGTCATCGGCCGCGCCGCGCTGAGGGTTGCGTAATGCTCATGCCCCGCCACGTCATGGCCGGGCTTGTCCCGGCCATCCCGTTTAGGTGAGCATAGTGCGTCCACAATCGGGATGCGCGGGTCAAGCCCGCGCATGACAGCGGAAGGGCTTCGGCGTAGACAAAGCGCTTCAAGTCATTCAGCGACATCGAGTTCGCGAGCCCCCAATGATCGATCTCTACTCCTGGCCGACGTCGAACGGCCACAAGGTCCACATCATGCTCGAAGAGTGCGGCCTGCCGTACAAGGCGCACCCGGTCGTGATCGGAAAGGGCGAACAGTTCCAGCCCTGGTTTCTCAAGATCAGCCCGAACAACAAGACGCCCGCGATGATCGATCGCGACGGGCCGGGCGGGAAGGAAATCGCGCTGTTCGAGTCCGGCGCGATCCTGTTCTATCTCGCCGAGAAGGCCGGGCGGTTCTTTCCCACCGAGCCGATGAAACGCCACGACACCATGCAATGGCTGATGTTCCAGATGTCGAGCGTCGGCCCGATGCTGGGCCAGGCGCATGTGTTCCACAAATACGGTCCCGACCATCACCCGCGCGAGAAGCTCGAAGTCGGCATCGAACGCTACGTGCGGCAGGCCAACCGCCTCTATAACGTCATGGACCTGCATCTTGCGGACCGCGCGTGGTTCGCCGCGAGCGAATACACCATCGCCGACATGGCGGTTTATCCCTGGCTGCGGATGCCGTCGTTTCACGGCGTCGACATCGAGGACTATCCGAACGTGAAACGCTGGCGCGACACCGTCGCCGAGCGGCCTGCGGTCAAGCGCGCGCTCGAGGTGCTGAAGCAGAACAACCGCTTCGAGAAGCACACCGACGAGGAGTGGGACCTTCAGTTCGGAGCCACGCAGTTCGCGCGCCGCGACGCCGACGGCAACATCGTGTCGAGGCGCTGACATGGCCGACCGCGTCATCTTTCAGGTCGAGCCGCTGCGCGCGTTCACGCGCGATGTGTTCCGCAAAGCCGGGTTGCCCGACGAGCAAGCTTCGGCCACCGCCGACGTGCTGATCTGGGCCGATCTGCGGGGCCATCCCTCGCACGGGGCGTGGCGTATCGCGCTCTACACGTCGTGGATCGCAAACGGCGTAATCGACGCATCGGCGCGCCCAAAGGTCACGCTGCGCAAGGGCGCGGTCGCCAGGATCGACGGCGGCGGTGCCATCGGACCGGCCGCCATGACGCCGGCCGTGGACGTGGCGATCGCGCAGGCGCGCGAGCATGCGGCTGCCTGGGTGCTGGTGCAGGATCACACGCATGCGGGCGCCATCGGATACTACGCGGAGCGCGTGGCGGCGGCCGGCATGGCGGCGATCGCGATGTCGGCGCTGCGCCCGATGATGGCCTACCACGGCACGCGCACGGCCGCGGTCTCGACCAACCCGATCGCCATCGCCATGCCCGGCGGGCTCCTGCTCGACATGTCGACCTCCACCAGTTCGCGCGGCAAGATCGCGGTCGCCAAGGCCACCGGAAAGCCGCTGCCGGCCGGGATGGCGCTCGACCGCGAGGGCTGGCCGACCGTCGATCCGGACGCCGCCGCGATTCTCACGCCGATGGCCGGCCCGAAGGGCGCGGGCCTGTCGCTGATGATCGAGTGCCTGACCAGCGTGGCGCTCGGCAATCCGCTGATTGCGACCGCGCTCGCCGATCCCAAGCTCAAGGAGCACGTGCGGCAGAACAGCCTGATCGTGGCGATGGACCTGAGCGTGCTCGGCAACGCCGGGCTTGGGGGCGATCTCGCCGCGCTGCCCCGCGAGATCAAGGCGCAGCCGCGCGCGGAGGGCTTTGCCGAAATCCTGATGCCGGGCGAACGCGGCGCTCGCGAGTATGAACGCAGGCTGCGCGACGGAATTTCCATTCCCATCAAAACATGGCAGCAGATCGCGGACACCGCGGCAAAATTCGGCGTGAACCCGCCGGGCGAGGCGAAGCAATGAAGATTGCCGTCAACGGCTTCGATATGAATTACACAATCGAGGGGCCGGAGGGCGCGCCCTGGCTGACCTTCGCCAATTCGCTCGTGACCTCGCTGGAGATGTGGGACGAGCAGGCGCGGGCGTTGAAGGACCGTTTTCGCGTGTTGCGCTACGACATGCGCGGCCACGGCAGGACCGCCGCTCCGGCGCCGCCTTACACCATTGCGCAGCTGGCGAGCGATGTGCTGGCGCTGTGGAACGCCGTCGGCGTCGACCGCACGCACTACGTCGGCCTGTCGCTCGGCGGCATGATCGGCATTCACCTTGCGGCGCGGCGGCCGGAGAAATTCCGCTGCCTCATCGCGACCGACTGCCGCGCCGACGCCAACGAGGCCTACCAGAACGTGTTCGTCGAACGCATCAAGACCACGCGCGAGAAGGGCATGGACGGCATGGTCGAGCCGACGTTGGCGCGCTTTTTCACGCCGGGCTTTGTTGCAAAGAACCCGGCAGCGGTCGACCGCTTCCGCGCCATGATCCGCAACACCGCCGTGGACGGCCACATCGGCTGCTGCGAGGCGCTGCGCGGACTGTCCGAGGGCGCGAACCTGCCCAGGATCAAGGTGCCGACTCTGTTCATGGGCGGCGAGCACGACGTCGGCGCCGCGCCCGAGATGATGCGGCCGATGGCTGCGGCCGTGCCCGGCGCGCGCTACGTGATGCTCGACGGCGCGGGGCACATTTCCAACATCGAGGCGCCGCAGCGGTATCTGGCGGAGATCGAGGAGTTCATGACGGGCAAGTGAGCGTGGTCGTGGCCTTACCTCTCCCCGCTTGCGGGGAGAGGTCGGATCGCCGTAAGCGCGTCCACGCGCGTCTTCGACGCACTATGGCGATCCGGGTGAGGGGCCTATCGGGACTCCCGAGCGATCGTATATACCCCCTCACCCCAATCCTCTCCCCGCCGGGCGGGGAGAGGGAGTCCCGCCGAGTTTGTGGCACCCACAGAGCCTTCCATGAAAATCGTCATCCCCAACGACTACCAGGACATGGTCGATCGGCTACCCTGCTTTTCGCTGATCCGCCATCACGACGTGGTGCGCTATCGCACGCCGGCGCGCGACGAGAATGAACTTGCCCAGCGGCTTGCCGACGCGGACGTGGTGGTGGTGATCCGCGAGCGCATCGAGCTGACGCGCTCGCTGCTGGAACGGTTGCCCAAGCTGAAGCTGATTGCGCTGATCGGGCGGACCTCGCAATACATCGACATGGCCGCGGCGACCGAGCTTGGCATTCCGGTCGCGACCGGGGTGAGCAACTCGCCGGTCGCGCCCGCTGAACTGACGCTGGCGCTGATCGTCGCCTCGCGCCGCAACATTGCGCTGGAGGCCGAGCGCATGCGGCATGGCGAATGGCCGTGCACGCTGTCGCACCGCATTCGCGGCTCGACGCTCGGCATCTTCGGCCTCGGCGCCATCGGCGCGCTGGTGGCGGAGGGCGGCAAGGGGCTCGGCATGAACGTGCTGGTGTGGGGCCAGGAGAATTCGCTGAAAAAGGCCGCCGCCGCGGGTTATGAGGCTGCGAAGAGCAAGGCCGACCTGTTCGAGCGGTCCGATGTCCTTTCGCTCAGCGTGCGGCTGCGCAAGGAGACGCGCGGCATCGTCGGGCCTGAGGACCTCGCGCGCATGAAGCCGACCTCGCTGCTGGTCAACGTCGCGCGCGCGGAGTTGATTGCGCCGGGCGCGCTGCTGGAAGCGCTCAACAAGGGGCGGCCGGGCTACGCGGCGGTGGACGTCTACGAGGAGGAGCCGATCGTCGACGGCAATCACCCGTTCCTGAAGATGCCGAACGTGCTGTGCACGCCGCATCTCGGATGGGCGGAGTGGGACAATTTCGAGCTGTACTTCCGCGAGACCTTCGAGCAGATCGTGAAGTTCGAGAAGGGCGAACCGCTGAGGTTGGGCAATCCCACGGTCAAGCCGCGGGCGAAGCGGTAGGTGGTTTTGTGTCCCGGTCGCAGCGCAGCACGAAGTGGTGCGCTGCAGACCCGGGACCCCGGTCGCTTAGCAAGCAATCGGGACTCCGCGTCTGCGATGCAACGCTTCGCGCTGCATCGCGCGCGGGGAAAGCCCCTTTGTCGGGATGCTCGCCGCTACCTTGCCAGCGCCTCGACCAGCGGCGACACGTCCGCCGCCTGCTCGATGGTCCACAGCCGCTCCGACAGCTCCTTCGCCTTCGCCGGCCCATGCACCGGCCCGACGAGATCGAGGAACTTGTCGATCAGCCCTTTGTCGTCGAGCGGCACGATGCGCGAGCCCCAGGCCTCATCGGCCTGGCGGACGAACGTGCCCTTGGACGTGGTGACGGTCACGCGCGCGGGACGCAGCTTCGGATAGAGCTGGTCGATCTCCGCCGGCGCCGACACCGTGAGCTTGCCAGCGAAATCGGCGAACGCCGGATCGGCGCGGTTCTTGTCGTCGAAGTGCTCGAACTTCACCCCGCGGTAGCGCGCCGCGAGCCCCATCAGATACGGGAAGCTAAGCTGCGCACTGGCGAAGTCGTCCCACGGCACGTGCGCGTGCTCGGCCGCGATCTTGTAGGTCTCGACCTCGACCTTCTTGATGTCGCCGAAGGCGATGTTCTCGTCGTTGCACAGGCCGAAGGTCGCCTCCACCGCCGGCTGGATGTGGCGGCAGCAGGCATAGGGCTTGATGTAGCAATCGGTGATGCCGTACTCGGCCACAGGCGGCAGCGATATCGGCCGCGCCTTGTCGATGCGGCCGAAGGCGAAGGCCTGCATGAAGCCGTCGCGGCCTTCGATCACGTTCGGCGGACCTTCGGTGCCCTGCTCGGCAAGCAACGCGGCCTGCATGCCTTCGCGCGAGGCGTGGCCGGCGTGCAGCCGCTTCACATCGCCGCCGCCAGCGACGAAGGCGAACAGTCCCGCTGAGCTCGATGCCGCAAGCCCGAGCGCGTTGGCGAATTGCGTCCTGTTCAACCCGCGCAGCCGCGCGGTCGCCATCGCGGCGCCGAACGGGCCGACCGCGCTGGTCGGATGGAAACCGCGCTGGCGCAGGTCCGGCGCGCAGGCGCGCGCGAGGCAGATATTGGTCTCGTAGCCCGCGACCACCGCTTCGATCAGCGCGCGGCCGGACACCTTGCGGTCGTAGCCGACGCTCAGCGCCGTGGGGATCACAACGCAGCCGCAATGTGCCGAGCCGTGGCGGTAGCCGTCGTCGAGCTCGATGCCGTGGGCGGCGGTGCCGCCGAGGAAGGCGGCGTCGAGCAGGTCGGCGCGGCGGGCGCGGCCGGGCACCGGGATTTTGCCGTCCGGCCGCACCGACTTGATGACGGTCTCGGCCTGAGTCGCGATGGTGCCGCCGGCGCCTGCGATCATCACGCCGACGGTGTCCAGCAGGTGCCGCCGCGCGTAGTGCCGCGCCTCATCGGGCAGCGCTTCGAAGCGCAGGCCGGTGGCGAACTCGACGATCGCTTTGGTTGCGCCCGCGGCGGGCTGCAGGGTGTGAACGGCTTCGGCGTGGGACATTGGGGGTGCTCCGGACGTGCGAGGACATTACACCGATGCCGCAGACTCGGTCACCCTCCCCTGGGGGGAGGGTGGACTGCCAGGGCGCAGCGACGGCGGTCGGGGTGGGGTGATGTTTCGTTTGCCGCTTCACCCCACCCCGGCTCGCTTCGCTCGCCGACTCTCCCCCTCCAGGGGAAGGTGAAGTGTGCGCGTTGCGAGTCAGGGCAACTCACTTCGCCTTGATCTTCTCCAGCACCGGGAGCAGATATTCGATGAACTTCGGCGGGTCCTCGCTCATCGGGAAATGGCCGAGGCCCTTCATGATGACGGCTTCCGCGCCGGTGCGCCTGGCGATGTCGAGCGTGCCTTCGGTGGTGCAGGAATAGTCGTATTCGCCGGTCAGCAGATACAGATTCGACTTTCTGCCGTCGATCTCGCCGACCTTGCCGCGAATGTCGCCATCGACCTTGTAGAAATAGAGATCGCCCTTGAACACGCCGGGGCCGCTTTGCAGGTAGTGCCAGAGCGTCTCCCAGCGATGATGGTCCGGCGCGGTCGGTGCCACGAGTCCGGATACGACGCCGGTCGACACCTCGCCGCCGTGCACGTCGGGCCGATGCAGCCATTCGACGTCGTAGTAGGGTGCGACATGCGCCGCGCTTTCCAGGCCGACGATGGCGCGGAAGCGGCTGGCGTGCTCGTGCGCGAGATAGAGCACAATACGCCCGCCGATCGAGCAGCCCATCACCACGGGCTTGTCGAGCGCGAGTGCGTCGGACACGTCCAGGATCATGCGGATGTAGTCGCGCGAGGTGAGCTTGTACTCCTCGTTCTGGTAGCCCTCCGGTGGCGACGACTTGCCGTGCCACGGCATATCGAAGGCGATCACGCGGAAGTTCTTCGTCACGCGCTCGTCGTTCATCAGCCCGCGATATTGCCGGCCATCGGAGCCCGCGGTGTGCAGGCAGAGTAGCGGGATGCCCTGGCCGGCCTCCTCGATGTAGAGCCGGTGCGGGCGGCCGAGCAGGTTGAAGTTGAGATAGCGCCCCACAATGGGTTCGAACTGCGGGCGTGCGGGAGCGACAGGCTTCGGCGTAGACGCGCCGCCGCCCTGCGCGAGCTTGCGCGGCGCAGCGAGCACGTCCTTGATGTAAAGGAGGTTCGCCATGAACGGGCGCAGGTCGCCCTCGATGGTGAGCTTGCCGCGCTTGAACAGCGCGAAGATGTCGTTGAAGCCCGGCGCCGGCAGCGGTTTCCAGAACTGCTCCCATTCGTCGCGCGGCGCGCGCAGCGCGAAGCTGAAATTTGGCGTGACGAACGGACCCGGCGTCACCGAAACGATGCGGCCCTCGATGATCTTCACCAGATAGCCCTGCTCGCCGATGCCCAGCATGAAGGTGGTGCTGAGAAAGCGGCCGCGCCGCACGAGGTCGGCGTCGGCGTTCACGAGTTCGGGGATGCGTTCGATCATCTCGGTCCTCTCACGCAAGCTTCACCAGCGCGTCGACGGCAATTGCGCCCTGGCCCTTTGGCATGACGATCAACGGATTGACTTCGGCTTCGGCCACGGCGGGGCCGTCGTGCACGGCAAGTTTCGACAGCGCCACAAGAGCGTGCGCCACGGCATCGAGATCGCCGGCCGGCCGGCCGCGATAGCCCGCGAGCGCCTTCAGCGCTGCGACTTCGCCGATCATGGCGCGCGCTTCGCCCAGATCGGCCGGCGCGAGTCTGAGACTGCGGTCGCGGTGGATTTCCGCGAGAATGCCTCCGGCCGCGAGCATCACGATCGGCCCCACGTCCGGATCGATGCGATAGCCGATCAGCACTTCGCCGAGGCCCCTTGTCATGGGCTGCACCAGAACGCGGTCCACATTCGTTGCCTGGCGAATCTTGCGGGCCGCTTCAAGCAGCGCCGCGCCGTCGGCGACGTTGAGGATCACGCCGCCCATGTCGGACTTGTGCGCGATGGCCGCCGACAGCGCCTTGGCCGCGACCGGATAGGGACAGGGCAGGGCAGGCGCAGCCGTCGCTCCGGCGTCGACCGCGACCGACGGCGCATGCGGCACGCCCACTTGATCGAGCAGCGCATAGGCCTCCAGTTCGTCGAGCATCCGGCCATCGCCCGTGGCCGTGCGCGGGCGGACATCGATCTGGCGCGGCGCCCGCCGCTTGAGCGCCGCCGCGACAGCGTCGGCGCAGGCCTCCGGCGTGTGGAAATTCGGCACGCCTGCCGCCGAGAGCCGCGCCAGCGCGTCGGGCGCCTCAGGCACGAGGAACGCAGCGATGGGCTTTGCCGCGCTGGCGCTGTCGACAATCGGCTTGACCGCGAGATCGGGATAGAACCGCGCCGACGACCCGACCACGACCACGATCAGGTCGAACTCGGGCGCCGAGGTCAGCACATCGAGCGCGCCCTTCATCACCTTGTACTGTGCGCCGGCGAGCGTCAGGTCGATCAGGCGCGCGGGGGCGACTTCGACTCCGGTCGCTTCCTTGATGAGCGCCAGCGTCTGCGGCGTCGGCGGCTCGATGGCGATGCCGCGCGAGGCGAGCGGATCGACCACCATGGTCGCGCCGCCGGCGGTGGTCGTGACCACAGCGACGCGGGGCGTAACGCTTCCACTCGGCTGGGCCGGTACGCGCGCCAGCAGCGGGAAGCCCTCGATCAGCCCCTCCAGCGTTTCGACACGCGCGATGCCGCACTCTTTCAGGAACATGTCGGCGACGTCGTCCTCGCCCGCGAGCGCGCCGGTATGCGAAACCGCAAGCTCGCGGGCGGCGGCCGAACGGCCGAGCTTGTAGGCCAGGATCGGCTTGCCGCGCTTTGCGGCCTCCAGCGCGAAGGCACGCAGCGCGCCGGCCTTGCGCAGCGTTTCAAGAAACAGCACGTAGCCGTCGATGCCGGGATCGTCGAGCACGGCGGCACAGATCTCGCCGATCGACAGATCGACCTCGTTGCCGACCGAGACGAGGCCCGCGAAGCCGATGCCGCGCGCCTTGCCGCGCGAGAGAAACGTGCCGATCATCCCGCCCGAGTGCGACGCCGCAAAGATGCGCCCCACCGGCAGGTCGGGCTCGTCGAACGCCGCGTTGGCGGTGAACAGCGCCTTGTGGCGCAGGTCGACCACGCCGAGGCTCGACGGGCCGACGAGGCGCGTTCCGGAGTCCTTGAGCAATTGCCGGATGCGCGCCTCGCGCGCCACGCCTTCCGCGCCGGTTTCGCCGAAGCCGTTGGCCAGCGCGGTGACGACCGGCACGCCGAGCCTGGCGCATTCCTCGATGGCTTCCATCGTGGCGTCGGTCGAGGCGACGACGTAGGCGTGTTCCGGAAGCTCCGGCAGGTCCTTCAGCGACGGCCAGGCTTTCTCGCCCAGCACCTCGTCGCGGCGCGGATTGATCGGATAGATGCGCCCGGCAAAGCCCGCCTGGCGCAGGTACTTCAGCGGCCGGCCCGCAGTCTTGGTGGCGTCGTTCGACTGGCCCACGATCGCGACCGACTGCGGCGCGAGCAGAACTTGCGCGAGCGGCTTGGTCACTCCGCCGCCTCGGACGATTTCGGCTTCGGCGGCCGCTGGTCGAACCGTCGGTCGAACACGTGCTCGGCGATGCGGTTCTTCAGCATCTCCACCGAGCCGCCCGCGATCATCCAGCCGCGGCAGCGCCGCATGCAGTATTCGACCAGCGAGGACTTCGAATAGCCCGCCGCGCCCATGACCTGCATCGCCTCGTGCGCGACCGCGAAGCCCGTTTCGTTGCAGGCCGCCTTGGCGACTGCGGTTTCGTAGGCGGAGGGAAGACCGTTGTCGGCGTTGGTCGCCGCGCGATAGAGCAGGAGCTGCGCGCTCTCCAGCTTGATCGCCATGTCGGCGAACTTCCATTGCAGGCCCTGGAATTCGGCAAGCGGCCGGCCGAACTGCTCGCGCACGCCGGCATGCTCGCGCGCGCGCTCGAAGCAGTAGCGGCCGAAGGCGAGCGAGCGCGCGGTGTTGCCGAGCCGCTCGACGTTGAAGCCCGACATCTGCTTCTTGAAGCCGCCGGGTCCAAGAAGAACGTTCTCCGGCGGAATGCGGCAGTTCTCGAAATGCAGTTCGCTCCAGATCTCGCCGCTCATGAACTCCTGCGGCGGGCCGATGGTGAAGCCCGGCGCGCCGCGCTCGACCAGCACCGAGCCGATGCCGCCGACGCCTGGCCCGTAGCGCACGTAGATCAGGAACACCGCCGCTTCCGGGCTGAAGGTCGAGAACACCTTGGTGCCGTTGAGGACGTAGCCCGTGCCGTCGGGCCTGGCCGTGGTCTTGAGATCGGTGACGGCGGAGCCCGCGTCCGGCTCGCTCATGCCGAGGCTGATGACGATGTTGCCCTTGAGGCATTCGCTCAGCCACGTCTGCTTCTGATAGTCGCTGCCGTACTCCGCAAACGTGCGGATCGGCCCGAAGTTTCCGAATTGCACCACGTCGGCGCTGCGCGGGCAGACCGACGCGATCTGCTCGATGGCGATTACCGCGTCCATCAGGCTGCCGCCCTGGCCGCCGTCGGACTCGGGGATGGTGATGCCCAACAGCCCCTGCGCACTCATCGCTTTGGCGACGTCGAACGGGAAATGCGGGTCGTGCGCCCGCTTGAGCGCATCTTTCGCGAGGCGGTCCTGGGCGAAGCGCCGCACGCTGTCGGCGAATAGCTTCTGTTCGTCGGTGAGGTCGAAGTTCATGAGGTCAGTCTAGATTAGTTCTGCCTCCGTCTCCACCAGTGCACCGCAACGGCGACAATTCCCACGACGACGGCCTCGCCCAGGAGAAACTTCCCCGCGGCAAAATCCGAAACCGCCATTCCCAGCGTCAGGAATACGAAGAGAGAAATTATGACCGCAGTGGCGATGCCGATCGTGACCAGCCAGCCCATCGTACGCCCCAACCCCGGTTACAGCACCTTTGCACCACGGTGCCGCTGCAATTGCCGGGCGGCAGTTTCACCGGCGCCTTCATTCTCCCCCGGCCACCCATGACTTTGGTTGGCGACCAGGCCAGCCCGCATGATACACAGTCGGCCCATAGCTGCGCGTTATATGCGCAGGCTTGATTTGCGTAGGCTTGGCGGTGCATTGGGCACCTTCGATCTGTGGATAAGGCCTGTCCCGCTCGTCCGCGGCGGCCCTATTTGGATCATGATCGAAGTCCGCAATGCGCGTCGCCAAATGACATCGCGAGGCGTTGAACCGCAAAGGCGGCACTCGCGACGTCCAAGTTTGCAGCGGCCGTCGGCCGCCGATGGGCGGCCGCAGCCTGCCCATGCCAGGGGGGCGAAATCGATTGAGCGCAGAAGGCAGCCTCAGTGCTCATGTCCGGCCGGCCGCCGAGCCGGATGCCTTGCCGCGCGGCGAGTCGATCGGCGGCGCCATCCGGCTGCTGAAGATTTTGCTGGTTGCGTCGGTCATTGTGCCGATTGCCGTGTTCGCGGCCGCATCCTGGTACGCGTGGCTTGATATTCGCAGCCAGGCGATCGAGCAGGCGTCGCGCACGGCGCAGATCCTGCGCGAGCACGCGCTCAAGGTCTTCGAGACGCATGAGTTGGCCCTTGACGAGATCGCCGACCGGATTCGCGGTCTGAGCTGGGAGGCGATCGAAGCGTCGAAGGATCTGCATGAAGCGTTCGTGCGGACCACCGATCGGCACGATCAGGTGACTTCTGCGTTCGTCGTCAGCCCGAAAGGATTCGTCGCCAACACGTCGAGCCGCAAACCTGTTGCCGGCGCGCCCGAAGTGAACGTGACGGACCGAAGCTATTTCAAGGCCGCATTGGAAGGCCGCACCGGGACTTATATCGGCGAGCCGGTCGTGGGGCGCGTGACCGGCGTTCCGGTGCTGCATGTGGCACGACGGCTGGAGGCGCCGGACGGCGGGTTTGGCGGCATCGTGGTGGTGGCCGTGTCGCTGGAAAAGTTCACCAGCTTCTATCGCGGCATTACCTCGGTCCAGGGCAACTCGGTCACGTTGGCCCGCATCGACGGGACTATTCTCGCGCGCGAGCCGCCGATTTCGAGCGGGGCGGCGTCGCTCTCTCCGGCCAGCGGATTCATGAAGGCCATCGTTTCCGGTCAGAAGCAATATCCGACGTCGAGCGAACTGGACGGCATTGAGCGCATTCACGCCCTCGAGCGTGTCGGCGACTTTGCGGTCTACGTCAGCTACGGGCTGTCGATGTCCGCGCTGTACCGCGCCTTGATGGGCGATATCATGGTGTATGCGCTGTTCGCCTTCGGCGCGTCGGCGAGCCTCGTTTTCGTGGGCTGGATGGCATTGCGGCAGGCCCGCAACGAAATGCGCCTGGTCGAGCAATGGCAGGATGAGGTTCACCGGCGCGAGTCGGCAGAACAGGTTCTGCGTCAGACCCAGAAGATGGAAGCGCTTGGCCAGCTCACAGGCGGCGTGGCGCACGACTTCAACAACCTGCTGATGGTCATTGGCGGCAATATCGAGCTGCTCAAACGCAAGGCCGCGGGTGCGGGCGTGGATCGCCAGATATCGGCCATCGAGCATGCCGCGCACAGTGGCGAGGCGCTGACGCGAAAGCTGCTGGCGTTCTCACGCCGGCGCCTGGTCAAGGCCACGGCAATCGATCTCGGGCCGTTCCTGCCCAAGGTGGTCGACCTCATCAAGCCGTCGCTGCCTGCAGAAGTCGATATCGCATTGGACGTTCCGCCCGACATCGGGCCGGTGAAGGCCGACGCCGATGATCTCGATCTGGCGCTGGTCAATATCGTTCTGAACGCACGCGACGCGATGCCGGAGGGCGGCAGGGTCGTGGTGTCGGCGCGCCAGACGGTCCTGCGCGGCAGCGAGACGACGGCGGATCATCTGGCGGGCGAATTCGTCGCGCTTTCGATCCGCGATACCGGAGCCGGCATTTTGCCGCAGCATCTGCAACGCGTGTTCGAGCCGTTCTTCACCACCAAGGAAATCGGCCGCGGCACCGGACTCGGGTTGAGCCAAGTCTACGGCTTCGCCAAGCAATGCGGCGGCGCGGTGACGATCGACAGCGCGCCCGGCGCCGGCACGACCGTCACGCTCTACCTTCCGCGCGCGGCGGCGGATGCGGCCGTCGAGGCGGAGAGATCCGCCGACGAATCGCCGGCGGTCCGCAAGGTTCTGTTGGTCGAGGACAACAAGGAGGTGGCCGAGGCCGCGGCCGCGATGCTGGAGAGCATCGGATGCAGCGTCCAGCACGCAAACGCGTCCGAGCCCGCGCTGGCGCTGCTGGCGTCGGGCGAACGGTTCGATCTCGTCCTGTCGGACATTGTGATGCCGGGCGGACTCGACGGCATGCAGCTTGCGCGCAGGCTGCGCGCCGAGTACCCGTCGCTTCCCGTACTTCTGACCACGGGCTACAGCAATTCAGCGCAGAAGGCCGCCGGCGAGCACTTTCCCATTCTGCTGAAGCCCTATCGCATCGAGGCGTTGCAGGAGGCGATCGGGCGGGCGGTGGGCGTCACGGGTCGCGCGCCAAGCCCCGTTCAGCGCGCGGTGCCCGCGAACTGAAAGTAGTCGTCCCAGCGCCGGTCGAGCTGGATCAGGGCCTCGCCCGGAGGAATCGCCGAAATGCAGTCGCCATCGCGGCGCAGCAGGCCGAGGCGGTCGAGCTTGGCGAGCGCATCGTCGCATTCGAAATCGACCTCGACTTCGAACGTCCGCCGGAGCCATTCCTCGATCGTCCGGTCGAGCGCCTGCTCGGTGCAGCCGCCGTTCGCGGCGCGCAGGAAACGATAGGCCAGGAACGCCTCCTTGCATTCCTGCTCCTCGGCGGCGCCGATGATGTAGTCGAAGATCCCTGCGTTGTTGTTGACGTTGCGGAAGTAGACATTGTCCGCGAGCTGCTTCTGATAGATCAGCGACTGGCGCTGAAACTTGGCCCACTGCCGAACGATGAAGCCGCCGAGCGCCACGAGGCCGCTGATCGCGGCAAGTGCCGCGGCCATCTCGTCCTCGCGCACCGCACTCTTGATGCCGAGATAAAAGCCCGCGACCAGGAACAGCACCGTCACGGTCGACGCGAGCTTCAGCAGGATCGGGATGCCGCCCAACAGCGCAGGCACGCCGAGGATGAGCTTGTCGCGCAACGTCATGACCACTTGCACGTCGGGATAGAGCGCGTTCAGGTCGGCGCTGGCGATGTTGCGAAAATACTTGATCATCACGGCGCCGGGCCGGACTTTGCGCGGCGGCGTGCGCTTTCGCTTGCCTGTGGCGGCGGGCATATCGCCGTCGTTCTTCATCGTGACCAGGAGAACGACGTCGTCGTAGATCTCGGTCTCGATGCTGCGCTTGCGCCAGCCATACCAATCTTCGATCGTGACGGTCTCCCGCCGCCGGCCACGCCGGAAGAATCGCACCTCGCGGTACTCGTCGAGCGGCGTATGAATCTCGATACGCACCACGCCGTGCTCCCGATGCGCGCGCTCGATCTACTCGCGCGTCACCTCGACGAAGTTGGCGCCCTTCAGGACGTCGTGAAACGCATCGACCATCTCACGGTAGGCGCGCTCGACCGCGGCGGCGTCATAGCGGGTGTGGCCGTCGTGCTCCGGATTGAAGTAGAAGTAGCAGTCGCGCAGCCGTTCGAGCCGGTCGAAGTATTCGTAGTGGAAGACCGCGGCCAGCATCCGGCACAGCTGCGAAAACTCCGCCTGCTCGCGCTTGCCATGCCACGTGCCGCTTTCGGACAGGGCATGCTGAAGCTCGGACTTGCGGACCGGGATGAACTGGCCGCGTTCGGCGGCATCGCTGCGATGGTCGGAAACCGCGTCCATGATTCGCTCGCGCCGGTTGCGCGATTGTAAGCGATCGCCGGTGTCGCCGCGGTTTCACGCGACCCGGTGTCCACAGGCGATACACCGCGGCGGCCATGGGGGCGAAACGCAAGCGGCCGGGGCTGTCCCCGGCCGCGCGGCTTGGACCCGGTTGGGCGGGCTCAGATCTGCGGGACCTTGGCCTCGCGGATCACCGCGCCCCAGCGGTCGGTGTCGGACTTCACCACCTTCGCCATGTCCTGCGGGCTGCCGCCGCCCGGCTCGAGATTGAGCTTTTTGAAGTGCTCCGCCACTTCCGGCATTTTCAGCACTTCGTTGATCGCCGCGTTGAGCTTGTTGACGATCGCCGCCGGCGTGCCCGGAGGCGCGCTGATCGCGTTCCAGGTGTCGGACACGAAGTCCTTCACACCGGCTTCGGCCATGGTGGGGATGTTTGGCAGCGCGGAAATCCGCTTCTCGGTGGTCACCGCGAGGATGTGCGCCTTGCCGCCCTGGTGCAGGCGCAACGCCGATTCGAGCTGCATGAAGATCAGATCGACATGGCCCGCGACCAGATCGTTCAGCGCGGGGCCCGTGCCTTTGTAGGGCACGTGCGTCATCTTGGTGCCGGCGACCTTGTTGAACAGTTCGGCCGTCAGGTGGGAGGTCGTGCCCGGTCCCTGCGACGCGTAGTTCAGCTTGCCCGGGTTGGCCTTCACGTAGGCCATGAACTCCTGCACGGTCTTGGCCGGAAGGTCGTTCTTGACCAGCAGCGTGTTCGGGATCGACGACATCAACGCGACCGGCGCGAACTTGGTCGGGTCGAAGTTGAGCTTCTTGTAGAGCACGACGTTTGTCGTGATCGGGGCCGGCTGGGAGGCCATCAGCGTGTAGCCGTCGGGCTCCGAGTTGTAGACGAACTCGGCGGCGATATTGCCGCCGGCGCCGCCGCGGTTCTCGATCACGAACGGCTGGCCGAGCTTCTGACGCAGCCGCTCGGTGATAATGCGGGTGACGGTGTCCACGCCGCCGCCGGCAGGCACGGTGACCACGACTTTGACGGCCTTGTTCGGATAGTCCGCCGCACCTTGGGCATGGGCGGGCGCCGCGATCAGCAGGGCGGCACCGGCCGCGATCAGGGGCAGAATTCGGGTCATGATCCGATCCTCGAAGACGTCTGTTGTGACGTCAGGTTAACACCAAAGCGGGCACTTCCTGCCGCGTCCCGATACAAAGGTCAATTTGCCGCGGCGTCGCCGTCCGGTTGCGCGCGGTGCTAGCCCAACGCCCGCAAGTGGCGGATCGGTCGGCCGGGCGCGACGGCTTGTGCAGCCGCGACAATCGCCTGCGCGTCGATGCCGTAGTGCCGATAGAGGTCCTGGATCGAGCCGGTCTGGCCGAAGTGCTCGACGCCAAGCGGTCGCACGCGGTGGCCGCCCACCGCACCGAGCCATGCGAGCGTCGCGGGATGGCCATCGAGCACGGTCACGATGGAGCAATGCCCGGGCAGATCGGCGAGCAGCCGTTCGATGTGCGACCGCGCGTGCCCAAGTCCGCGCTCGCGTGCCCGGAGCGCGGCAGTCCAGCCGGCGTTCAGGCGGTCGGCCGAGGTCACTGCCAGGAGGCCGACGTCGCGGCGATCCTCCGCCATCAGGCCGATGGCCTGGATCGCTTCCGGCGCGACCGCGCCGGTGTAGGCCACGACGACCTGGCAATTCGGTCCGGGTGCGCGCAGCCAATAAGCGCCGTCGACGATGCCTTGGTGCAATTCGGCCGTCATGGGCCGCGCGATCTGCTCGACCGGACGGGTCGACAGCCTGAGATAGACCGAGCCGCCGGTCTCGTCGCGCAGCCAGTTGCGCTCGGAGGCCTCGCCGTCGCCGCTGCGCTGGATGTAGTCGAGCGAGAAGCGCAGGATTTCCGCAAGCTCGTCGACAAACGCCGGCTCGAAGGCCGCAAGCCCGTCCTGCGCCATGCCGATCAGCGGCTGTGCGATCGACTGGTGCGCGCCGCCCTCCGGCGCCAGCGTGATGCCCGACGGGGTCGCGGCGAGAATGAATCGGGCGTCCTGGTAGCAGGCGTAATTCAGCGCATCGAGGCCGCGCGCGATGAACGGATCGTAGAGCGTGCCGATCGGCAGCAGCCGTTCGCCGTGGATTTCGTGCGACAGACCGAGCGCCGACAGCACGATGAACAGGTTCATTTCCGCGATGCCGAGTTCGATGTGCTGGCCGCGCGGCGAGAACTCCCAGTTGAAGGTGGAAGGAATGCGTTCGCTCTTGAACGTGTCGGCGACGCTCTCGTGCGCGAACAGGCCGCGGCGGTTCACCCACGGGCCGAGATTGGTCGAGACGGTGACGTCGGGCGAGGTGGTGACGATACGCTCGGCGATCGGCGTCTTCTCGCGTGCGATCTCGTTGAGCAGCGCGCCAAAGCCGGCCTGGGTCGACATCTCCGGCTGGATCGTGACCTTGAGCGATTCCGGCACTGCGATTTGCGGCGCCTGCAATCGGCGCGGCCCGCCTTGCGCGAACGGCACGCGGTCGAGGAAAGCTTGCAGCGCTTCCGGCGCGGCCTTGAGACCCTCGAAGCGGTCCCACTCGTGGCCATCGCGGACGTTCATCGCCCTGCGGAAGCCGTCCATCTGCGCCGGCGTCATCAGACCGGCGTGATTGTCCTTGTGCCCGGCCATCGGCAGGCCGTGGCCTTTGACCGTGTAGGCGATGAAGCAGACCGGGCGGTCGTGATCGATCTTGTCGAACGCCTCGGCCAGCGACGGCAGGTCGTGGCCGCCGAGATTGTTCATCAGCCGCGCCAGTTCCTCGTCGCTGCGCCGCGCGATCAGCGCGCTGATGGGTCCCTGATCGCCGATGTCGTCGTTGAGGCGCTTGCGCCAGGCCGCGCCGCCCTGAAACACCAGCGCGGAATAGAGCTGGTTCGGGCACTTGTCGATCCACTCCCGCAGGCGCTCGCCGCCGGGTTCGCGGAACGCCGCCTGCTGCAGCGAGCCGTATTTCAGGATCGCCACATCCCAGCCGAAGTTCGTGAACAGGTGCTCGTAGCGCTCCCACAGGCCCTCGCGCACCACCGCGTCGAGGCTTTGCCGGTTGTAGTCGACGATCCACCAGCAATTGCGCAGGCCCTGCTTCCAGCCTTCGAGCATCGCCTCGAAGATGTTGCCTTCGTCGAGTTCGGCGTCGCCGACCAGCGCGATTGTGCGGCCCTCGGGCCGATCTTTCGCCCAGCCGTGCGCACGCACGTAGTCCTGCACCAGCGACGAGAACAGCGTCTGCGCCACGCCGAGGCCGACGGACCCGGTCGAGAAGTCGACGTCGTCGGTGTCCTTGGTGCGCGACGGGTAGCTCTGCGCGCCCTTGTAGCCGCGGAAGTTCTCAAGCTTCTCGCGCGTCTGCTTGCCGAGCAGATACTGGATCGCGTGGAAGTTCGGCGAGGCATGCGGCTTCACCGCGACGCGGTCCTGCGGCCGCAGGCTGCGGAAGTAGAGCGCGGTCATGATAGTCGCGAGCGAGGCCGACGATGCTTGGTGCCCGCCGACCTTCAAGCCGTCGGCGTTGTCGCGTAAATGATTGGCGTTGTGGATGGTCCAGCTCGCCAGCCAGAGCACCTTGCGCTCGAGTTCTCCGAGGATCGCAAGATCGTCTGGCGAGATTTCGGCGGTACGTCGTGACATGTGAATCGAAATCCTGTCTTCAGGACTCAGGCGTGTCGTTCGATCCTGGGAATGTCATCCAGATTTCCGACCTAGGGATTCGCCGATCGGCACCAAATCTGCAGCTTCGGCGGAAGCGCGTCGCGCTGGCGCAGCGTCGCCACCCTGATTCCGAAGTAAGTGGGACGGTCGAGGTGGGAGCCATAGACCGGGCTTCCGCAGTCGCCACAAAGCGCCTGGACCATGCGATTCCCGCTCTCGGCCTGCTTGACGTATTTCTTCGGCTCGCCCGAAAGCAGGTTGAAGGCGTTCACCGGCACGCGCACGACGGTGCGAAACGCGGCGCCGGACAATGTCTGACAATCCGTGCAGTGGCAGATCAGAACCTTTGCGGGGTCGACCTCCGCTTCGAACCTGACGCGGCCGCAGTGGCAGCCTCCATCCACTTTCATGAGTGTGCTCCTGGCGGGTGCGCCGGCGGCCCTGGTGCGCGCGAGTATCGGACGACTATTCCGGCAATACCTGCCAATTTAAGCTACCTTGTGACATCGAATTGGCAGACACTGCCAATATTGAGCGCATCGGAGGCGGAATATGCCAGGGCGGACCCTCGATTCCGTCGATCGGAAAATCCTCCAGCACCTTCAGGCCGACGGCCGCATGAGCCTCGCCGATTTGGCCGAGAAGGTCGGCCTGTCGCCGTCGCCTTGCCTGCGTCGCGTGCGGATGCTGGAGAAGGACGGCGTGATCGCGCGCTATGTCGCCGTGCTGGATCAGCGCGCCGTCGGCTTGCCGGTCAGCGTGTTCGTCTCGATCAAGCTGGAGAAGCAGCGCCAGGAGTCGCTCGACCGCTTCGCCAAGGCGATCGAGCGCTGGCCCGAGGTGCTGGAGTGCTACCTGATGACCGGCCCGCGCGACTACTGGCTGCGCGTCGTGGTGCCCGACCTCGACGCCTACGAGCGCTTCGTCAAGCAGAAGCTGACCCGCGTCGAAGGCATCGCCTCGATCGAGTCGAGTTTCGCTTTGGAGCAGGTCAAGTACACCAACGTCCTGCCGGTGGCGTGAAGCGCGTCATTCCACCTTGATGCCGGCTTCCTTGATCAGCGCGTGCCACTTGTCGATCTCGGCCTTGGTGAAGGCGGCGAGCGCCGCTGCGCCTTGCTCCGCTGGGGCCGGAATCTGCTGGCCCAGAGCCGCGAGCTTGGCGCGCACGGCGGGATCGGCCATCGCCTTGCGTGCGGCTTCGCCGAGCTTCCCGATTGCCTCCCTGGGCGTGCCTTTGGGCGCCCATAGTCCGTACCAGGTCGAGATATAGACGCCCGGCGCACCGGCCTCGTCCACCGTCGGGATGTCGGGCGCGGCATCGAGCCGCTGGTTCGAGGTGACGGCGTAGCCCCTCACGTTCCCACCCTTGATGTGGTTGAGCGACGTGATCGCCTGGTCGAACGTAAAGTCGATGTGGCCCGCCACCATGTCGCGGATGATGTCGGCGGAGCCGGCCTTGTAGGGCACGAAGCGGAATTTGGTGCCGGTGACCTTCTGGAAATAGACGCCGCTGACGTGCTGGCCCGATCCGACGCCGGCGGTGCCTTCCGTCGCCTTGTCCGGATTGGCCTTGAGCCAGGCGATCATCTCCTTGAAGTCCTTCGCCGGGAAATTCTTGCGCACGACGGCGATGTACGGGTTGTGCGGCAGGCGGACGACCGGTTCGAGGTCGCGTTGGATGTCGTAGTTCAGCTTGTAGATCGCGCCGTTGGTGATCATCGACGGCCAGTTGCCGACGCCGAACGTGTAGCCGTCGGGCGTGGCGCGGACCATGCGGCCGACGCCGATCGTGCCGTTCGCGCCGGTGACGTTTTCGATGACGATCGATTGCCCAAGATGCGGGCGCATCGCCTCGGCCATGGTGCGCCCCATGGTATCGGCCGGGCCGCCTGGGCCGTAAGGAACGATGAAGGTGATGGGCCGCGTCGGATAGGACTGGGCGGCGGCCGTGCCTGCAAGAGCGAGCGCCGCCAGCGCCACGCCGAGTAGCAGTCGTTGCATGACAATCCTCGTGGGTCGCGATGCCGGCGTGAAAACGATATCGCTCCCCAACTGTGGCTGGAAGCCGACACAGCAGGCAGCAGCCATGCAGCCTTGCTCACTGCGCGGGCAGGGGAGATGATGCGTCGATGAGCGGCGGCACGCAGGACGGGAATTTCCGGGTCGAAGAGGCGACGATCGAGGACTTGCACCGCGCGATCCGCGCGGGCGAGGCTACGGTGGCCGGCGTAGTCCTGCAGTACCTTGCGCGCGTGCGGGCCTACAACGGCGTGGCGAGCATGCTGGTGACGGAGGGCGGCGCACCCGTGGCAGCTGCGAAGGGCGCCGAGCGCGCCGGCCGCGCGCTGGAGTTCCCGGCTGCGACCGTCAAGGCGTCGTCGATCCTGCCGGACCTCGCCAAGTACAAAGGCCCGCCGCTCGAATTCGGGCGCATGGAGGCGACCGCCTCCGATCCGTCCGTGCAGCAGCAGTTCGGCATGATCGTCGGCGTTCCGAACGCGGGCCAGCTCAACGCGCTTGGAACCCTCAACATCCGCGGCGAACGCTCCGTCACCTGCCGCGGCGACCACGACCGGCATCCGTCGCAGGGTCCGCTGCCGCCGGGCGCGCCGCCGGTGTGCGAATTCTTCCGCCATCAGCCGGACGCGCTGGAGCGCGCGGCCGAGCTCGACGCGAAGTACGGCCGCAATCCCGATCTCGGCACCATGCCGATGTACGGCGTGGTGTTCGCGTTCAAGGACCCGTTCGATACGAAAGACATGCGCTCGACCGGCGGCGGCGACGCGCGCTACGACATCGACTTCCCCGCGCGCGACCATGTGCTGGTCGAGCAGCTTCGCAACAAGGGCGCCATTATTTTCGCCAAAGCCGTGAACACAGAATACAACGGCCGCGCCGGCGATCCCGGCGGACGCAACAGGCCGGACAGGGTGCTGCCGTCGACGCTCGGCTATCAGCGCAGCACCTGGGCGGGAAATCCAGCGAACGTCTACGACACGACGCGCTCGGCCTCGCTTGGGTCGAGTTCCGGGTCGGGCGTGTCGGTGAGCGCGAACCTCGTGATGGCCGCGCTCGGCGAGGAAACGCGCGCCTCCTGCCGCGGGCCGTCGAACCACAACGCTGTGGCGCTGATCCTGCCGCACAAGGCGATGCTCGGCTTCGATGGCGGTGCGATCGGCGCCGACATCTATTGCGACCGGACGGGCATCCATGCGCGCCGGATCGAGGACTGCGCGAAGATTCTCGATGCGTTGAGGGACCCGAACGAAGGCTACTACGACCCGCGTGACGTCTATACGACCGTGCCGCGTTCTTCGGTGTTGCCGGCGTATGCCCCCCACGCGTGCGCCGCCGGTTCTGCGGGCGCGCTCAAGGGCGTGCGGCTGGGCGTCATCCGCGAGTCGATGGCGATCCCGCCGGGCTCGAAGACCGAAGAGCCGATCGTCGAAGCCGCGGCGCGCGAGATCAAATCGGTGCTGGGCGGCAGGCTTGGCGCGACGCTGGTCGAATCCTCCGAACCCACGTGGCGGCCGGATCCCGATCTGGAGCAGATGAAGGTCGACTACCGCACGGCGCTGGCGCGGCTCGTGCCGGTGTTCATGCCCGATCTGCTGTTCCGGCTGCGCCGCGACGGCACGCCGCTGTTCAAGGAGTTCGCCGCCGCGATCGTGCCGACCGAGTTCATGCCCGGAAAGACGTTTGGCTCCGGCACGATGCAGCCGGTCGACTATTGCGTTGCGCTTGCCGAAGGGCAAATCGCGCCGCCCGCGAATCTCGACCTCGCCACCGTGCAGCAGCAGGAAATGGCGATGGCGTTTCGCTTTCACATTTCGCAGTACCTGTCGCGCCGCGCCGAGGACTGGAAGGCCAGGGGCTTCGCCGAGACGCTGAACGATTGGGCGCAACTCAACGCACGCTCAAAGTTCTGGGGCGACGATCAGCGCGCGGCGTTCAAGAATTGGGAAGAGGTCGCCGATCCGCGCAATCCGCACGGGTCGCGGCAGGGCGTCAACGAACGCATCATGCTGCGCGAACTGCTGCGCCGCGCCGACATGATGGTGATCCTGGAAAACAAACTCGATGCGCTGGTGCGGTTGCATACGCCGTGGCCGCCGGGGTTGATCGGCCATGCCTATCAGCACGATATCGTCAGCAACCTCACGCCGGAATCGCTCAGCGGGCCGAACGCCGGCCTGACCGAGGTGCTGGTCCCTGCGGGTTATGTCACGACGGTCTACGACCCGGTTTTCAAGTTGATGCCGGACGGCATGCGCTACGTCTCGCAGGCCTCCGACAAGCCGACGACGATCCCCGCGCCCGGCCTGCCGTTCTCGCTGGTGTTCCGCTGCGATCCGGGCCGCGAAGATGCGCTGTTGCGGATCGCATCGGCTTATGAGGCGGCGTCCAACCGCAGAATTCCGCCGCCGAATTTCGGGCCGTTGTAGTTGTTCCGGAATGACCGTGGCGAGGCCGGCCGCTAATCGCGATACGGCCGGTTGACCATCCGGCACCAGTTCTCCCAGGCGCGATTGACGTTCGCCGGCGACGTGGTCTCGATCACCTTGTTGACTTCGCCCTTGGTGAGGAAGCGAACCTTTTTGCTCATGGCCTCGGCCTGCATCTGCAGCTTGGCGTTCAGCTCCAGATAGACGGCGGTGTAGACGGTGCGGCGCATGTAGGGGCCCACCACGACGCAGCCGTGGCCGCGCATCAGGCAGGTGCCGCCCTTGCCGAGTTTCCTGGCGAGATCGCGGCCCTGGTCCATGGTGCGGACGAGCAGGTCCGTATCGCGGAACTTTGTGTGCTGGTCCCAGATCGGCACCTCGTGGCCGATGGTGGCGCACATGTGCATGATCGGCTTGAGCTTGTGCCCGGTGACGCCGTAGGGAATGACGCCCGGGCTGTGATTGTGAATCACGCTCATCACGTCGGGCCGGGCCTGATAGGCGCCGCCGTGGATCGGGCGCTCGGTGTAGAGCTGCTTGCCCCTGGCGTCGATGACATTGCAATCGAGGTCGAATTCCAGAATGTCGTCGCGCGAAACGCGCTCGGGCGCGCGCGAGCACGACAGGAAAAAGCGGTCCGGCCGGTCGGGATGGCGGATGCTGATGTGACCGAACGAATCGACAATGCCGAGCTTCGCCAGAACGTGGTTTGCCGTGACCAGGTCTTCCAGCAGGTCGTCGAGTTTCGCCATGGCGTCATATCCTCCCGGGATGTCGGTTGTCGTTCGTCGCGCGCCGGTTCAGGACGCGAGCCGCGTCGGAGGCGGCAGCGGAATGTGGTCGATGTGCGGCAGTTCCGGCTGATGGCTGTAGAGCCATGACATGTCGATCGCGCCCTGCGCGCTCCACTCTGTCAGCAGCTTGTTGCGTAGTTCGCGGTTGACGCCGCTGGCGTGATAGATCTCGCCGAATACCCGCGCCATCAGTTGTACGCGCGCCGTCCGCAGGTAGCGCAGCTCCTGATACTTCTTGAACGCCGCTTCGCAGTCGCGGCCGGCGGCCTCTATCTGATCGGCGAGGCAGACCGCATCCTCGATCGCCATGTTGGCGCCCTGGGCGAGATACTGAAGCATCGGGTGCGCGGCGTCGCCGAGCAGCGTGATCCGGCCCTTGCTCCAGTTCTTGATCGGCGGCCGGTCGCACAGCACCCACATTTTCCAGGCGTTGACCTTGCTGAGCAGCGTGCGGACCGGCTCGCATTTCTCCTTGAACCGCTCGTGCAGTTCGGCCGGGTCGCCGTACGTGTCCCAGCCCTCCTCGTAACGGTCGGAATGGAACACGACGACCAAGTTGAACAGTTCGCCGCGTCGGAGCGGATAGTGCACCAGATGGGTCTTCTCGCCGCACCAGACGATCATTTTCGGCAGGCGGTATTCCTTCGGCCACTCGTCGGTCGGCAGCACGGCGCGATAGGCGATGTGGCCGGAGACGACCGGCTTGCCGTCGCCGACGATCTTCTCGCGCACGGTGGACCACAGGCCGTCGCACCCGATCAGAGCCGAGCCGCGATACGTCTCGCCGGTTTCGGTGCGGACGGTGACGCCGGAGCCGTCGTCGTCGATTGTCGTAACCTTCTGCGAGGTTGCGAGCTTGATCAGGTTCGACTTCTTGCACGCCTCGTAGATGACATTGAGCATGTCGGCGCGGTGAATGACGCCGTAGGGCGCGCGGTACTTGTCGTGGAAGCGCTTGTCGATCTTCAGTTCGACGATGGTCTCGGCGGTCATGGAATCGCGGAATTCCAGCTCGGCCGGGAATGCGCCCCAGTGAACCATCTGCTCGGTCAATCCGAGCACCTCGAACATCCGGAACACGTTGGGACCGAGCTGGATGCCGGCGCCGATTTCCTTGAACTCCGGCGCCTGCTCCAGCACCTGGACCGGAATGCCCTTGCGCGACAGCGCCAGCGCCGCCGACAGGCCGCCGATGCCGCCTCCGACCACCAGCACCGGCGCATCCTTCGCACTCGCACTCATCGACACGCCTCCACGCCGTCTCTACCGGAGCATGGGCCACTCTAGGGTCGTCGGCGGGGACCGATCAAGCGATGCGCGGGCGATAGGCAGCCATGCGGAATTGGACGATACTCCGCGCGCCGCCCCGCAGCGGCGTGCAGCGAGAGACCCGACCATGGCCGAAGACAAGAAGGAACTGCCCGCAGACCTTGCGAAATTCCGCGACAGCTACGTCGAGATGTTCGGCACGCTGCCGCCGCTGCCCGCCGCGCGGTTTGCGTTCTCCGGCGAGGTCAATCCGGATTTCCTGCGTGTGTCGGAGCAGCTTCGCGCCGGCGCGTTCTATTCGAAAACGCTCGACATGAAGACGACGCAGCTCATCCTGTTCGGCATGCTGCTGGCCGAGCACAACCCGGTCGGCGCGCAGGCCCATGCCGCGGCGGCCCGCCGGGCCGGCGCGACCTGGGAGGAGCTTCACACCGTCATGGAGCTTGCCGCCGCGACCGGCGCGCTGTGGGCCGCCAACAACGGCGGGGCGTTGCTCAAGTCGCTGCGCGACAAGGAGAGCGGTTCCGCCTGATCGCCGTTCAGCGCGGCAGGCCCGGCAGCAGCTTCAGCGCGTTGTCGCGCTCGATCGACTGTAAATCGGCCGAGGCAAGCTTGAGCCCCGCCAGCCCCTTGATCGTCTCCTGCGGCGACCAGAACGGGAAATCGCTGCCGTAAAGCAGGTGCGACATCGGCACGATATCGAGCACGGCCTTGAGCGCGCCAGGCGTGGTGACGCCGACCACGTCCACGTAAAGCTTGCTCAGTTCATGCATCACGCCGTTCGGCACCCGCGCGTTCAGTTCGGGGCGGTTCCTGGCGAGGCCTGCGAGACGGTTCGCAACCATGCCGAGCGCGCCGCCGCCGTGGGAGAAAATCCACTTGATGTCCGGGCAGCGGTGCAGCGTGCCGCCGAACAGGAGACTCACGATCGCGCGCGTGGTGTCGAACGGGAACTCGATTGTGGGCGGCGGGATGTTGGGAATGACGTTGAAGGCAAAGGTCGCTGCGGTCGGGTGGAAATAGACCACGGCCTTGCGCTTGTTGAGTTCCTCGAAGACGGGCGCGAAGGACTCGTCGCCGGGATACTTGTCGACGTAGTTGGTGGTCAGCGCGATGCCGTCGGCCTTCAACTCGTCGAACGCATATTCGATCTCGCGCAGGCTGCCGTCGGTGTCCGGCAGCGGCAGCGACGCGAAATGCCCGAAGCGGCCCTTGTGCCTCTGCTGGATTTCGGACGAGGCCTCGTTGCATTCGCGCGCGAAAATGCGCGACGAATTGGCGTCGCCGAGCCAGACGCTGGGCGTCGCGACCGACAGGACGGACACGGCGATGCCGTCCTTGTCCATGGCTTCGAGGGCCTGGGCAGGCGTCCACTTGGTCAGCCGCTCGTAAAAGGCGTGGGTCGTGTGCTTGAGCACGTCGCCGGTTTTCTTGATGTAGACCGGCGGATAGGGATGGTGGTGGGTGTCGATCCGGAACGGGGTCATGGACTACTCGCAACGCGGGCTCGGGGCGCGTGGGCGGCCCCGGGGGATTGAGCATTCGGGCGCCGGAGCATATCAATTCAGGAGAAGAATACAGCAGGTGCAGCCGCGGCGCGGCGACCCAGGAGTTTGCCATGATCATCGACGGCCCGGATTCGGTCACCAAGGCGGTGTTGAGCGAAATCGCGAAGGCGCCCGATCCGCGCTTTCGCGAGATCATGTCGTCGCTGGTGAAGCATCTGCACGCCTTCGTCCGCGAGGTGCGGCTGACCGAGGAGGAATTCCAGAAGGCCGCCCACTACATCAACTGGATCGGCAAGCAGACCAACGAGTACCACAACGAGGCGGTGCTGATGTCCGGCTCGCTCGGGGTCTCGACGCTGGTGTGCCTGCTCAACAACGGCGACAACGGCGCCACCGAAACCACCGCAAACCTGCTCGGCCCGTTCTGGCGGCTCGACTCGCCGCGCACCGAAAACGGCGATTCGATCGTGCGCTCGCCGACGCCGGGGCCGGAGCTGTTCGTCAACGCCTGGGTCAAGGACAAGGCCGGCAGGCCGGTCGCGGACGCCGAGGTCGACATCTGGCAGTCGTCCACCGAGGGGCTTTACGAGAATCAGGATGCCAGCCAGGCCGACATGAACCTGCGCGGCAAGTTCAGAACCGACGCAGAAGGCAAGATTTCGTTCCGCAGCATCAAGCCCGCGGGCTATCCGATTCCGATCAACGGGCCGGTCGGCGATCTCTTGCGCGCGCAGGGCCGCCACAACATGCGGCCCGCGCATCTGCACTTCCTGATCTTCAAGCAGGGTTTCAAGACCCATATCTCGCAGGTCTATCTGCCGGACGATCCGAACATTGAGACCGACGTGCAGTTCGGCGTAACCAAGCGGCTGCTCGGCGACTACGTCAAGCATGAGGGCGAGAAGCCGCCGGCGCCGGGCGTGAAGGATCCGTGGTACTCGCTCGACTACACCTTCGTCATGGAGCCGGGCGTGGGCAAGCTTCCGCGCCCGCCGATCCAGGGCAAGGCGAAGCGCACCGAGATGATCCCGGAATATCTGCCGGCCACGAACGACCGCGCGCCCGCGTTGGCCAAATAGCGAGCGGCATTAACCGATCTTTATCGGATGGAATTCGATTCCGATTCGAGGAACGATTCGCGCGACCGGAACGAAACGGGACGCAAGCGAGAACATCGCTGCGTCGCGGTCAATTCGCTCGCATCGCCTCCGACCCGCTTCGGTCGCTCGGCCGCAGCGCCGGCGATTCGGCCGCATTCCGCCCGCACCGCAGTGCGGACGGAATGCCTCCGGGCGACAACGGCCGCTACTTTTTCTTTCGTGCGTCGGCGTAGGGGTAGATCACGTTTCCGGTCTTGTACTCCGGCGGATACAGGATCGGCTGCTTGGCGCCGGTGCGGAACTGATCGACGCTATTCGGCTCGACGTTCTGGAACTGGGTCACGAACTGCCGCGTTTCCTTCCACTCTCCATCCTTGCCGTAGGCGATGTCGCCGGCCACCGTCTTGAACGTGTGGCTGTGGATGTAGGCGGCGAGCTTGTCGTGGTCGAGCGTCTTGGTCTCTGTGACGGCTTGGGCGAGAATCTGGCCCGCCGCGTAGCCGAACGGCACGAAGGCATAGCCGATCGGATCGGTCTTCAGGCTCGGCGCCTGTGCCTGGTAGCGCTTCATCAGCTCGGCAAGGCCGGCATATTGCAGCTTGGGGGAGGGCACGAAGGCCTCCGAAATGACAAGGCCGTTGATCACCGGCCCCAGCTGCACCTTGATCGGCGTGATCAACATCCCGATCATCGCGCCGCCGAACATCTTCGGGGTGAATCCGATTTCATTGGCCGCGCGCACGATGCCGACGTTGTCGGGCGGATAGGCGCCGACATAGACGATATCGGGATTGGTGGCCTGCACCGCGCGCACCACCGGCGTGTAGTCGGTCGTGCTCGGCGGGTAGCTCTTGTCGTAGACGAGCCGGAATCCGTGCTTCTTCAGTTCCTCGCGCGCGCCCTGGGCGGTGCTTTGCGCGAACTCGGCGTCGGCGGCGAGAATCGCCACCGTCTGCGGCTTCGGCTTCTGCGCCGCCGCCAACTCGAAGAAGCCCTTGGAGAAAGCATTCACGCCTTGCTGCCCGACCGGGACCATCGAGAAATATTTCGGGTAGTTGTATTGCCGGTTGATGCCGATGGCGGTGTAACTGATCACCATCTTGTTGTGCTGGATGATGGTCGGCATGGCCGGCGCCACGAAATTCGTGCCGTAGGGGCCGACCAGCAGGTCGACTTTGTCGACGGTGATGAGCTTGGTGTAGATGCCCGGCACGTTCGACGTCGTGCTCTGGTCGTCGTAGTAGATGACCTGAACCGGCCGGCCCAACAGTCCGCCCTTGGCGTTGATGTCGTCACGCCATATTTCGAGTGCGGCCAGCAGCATCTTTCCGGCCGGCGCACCACCGCCGGTCAGCGCCAGCCCGGTCCCGATCTTGATCGGATTGCCGCTTTGCGCGGATGCACCCGAAATCGCGAGCAGTGCCGCGAACAGCCCCACGACAAACGCACGCAGAGCACTTTGACAGAGTCTCGTCATCGTCTCCTCCCTTGGCGTTCCTGCGGGCGGCGGTTCGAGCCGTCGCCTCGATTTTGTACGGACTATCAGCGCATGAGCGGCCCTCCCGGAGCCGAACGGCACTAATGCTTTTCGCGTGGCAGCGAATTGATCACGTCGATCATCACCGCCACGTCATGGGTCTCGCCGAGACCCATGTCGACGCATTTCTTATAGACCTCGATGGCGCGGTCGAGCAGCGGCGTCGCCGTGCCGGTCTCGTCGGCCCATTGCTCGATCATGTGGAAGTAGTGGAAGAGCAGCGCCGCCTGGCCTTGCACCGGCTGGAACCGGCGCTGCGCCATCCAGGGCGCGCGGATGCCGAACTGGGTCGAGCCGCCGCTGCCCGCTGCGATCGCCTTGATCATCAGGTCGACGTCGACGCCGGCCTTGAGGCCGAGCGCCATGGCTTCGGCGGCGGCGGCGATATGCACCGCCACCAGCAGATTGTTCACGAGCTTGACCTTGGTCGCGGCGCCGAACGGCCCGAAGTACAGGCACATATCGGAGAAGCCCTTGATGACGGGCTCGACCTTCTTGCAGGCGTCTGCGTCGCCGCCGAGATAGATCACCGCCTTGCGCGCAGTCACCATCCCGGGCGTGCCGCTCACCTCGCCGTCGATGTAGGAGACGCCCTTGGCCGCCAGCGGGGCCACGTGCTTCTGCTTTTCCGGCACCGGATGCGAGCCAAGCTCTACGACGATCTGCCCGGGCCGGGCGCTCTGGAGCAACCCGTCCTTGCCGTTGACGACCGCGTCCATGGCCTCGACGGTCGGAAGGCAGGACAGAACGATGTCGCACTGCGCACCGATGTCCGCCGGCGATTTCGCAGGTACGCCGCCGGCCTTCTCGAACTCCGCGAGCGAGCCGCGGCGATAGCCGAGGACGCGGAAACCGCTCTTGATCAGGTTCTCCGAGATCGGAAGCCCGATCTTGCCGACGCCGACGAAACCTACCGTTTGCATGCTCACCTCAGGTTCGGTGCGCGATTGCGCGCCTTATGCGATCTCAAGCGACTGATCGGAAAAGTTTACCTTCAGCCCCAGCGATCCTTCCATCACGGTCCATTCACGGATTTCGAAGGTGCGCAGGCGATTGACGACGAATGGGTCGGCCGAAGCGATGCGGTGCGCTTCGGCCTCGCTCGCCGCGCGCAGGATGGTCAGTCCGTCGCCGAGCGGCGCGCCTTCGGGCGATTTCAACGGGCCGGACGCGAACAATACGCCCTGTTTCTCAAGCCCGATCATGTATTCGAGGTGCTGCGGCAGGACGGAGCCAATCTGCTCGGAGGTCGCGCCGCCCCTGGAGAGCACCACGAACAGCCGCTTGCGCACCATCCGCTCGGTGAGCTGCCGGATTCGCTCCTGTCCCGACGCCATGACACCCAACCAAACCGCAGCGAGTCCGGGCCGTATCGCAGGCCATGCCGGCAAAGCCTAAGCGCGTCGCCAGCCATGGGCAACCGCTCCACGCGTGCACATCGCCGCAAGTGCCGGTGAGGCGCCGGCTTTGCGCAGCGCCGGCGCACGGTCCGCCGCACGATTGCATCGGTGCGGTCCGCAAGCCTTGTCGGGCGGCGATGGTGACGCGTTGTCCGGTGTTGTCGCCGGAAGGGTCGGCCGCGAATACGGGACGCAAGAAGCCGGCACGCGTCAGGTTGCAACACCGGCCAAAGCGGCGCAGGCCGTCATGCTGCGGTGCAAAATATCCATAACGCGCTGAGATTGCTCATTAAGCAAGAGACAAGGATTCGGGCCTATACGTTAAGCCACATAGTCAAAGAACGATTGCCAAGATGTCGCTGCCGCCTGTCGCACCGGAAATTGCTGCCAGGCTCGCCAATTATCGTCTGGATGACAACGCCCGTCGCGTCTTGTCCGGCATGGCGCAGCTTCTGGAACCGTGCCTGCCGGCCGCGATCGAAGAGGTGATCGCCGGGTCGCGCAGCCTTCCGCAGGTCGCAGAACTCTATTCGCGGCACGCCGACGAATACCGAAAGATCGAGATTTCACAGTACCAGGAACTGCTGCGGGCCGAGTTCGGTCCGCGCTATCTGGACCGCTGCCGCACCACGATCGAACGCGAGACCGATCTCGGATTCGAGGGCCGCGCCCGCATGAACAGCGCCGCGGCGGTCGTGCGGACCGCGATCGGCGTGCTCCGGCGCCAGCACCGGTTTTCGCCCTCGCAACTCGCCGTCCGGGTCGATGTCCTGACCCAGGCGACCTTTTTCGATCTCGCCACCACGTCGACGTTCTACCTGCAGCGCGTTCGCGACGCGGCGTCGGCCAGGAGGCAGGCGATCGACGAGGCGATCACGGACTTCGACGGCGCCATCGGCGGCGTGATTGCGGCCATCAAGGAAGCCTCCACGTCGCTCGCGACGACCTGTTCGACCGTGCAGCGGGTGACGGACGATACCCTGCGGCGCATGGGATCGGCATCGGCGGCGTCTGCGGAAACCAGCCAAAGCGTGGACCTGACGGTCGCCGCTACCGACGAACTGTCGAGCTCGATCCACGAGATCGGCCAGCAGGCCGCTCGCGGGCTCGACATGGCGCGTTCCGCGGTGGCCGACACCGAGCGCACCAATAGCGCGATCCGTTCGCTGGACGAGGCCGCCGAACGCATCGGCTCGGTGGTCGGGCTGATTTCCAAGATCGCGGCGCAGACCAACCTGCTCGCGCTGAACGCCACCATCGAGGCGGCGCGCGCGGGCGAGGCCGGCAAGGGCTTCGCCGTGGTCGCGGCCGAAGTGAAGGCGCTCGCCAACCAGACGTCGCGCGCAACGGAAGACATCAGCCAGCAGGTTGCGGCGATCCAGGAAGCCACCAAGGGCGCAGTGAGCGAGATCGGCTCGATCGCGCGCAGCATCCACGAACTGACCGGCGTCTCCACCTCGATCGCCTCGGCGGTCGACGAGCAGGGCGCGACGACTCGCGAGATCGCGCAGAGCATCCAGACCGCCGCGGGAAACACCGCGCACACATCCGAGGAAATCAAGTCGGTGGAGCAGGCGACGAGCCACGCCGCCTCCGCCGTCGGCGAGATCAGCGGCTGGACCGCGCGGCTGTCCACGCGGGCGCAAGACCTCGAGGCCAAGGTCGCCAATTTCTTCGCGCGCGTCCGCGCCGCCTGACGCGCGTGGCTGCCGCGCATTGCTGCAACTCAGGTTTGCGTACACGCCATGGAACGGGCCGCTGCGCGCTGCGCTTGTGCGCACAATTGACCAGTGTTTTCAGTGCTTTTTGCTGCACGGCGGCAAGGCAAAATGATTTTGACAGCGGTAGCGCCCTATGGTCTTTTTCGGGCGCATTTGCCGCGTCCACAAGCGTGCTCCGTCCCGATTGACCGGCGCCCGTACGGACGGCCGGCCGAAAAGGGCGTCAGCACCCATGGCTCCGAAATCCTCTCCCGCCGCAAAAGACCCCGACGTTCACAAGGTCGAACGCCTTTCGATTCCCTATTCGACAAACGCTGCGGCCTTCGGCAGCGACGTCGTCGCCGAGACCCTGAGCGCGCTTGATATTCCCTACATCGCGCTCAATCCGGGCGCGAGCTATCGCGGCCTGCACGACTCGATCGTCAACTTCCTCGGCAACGAGCAGCCGCAGATGATTCTGTGCCTGCACGAGGAGGCGGCGGTCGCCATCGCCCACGGCTATGCCAAGGTGACCGGCCGCGCGATGGCCGCCGCGGTTCATTCCAACGTCGGCCTGTTTCATGCCACCATGGCGATCTTCAACGCCTGGTGCGACCGCATGCCGATCCTGATCCTCGGCGCGACCGGCCCGGTGGACGCGATGAAGCGCCGTCCCTGGATCGACTGGATTCACACCGCGGCCGACCAGGGCGCCATCATCCGTAACTTCTCCAAGTGGGACGACCAGCCGGCATCCGCCGGAGCTGCCCGCGAGTCGGTGATCCGCGCCTATTGGATGGCGAACACCGCGCCCTGCGGTCCCACCTACATCAACCTCGACGCCGAGGTGCAGGAAGGCAAGCTCGCCGCTCCGCTGCCGGCGATCGACGTCAAGCGATTCATGCCGCCCGTCGTGCAGGGCCCGTCCGCCGATCTCGTCAAGAAGGCGGTGGACATCATGACCGCCGCCAAGCGGCCGCTGATCCTGATGGGCCGCGTGTCGCGCGACGAAGCTGATTGGAATCGCCGCGTACAGCTCGCCGAGGCGCTCGACGCGCGTGTTGCGACCAACCTCAAGATCGGCGCTGTGTTCCCGACGGATCATCCGCTGCACATCGGATTCCCGGCGACGTTCGCCACCGACGACCTTATTGCCGCGGTGAAGGACGCCGACGCGATCCTCAGCCTCGACTGGGTCGATCTCGGCGGCACGTTCAAGGCCATCGGCAGCGTGCCGTCGGCCACCATCGTCCAGGTGTCGCTCGACCAGAACCTGCACAACGGCTGGAGCATGGATTACGAGGCGCTGCCGCCGGCGGACCTGTTCATCCCGGCCGAGACGGACGCCACCATTGCGGCGCTGCTCGAAGCCATCGGTTCGAAGGCGAAGCCAAAGAAGCCGCATCTCGTACGCGAGCATCCGCTGAAGCCGAAGCCCTCGCCGACCGGCGACATGGCGGCGGCCGACATGGCGAACGTGCTGCGGCACGCGGTCGGCGACCGCAAGGTGTCGCTCACCCACGTGTCGCTGTCCTGGCACGGCGAGTTCTGGCCGTTCCGTCATCCGCTCGACTACATCGGTTCCGACGGCGGCGGCGGCGTCGGCGGCGGTCCCGGCATCTCGGTCGGCGCGGCGCTGGCGCTCAAGGGCACCGGCCGCATGCCGATCGCGGTCTGTGGCGACGGCGACTTCATGATGGGCTGCACGGCGGTCTGGACCGCGGTCCACTACCGCATCCCGCTCCTGGTCCTGGTGGCCAACAATCGCTCGTTCTACAACGACGAGGTCCATCAGGAGCGTGTCGCGGTCGCGCGCAACCGCCCGGTCGACAACAAGTGGATCGGCCAGCGCATCAGCGATCCGGACATCGACATCGCCACGGTGGCGAAGGGCCAGGGCGCGAGCGGCTTCGGTCCGTGCCGCAATGCCGGTGAGCTGGAGAAGGCGCTGAACGAGGCGATCAAAGTGGTCGAAGGCGGCGGCGTCGCCGTGGTCGACGCGCGCATCCTCGGCGGCTACAGCCCGGCGACTGCCGCGGCCATGTCGCGGGGCAAGGCCGACCGCGGAAGCTGACGGCGTTCGGCGGAGCGCACGACATGGCTTCCGCCGATTCCATTCTGGTCGTCGAGGACATCGTCAAGCGTTTCGAGACGCCGGACGGTGTCCTCACGGCCGTCGACCATGTGTCGTTCGATGTTGCGCCGGGTGAGTTCCTGGCGGTGATCGGCCCGTCGGGCTGCGGGAAATCGACGCTGTTCAACGTGATCGGCGGATTGCTCGACGGCTACGACGGCCGCGTGAGCGTGGCGGGCGAGACGGTCAGCGGCCCGCATCCGTCGATCGGCATGATCTTCCAGGAGGAGTCGACATTCCCCTGGCGCACCGTGATCGACAACGTGGCGTTCCCGCTTGAAATCGCGGGCATGGGCAAGTCCGAGCGTTACGACAAGGCCCGTCATTTCGTCGGGCTGGTCGGCCTCGACGGCTTCGAGCGGCGCTATCCGTCGGAGTTGTCGGGCGGCATGCGCCAGCGCGTGTCGATGGCGCGCACGCTCGCCTCCGAGCCGAAAATCCTGCTGATGGACGAGCCGTTCGCGGCGCTCGACGAGCAGACGCGGCTTCTGCTCGGCGACAAGGTGCTGCAGATCCAGCAGGACCTGAAGCAGACCACGCTGCTCATCACCCACAATCTGACCGAGGCGGTGCAGCTCTCCGACCGCATCCTGGTGATGACCTACCGGCCGGGCAAGACCAAGCGGATCGTCGACATCAAGCTGCCGCGCCCGCGCACCTCGGAGATCGTAGGCTCCGACGCCTTCGGCCATTACGTCGCGCAAATCTGGAACGATCTGCGCGAGGAGGCGAGCAAGGGCCTCAAGGACGACGAGCAGCGCGTGGCGAGAGCGGGGGCTGTCCGCAAATGAGCGCGCAATGGCTGCGGCGGAACGATGTCATTCCGGTGCTATTCGGCATCGCTTGCCTGCTGGCATTCTTCGTGCTGATTGAAATTCTGGTGGCGAGCGGCAAGATCAATCCGTTCATCGTCCCAAAACCCTCTGAGATTGTAACAAGCTTCGGCCGCATCATTGCCGACGAGAACGTGCTGTCGCGTTTCTTCGTCACCTGCGGCGAGGCGCTGGCGGCGAGCCTGATGCTCGCCGTGACCGGCATCGGCCTCGGCGTGCTGCTGCACCGGCTGCGGCTGCTCCGGCTTGCGACCGAGACCTGGGTCGCGGCCATGGCGTCGGCGCCGCTGGTGCTGATGTATCCGCTGTTCCTGGTGCTGTTCGGCCGCAGCGTCTGGACCGTGATCATGATCGGCTTCGTCGCGGCCCTGCCGCCGGTGGTGCTGAAGACGCTGGAAGGACTGTCCGGCACGCGCGCGGTGCTGATCAACGTCGGGCGCAGCTTCAACCTGACGCCCTCGCAGCTCTACTGGAAAATCCTGTTCCCCTCCGCGCTGCCGACGATCTTCGTCGGTGTGCGGCTCGGCATGATCTTCGCGCTGATCAACATCGTCGGCGTCGAGTTTCTGATCAACTTCGGCGGGCTCGGCCAGCTCGTCAACGAACTGTCCGAGCGCTACGACCTGCCCGGCACCTTCGCCGCGATTTGCTTTGTGATCCTGGTCAGCGTCGTGTTCTTCATGGCAACCGAACGGATCGAGCGATGGCTGCGGCCGGGCACATGACCGCGAGCGGCGCGCCGGCGCGAACGGGCGGCATGACGCTGCGCCGGCAGGTCCTGCTGCTGCGCATCGCGCTGCTGGCCGGGTTGCTCGGAATCTGGGAGGCGGCCGCGGCGTCGGGCCTGCTGTTCCGCGACGTGGTGCCCTCGCTTCTCACCATTGGCCGGTCGCTGTTTGAGCTCCTGGCCGTCCCGGACTTCCAATGGGAGGTCGGAATCACGACGCTCTGGGTGCCCGATTTCTACCGGCACCTCTGGATTACGATGGCCGAGGTCGGCGCCGGTATGACGATCGGCGGCTTCTCGGGCCTTGCGGTCGGGCTCGCGCTCGGCGCCAATCCGTTCCTGAGCAAGGCGTTCGAGCGCTTCCTCTATTATCTCGGGCCGACGCCGAAAATCATCTTCTTCCCGCTGATGATCATGTGGTTCGGGGTCGGGCCGGGCTCGAAGGTCGCGATGGGCACGATCTCCTGCTTCTTCCCGATCGTGCTGAGCGCCGCCGCCGGCATGCGGCAGATCGAGAGCGTGCTGATCCGTGTCGGGCGCAGTTTCCGGCTCAACACCTGGCAGATGGTGACGAAAATCTATCTGCCCGCGATGCGCCAGCCGATCGTGAACGGCGTGCGGCTCGGTCTCGGAGTCGCCGTGATCGGTACATTGCTGGCGGAGACCAAGCTGTCCAACCGCGGCGTCGGCTTCCTGATCATCGACGCCTACAACACCTTCGACATGCCGCGCATGTACTCGCTCTTGATCGTCCTGTTCGTGGTCGCCATCGGGGCGAACGCGCTGGTCGGACGGGCAAGCAGGGGATAGACTTTTCCAGTTGCATCAGGCCCCCGCCGAAGCGGGAGAGCGGCGACAGCCGGACAACGCGTCAGGGAGTGATCCGCCATGAATACGCCCGTGCCCCCGAATTCGCTCGCCTCGATCAAGCTCAACCTGCCGGCGCAACGCGGCGCCTACTACGGCGGCAAGTGGCACGCGCCGAAGGCCGGCCGCTTCTCCGAGCAAGTCAATCCGGGCACCGGCGAGTCGCTCGGCAAGGCCGCCGACGCGGGCGCGGAGGACATCGACGCCGCGGTGAAGGCGGCGAAGGCCGCGTTCAAGGAATGGAAACGCATTCCGCCGCTGGAGCGCGCCAAGATGCTCAAGGAAATCGCCCGCGTGCTGCGCGAAAACGCCGGCGAGCTTGCCATGATCGACTCCGCCGACTGCGGAAACCCGATCGCCGAAATGATCATGGACGCCACGATCGCTGCGGCGCAGATCGACTTTTTCGCGGGTCTGGTGACCGAGATGAAGGGCGCGTCGATTCCGATGGGGCCGGATCGCATCAATTTTTCGGTGCGCGAGCCTTTGGGCGTCGTCGGCCGCATCGTGCCGTTCAACCATCCCTTCATGTTCATCGCGGGCAAGGCCGCGGCGCCGCTCGCCGCCGGCAACACCATCGTCATGAAGCCGCCGGAGCAGGCGCCGCTGTCGTCGTTGCGCCTCGCCGAGCTGATCGACGGCCTGCTGCCGCCCGGCGTGTTCAACCTGGTGCCAGGGGGCAAGGAGGCAGGGGCTGCGCTCGCAAGCCATCCCGATGTCGCCAAGATCGCGCTGATCGGCAGCGTCCCCACCGGCAAAGCCGTGATGCGCGCCGCGGCAGACACGCTCAAGGGCGTGCTGCTGGAACTCGGCGGCAAGAATGCGCTGATCGCCTATCCCGACGCCGATCCGGACGCGGTCGCGGGCGGCGTGGTCGGCGGCATGAACTTCACCTGGTGCGGCCAGTCCTGCGGCTCGACCAGCCGCGCCTTCATCCACGAGAAAATCTACGACGCGGTTCTGGAGCGGGTGAAGGTGCGCATCCAGCACTGGAAACCGGGCATTCCGACCGATCCGGCAACCACCATGGGCGCGATCATCTCCAAGACCCAGTTCGACCGCGTGATGATGTACATCGACTCGGCCAAGAGCGAAGGCGCGCGGCTGGTCAACGGCGGCGGGCGGCCGTCGGACCCGGTGCTGGCGAAGGGGCTCTACATCGAGCCGACGGTGTTCGCCGACGTGAAGCCATCGATGCGCATCTTCAAGGAGGAGATTTTCGGTCCGGTGGTCGGCGTCGTGAAGTGGAGCGACGAGACGGCGATGTTCGAGCAGGTCAATTCGGTCGAATACGGGCTCACGGCCTCGATCTGGACCAACGATCTAACGACCGCCCACCGCGCTGCGGCCAATGTCGAGGCGGGCTTCGTGTGGATCAACGACATCTCCAAGCACTTCATCGGCACGCCGTTCGGCGGCGTCAAGCAATCGGGAATCGGCCGCGAGGAATGCCTGGAGGAACTGATTTCCTTCACCCAGGAAAAGAACATCAACATCAACCTGGCGAAACCGAAATGATTCCGGCGTGAAGCGGGGCGTGGCCGCGCTCGGCTGGCGATCTATCGGTTACCAATTGTTGGTGTGGCGATCGGACGCGCGCTGGCGTCCGAACGCCGGGCCGCGGGCGAAGCTGGCCAAGGGATCGCGGAACGAATCGTCCTGTGGAGTCGACGCCATCACCGGCTTGCTGCTTGAATGGTAATCGCGCGGCACGGGCACGTCCGCGACGGCGCGTTCGTTGCGCAGGATGTCCGCGATTGCCTTGTCGTGGCCGTAGATGTCGCGCCTGATCTGGAGCTGTCCATTGTCGTCGACGAACGCCGTCTGGTACGTCATGTGGACGGGGATTGGGTTGGCTAACTGGATGGTGTGTTCGTTCGCGCCGTACAGGCTTTCGATGCGCTCGACGGTGTAGCCGTCCTGCGGCTGCGAAATCGACAGCAGCGCCTTGGCGTATTTCTCCGGCGACTGCACCCGCATGCAACCGTGGCTGAAGGCGCGCTCGCTCTTCTCGAACAGGTGCTTGTCGGGCGTGTCATGCTGGAACACCAGGAATCTGTTCGGGAAATTGAAGCGGATGCGGCCGAGCGCGTTGCGGCTGCCCGGCGGCTGATAAACCCGGAACGAGCCGTCGGCGTTGCGACCCATGCGCAGCCCGATGCGCGCCAGCGCATTCGGGTCGCGCTGCAGAGCGGGCAGGTATTCGTTGCGGATGATCGATGGCGGCACGTTCCAGGTCGGATTGACCGTGATGAATTTCATCGTCTCGGTGAACAGCGGCGTCGCCTGCGTTCCAGGCTTGCCGACCACGATCCTCGTCGACCATGCCGCCGTGCCGCGGCCGACGACCTTGAGCGAATAATCCGGCACGTTCACGATCACGTGCGACTCGCCGAGATCGCGCGGCATCCAGCGCCAGCGCTCCATGTTGGCGAGGATGACGTCGGCGCGGCCTTCGCGCGTCTCGCCGTTGAGCCGGGCGAGGGTAGCGGCGCCGACGATGCCGTCCGGGCTGAGGCCATTGCCGTCCTGGAACGCCTTCACTGCGCCCTGAAGCTCGTCGTCATAGGTCTGCGATCCGTTGGCCGCGAGGCCGAGCCGCTGCCGCAGCAGTGGAACGCGGTTGTCATCCGCGCCGGGCCGCAGCAGCGGTCCATCGGCAATGCGCGCCGGATTGCCGGCCTCGCCGGAGCGCGCGCGTTCGGCGGCCAACTCGGCCTTGAGCGCCTTGTAGCCGGCGTGCGGCGGATGGAAATCGTCAAGCGCCGCGCGGATGTCTGTGGCGGCCGAAAGCCTTGTCAGAACCTCCACGGCGCCGGGCCGTTTCAGGTCGTAATAGACCGAGGCGCTGACGCGGGTGAACGCCACGCGGCCCGTGGATGCATGCCGCGCGAACGTCAACATCGTATTGGTCAGGAACAGTTCATCCGCCGCCAGACCGTAAGGGCTGCGGTCATTGAAATACGGCGCCGGATAGTCGCTGGGGTCGAGGCCGTCGGCCGTCACACTTTTCAGATGGTCCATCGCGTCCCGGGCGCGCGGGGCAGGCGCGTTTTTTGAGACCCAGATCGGCGCGAATCCGCGGCTGCGATAGAACGCCTCGATGCCAGCGCGGTCCGCCTCATGCCGCACGTGGCGTGCGAGCTCGGTTTCGATGAGGCTCTGCAATTGTTCCGCAACCGCAACATCCTCGGCGGGCACCATCGGCCTTGCCAATTGTGTGTCGGTTGAAAACACCAGCGCATTGCTATCGGAAGCTGTTTGCGGCGCGATTGAGACGGCGGGTTCCCGTGCTGCGGGGGCATTCTGGCCGAATACGGCAGCGGGCGGGCTCAGTGCCAGCGCCCCGGCGGCGAGCAGACGCAGAAACGGCATGTCGCGCATAGCGTTCCCCGAATTTGGCGGACGGCATGTTCAACGCCGGAGTGCCCGGGCTGGTTCCCGGTGTGCCGCAAACGCGGCGCTTCATGTGCGAAAATGATTGCGAAGAAACGTGCCTGCTAATCTATCGCCCTATACCAATGGGTAACTCATCGATACTCATCGGCGCTTGCGTGCCGCGCGCGGGTATTCGCCGGCCTTCTTCAGCCGCGTGCACCAGTATTCCCAGGCGCGCGCCTGCGGACGGGGTTCGAGGTTGCGCTGCCATGCGAGCTTCTGCTCGCCCGGCGTCAACGGGCTGACGCGCCAACCCTGCGCCATGGTCATCAGTTGCAGCTCGGCGTTGCGGTAGCTGTAGATGGTGCGGAACACGAGTTCGGTGAGCGTCTTGCCCGCGACCGTCGCGCCGTGGCGGCGCAGCAGCACGAGCCAGTGCGGGCCGAGCGCCTTGGCAAGCGAGCGGCCTTCTTCGGGCTTCAGCACCAGCAGGTTGGTGTCGCCGAAGTCGTCGCGGCTGTCCCAGAACGGCACCTTTTCGCCGATCTGCGCGCCCATGTGATAGAGCGGCTTCAGCTCTTCGCCCGAGTTACAGAACGGCAGGAAGGCCATGCCGTGGTGATGCGCGACCGCGTTCACGTCCGGCCTCGCCTTGTAGATCTCGCCGTGGATGACGATCTCGCCGTAGCCGCGCACGCCCTTGGGCAGCGGCTTCACCGGCTCGGAATCGAGCGTGTACTCGTAGATGTCTCCGGGCTCGACCAGCTCCGGCGAGCGCGAGCGCGAAATGAGATAGCGGTTCGGATTCGCCGGATGCCGCATGCTGACATGGCCGAAGGCGTCGATGATGCCTTCGAGCGACACGATGCGGTTGGCGATGGCGAGATCGAGTTTCGCCTGGGCGAGTGCGTTCGGCATGGGTCCTCCCTCACGGCGCCGTGCGATGCGTGCGCCGGCGTCAGAACTCGAATCCGATCAGACGGTCGAGCGAAATCGCGCCGCCGCCGTTGACCAGGAAATACAGGACGCCCGCCGCCCACATCGCGGGATATTCGACGCCCGACTTGTTCCAGAAGTAGCCGTCGTATTTCCAATGATCGTAGGCCGACAGCACCAGCAGCACGAACAGCGGCAGCGCCATCGGGCGCGTGAGCAGGCCGAGCGCGACGCAGGGCGCGGCGACGAACTGCGTCAGAACCGTGCAATAGGCCCAGAACCGGCCAGGCCGGTAGCCCTTGCGGTCGTACATCTGGACGACCGAGTCGAGCGTGCCGGGCGGCCCGCCGGTGTTCTTGAACCGGCCCATGGTCATGCGGATGCCGTGCGGCACCATGGCCATGCCGACGATGAAGCGCAGCAGTGCCTCGACCCACGGCGCGAGCGCAGCATAGGCGGCGCCGAGCGCAGGCAGGATCAGCGGCGTGTCGGCCATGGAGCGCCGGTTACTCCGCCGCCGCGTCGCTGCGGGCCGCGTAACGGCTCGGCGGGCGCGGCAGGCCGAGGTGATCGCGCAGGGTGCGGCCGGTGTATTCCGTGCGAAACAGTCCGCGGCGCTGCAATTCCGGAATCACCATCGTGACGAAATCGTCGAGCCCGCCCGGCAGGTAAGGCGGCATGATGTTGAAGCCGTCGGCGGCCTCCTCGACGTACCATTGCTCCATGCGGTCGGCGAGGCTCTCCGGCGTGCCGACCATGACCAGTTTGGCGCGCGCGCCTGCGACCACCTGGGCGATCTGGCGCATGGAGAGCCCGTCCTTCTTGGCCAGATCGGTGACGTATTTGAACGTGCTCTGGCTCGAATTCGACATCGGCAGATTGTCCGGCAGCGGGCCGTCGAAGTCGTAGGGTGTGAGATCGACGCCGCCCAGCACGGTCGAGAGGATTTCGCGCGCCACGATCGGGTGCATCAGCGAATTCTGATAGTCGTACTTTTCTTTGGCCTCAGCCTCGGTGCGGCCGACGTAGCAGCTCAGGCCTGGCATGACCTTCAGATGGTCCGGGTTGCGCCCGAACTTGTCCTGCGCGCGCGTCTTCACCTCCTTGAAGTACGTTTGGCAGGTGTCCATCGTCAGATTGGCGCTGAAGATCACCTCGGCGAAGCGCGCGGCGACGTCCATGCCGTCGTCCGACGTGCCGGCCTGCACGATCACCGGCCGGCCCTGCGGCGGGCGCGGGATGTTGAGCGGGCCGCGAACCTTGAAATGCTGGCCCTTGTGATTGAGGTGATGCATGCCCTCGGGCTTGAAGAAAAGGCCCGACTCCTTGTCGCGCGGGAACGCATCGTCGTCCCAGGAATCCCACAGCGCGGTGACGACCTCGGCGAACTCGTTGGCGCGCTTATAGCGCTCGGCGTGGCCGTAGTGCGCGTCGCGGCCGAAATTGTAAGCTTCCGCCGCCATGCCCGACGTGACCAGGTTCCAGCCGGCGCGGCCGCCGCTGATGTGGTCGATCGACGCGAATTTGCGCGCCACATGGAACGGTTCGTTGTAGCTGGTCGACGCCGTGCAGGTGAGACCGATGCGGCTTGTCACCGCGGCGAGCGCCGAGATCAGCGTGATCGGCTCGAAATTGGCGATGTACTGCGCCGACCGCGACAGCGCCTCCATGTTCGCTTCGCGCACGCAGACATTGTCGGCGAGGAACACCATGTCGAACTTGGCGCGTTCGGCGGTCTGCGCGATCTCGGCATAGTGCTTGAAGTTGATGCCGGCGTCGGCCTGCGCTTCGGGGTGCCGCCACGAGGCGACATGATGGCCGGTCGGATTGAAGAAGGCGCCGAGGCGAAGCTGGCCTTTGGGTCGCGGCATGATGCGGCTCCTGTCGCAGAATCATAGCGCCGCCCGAACATGCGGCGCAAGAAGCCATCGGGCTCGGCGGAGCGCCGCTATTTCCGCAGCGACACGATGTAGGCCGCGAGGTCCGAGGCTTCCGCGCGCGTCAGCGACATATTCGGCATCTTGGGATGCGGATCGAGCAGGAAGAATGCCAGCGATTGCGGCGTGTAGGTCTGCGACCGCGCGACGGTTTCGAATGGCGGCGCCTCCATGGTCCGCTGCTGGCCGGGTGCAACCAGATGGCAGCCGGCACACCAGCGCTTGGCCAGTTGTTCGCCGCGGCCGGCGTCCGGGACATGTTGGGCCTGGGCGCGCGGGGCTTGAGCGTGCACCGGTATCGACAGGAGCGAAAGGCCGAGGCCCAGGGCAAATGCTTTCAGATTCGTCATTCTGACATCCAATGTTTCGTCAATACCGAACGCAGCAATACAACGGCAATACGCGCCGAGGTCAGGGAGCGGTGCCTTGACCTAACGCAAATACCGTCACTTTGCCACGGCAGCCGCAATCGCTTCCGCGGCGCGCAGCCCGATGACCGTGTTGATGAGGCCGCCGACATAGCCCGCGTGCGGCCCGCCGTTCAGCCCGCCGATGGTGGAGCCGGCCGCGAACAGGCCGGGGATCGGCTTGTCGGACGTGTCGAGCACGCGGCCGTCGCCGTCGACGGCGATACCGCCCATGGTGTTGGTGATCGCGGCGCAGAGCGGCAGCGCGTAGAACGGCGGCGTCCCGATCGGCCAGGGCCTGTTCTTGCCGCTGCGCGGCGGCGTGAGGCTCTGCAACGCGCCTGCGTCGAGCGCGGCGTTATAGGCATCGACCGTCCGCTGCAGACGGTCCGCGGGCAGGCCGGCGACCGCCGCCAGTTCGGCGATCGTGCCGGCCTTGTGAACCGTCGCGCCTGCTTCGAGCATCAGCGGGTTTGGCGGCTGCACGTGACCGGTGCCGGGCGGGCCGTCCCAGATCGCCTGGTCGAAGATCGCGGAGGTGGCGAGCGGGTCGGGCAGGCGGGCGATGGCGTTGGAGAGCCAGATGCCGCCGAAACCTTCGTCGGCGACGCGATGCCCGCTTTCGTCGACCACGATGCCCGCAGCGGCAAGCTCGTCGGCATAGGGCCGTGGCCACAGCCGGTCGGTCTTCATCGCGTCGCGGCTGTGCAGGTGGCCGTAAAAATTTTCGAGGCCGACGATCTTGGCGCCGAGCGCCTTGGCCATTCGAAGCCCGTCGCCCATTGCGGTGCCGCCGTTGCGCTGCAGCAGTTTGTCGGCGGCAGGCGTGATGTGCTCGCGGATCAGGTCGAGGCTGGCCTGGAAGCCGCCGTCGGCGATGACGACGGCCGCGGCGCGGAATCGGTTGCCGCCATCGGTGTCGACTTCGATGCCGCCGGGCACGCGCTTGATCGTGCTGGCGCGTGCACCGCGCAACAAGCGGCCCTGCCGGCCGCGGAGGTTCGCTTCAAGCTTCTGCAGCGCCACGTCGCCGGCGTAGCCCTTCCAGGTGAGGCCGAAGCCCATGCGCCAGGCCGGCGACAGCACGTTGGTGTTGTAGGTGCCGAGATTGACAAGGCCGACGCCGTCCTCGCGCAGCCATTGCATCAGGCGGCGGCCGTCCCTGGCGATGGCGCGGGCGAGGTCCTTGCGGGCGAAGCCTTCGGTCGCGGTCTCGATCTTGGCCGTCAGCTCGGCTTCGTCCGCTTCGACGCCGGTGAAATGGATATGGAACGTGCCGTAGGTGTAGCGAGAGTTGGAGCGGTATTGCTCCTCGGCGCTTTTTTCCAGGACGATCGCGCGAAGGCCGAACTGCGTCGCGCGATTGGCCGCGGTCAGCCCGGCGATGCCGGCGCCGATCACGACAACGTCGCAGCTTGCCGCTTCGCTCATCGTATCCCGTCCGGTCCCGCCGCTGTCAGTCCAGTTTCGCGCCGACCTGCTTGATCAGGGCGGACCAGTGCCTGGAGTCCTGTGCGATCAGCTCCTTGAACTGCGCGGGATTGGCATCGACACGCTCGAAGCTGTTCTTGACGAAGAACTCCCTGGTCTGCGGCGCGTCCAGCGCCTTGGCGACGTCGGCATGAATCTTCGTCACGAGGTCGGGCGCCATGTTGGCGGGCCCGAACAGCGCAAACCACGCGGTGGTCGAGAAGCCCGGCACGCCGGCTTCGGCGACCGTCGGCAGGTCGGGCCGCGCGGCGGCGCGCTTTGCGCCCGCGGCGGCGAGGATGCGGACCTTGCCGGCCTTCTCGTGCGCCTCGATGCTGGAGAGATTGAGGATCAGCATTTGGATGGTGTTGGCGAGCAGTGCGCTGGAGGCCGGCGCCGCGCCGCGATACGGGATGTGCACGATGTCGGCCCCGGTGCGCTTCTTGAAGTCCTCCATGCTCAGGTGCGAATAGCTGCCGATGCCGTAGGAGCCGTAGTTGAGCTTGCCGGGTTCCTTCTTGGCGAGGGCGATCAGCTCCTTGATGCTTCTCGCCGGCACGGCCTCGTTCACCACCACGATCGGCGTGATGCGACACAGCACGATGATCGGCGTCAGCTCCTTGATCGGATCGTAAGCGAGCTTGCCGAACAGGTGCGGGTTGGCGGTGATCGGCGAGTCGGGCGCGACCAGCAGCGTCAGCCCGTCGGCCGGTGCGCGTGCCACTGCCTGCACGCCGACCGAGTAGTTTCCGCCCGGCCGGTTGTCGACGATGACGTTCTGGTTCAGCGCCTCGCCGAGCCGCTGCGCCACGATGCGCGCCATGGTGTCGGTGACGCCGCCCGCGGGCACCGGCACGATCAGGCGGATTTGTCCGCCTGGGTAGCTCTGCGCCGACGACGGAGCGGGGGCCGCGAACAGAAGCAGCGCTGCCGCGAGCAGTCCCTGAATCGCTTTATTCATGGCTTGCCTCCCTGTTGCAGCTTCGATCAGCGCGCGCTGGCCGCGCCGGTGACGGGCTTTCCGATGCCGAGCGGCTGGCCGTCGACCAGCACGAAGGCGACGCGCGCGGGCTTGTTCGAGCGGTTGGCCCAGGCATGGTTGGTGCCGCGCTGGATCAGAACGTCGCCCTGCTTCAGCTTCACCGTCGAATTGTCCATGTCCATCTCGATCTCGCCCTCGATGACGAAGACGTAGTCGATCGTCTCGGTGCGGTGCATGTGCGGATGGTTCCCGGGCGGGAAGTCAATGACGCAGCAGCGTGTGCCGCCCGCGGGAGGCGCGGTGCCGACGATGCGCGCGCCCATGTCCTCGGCATTCTCGCCCACCGCGATGCCGGCGGGGTTCGTGTCGGTGATCCACATCAGCGTGGAGACCACGCCGGAGTCCGGATATTTGGCGTTGGTCGCGGGCGCGTCGATCAGCACCTTGGCGACGTTGGCCTTGTCGTGGCCGGTAACGACGCGGCGGATCGGCGGGAACTTCGGCTTGTCGTTTGCCATGGCGATGACCCCTTGAACGCGAATGGATTATGCCGCCGGGCGGGCCACGTTGACCATGTCCCGAAGGTTGCCGTCGAGGAATGCGCGCATGTTCCGCGTGAGGATCGGCATCGCGAGGTCAACGTAGATGTCGCAGAAACCGCCCTGGTGGGTGGTGACGATGACGTTCTCGAACGACCACAGCGGATTGTCGGCGGGCAGGGGCTCCACGTCGAACACGTCGAGAGCGGCGCCGGCGATGCGCTTCTCGCGCAGCGCCTCGATCAGGGCGGACTCATCGACCACGCCGCCGCGCGCCACGTTGGTCAGGAACGCGGTGGGCTTCATGGCGGCGAACACCTTGGCGCCGATGATGTGGTGCGTCGCGGGCGAGTAGGGCGTGAGCAGCACCAGATGGTCGGCGAGCGCCACGGCCTGCGTCAGTTCGGTCATCGGCATCATGCGGTCGAAGCCCGGCAGATCGCGCGGCTTCGAGCTGACGCCGATCACATTCATGCCGAACGCCTTGCACTTCGGCGCCAGCGCCTCGGCGATCACGCCGACGCCGACAATGACGGCGGTCTTGCTCTGCAGGAGCTTGGCCGGCCAGCGGCCCCAGTGGCGCTGCGGCTGCTGGCGCACGAAGCGCGGGATGTCGCGCGCGAGAGCCAGCATGCCGGCAATCGCTGCCTCCGATACCGGTGCGCCGTGCACGCCATGCAGGCTCGTCACCGTGACGCCGGGCTTCAGCGTGGGCTGGTCGACGATGCCGTCGAGCCCGGTGCCCAGCGCCTGCACCCATTTCAATTTGTCGGCATTCGCGAAGCCGAGCTTCAGGTTCTTCATCATCTGGCCGAACGTCAGCAGCATGTCGGCGCGCGGCAGGGCTTCGGCGGCGTGCTCGCGGTCGGCGGCAACCTCGATTGCGATCTCGGGAAACACGCGGCCGAGGCGCAGCCGGTATTGCTCGGTGACGTCGGGCGGCAGTGTCAGAGCGATCAGCAGTCGGGGCATGGGATTTCCTGGCAGGAATTGCAGGGCGCGCCGCATTGGCGCGCGGCGGACTGGCGGCTGCGTTTTGAGCCGCGGCAGTATGGTGCTTTACCGCGCAGGCTTGGGCAATCCGCCCTATGCGGCAAGGTCCTTCATGATCCGGTACAGCGCCGCCTGGCCCTCGAAGCCGATGCCGGGGCGGTCGGACAGCGTGAGATAGCCGTTCTCCACCTTCGCGTCGTCGGCGTAGCCCGCAAACGGGCCGAATACGCCGGGATACGATTCCGCGCCGCCGAGGCCGAAGCCCGCGGCGATAGCGAGCGACATCTGGTTGCCGCCGTGCGGGAACAGGCCGCTTCGCGGCCAGCCGTGGCGCGCCAGCATGTCCACCGTGCGCGCGTACTGCACGATGCCGTAGGACTGCGGCGGATCGACCTGAATCACGTCGTTGCGTTCGGGCTTTAGTCCTCCGAAGCGAGTGAGGTTTTCGACGTCCTGGGTCGAGAACAGGTTCTCGCCGGTCGACAGCGGAGCGTCGTAGACCGAGGCGACCTCAGCCAGCAGTGCATAGTCGAGCGGGTCGCAGGGCTCTTCGAACCAGCGCAGGTTGTAGGCGCGGAGCGCCTTGGCGTAGGCCAGCGCGTCGTCGCGGCCGAACTTGCAGTTGGCGTCGACAGCGAGCGTCGCATAGTTCGGCAGGATCGACTTCACCGCCTCGACGCGGCGCATGTCGTCGGCGAGCGGCAGGCCGCCGACCTTCATCTTCAGCATGGTGTAGCCGGCGTCGAGATGCCGGCGCATCTCGTCCTGCACGGTCTTGTGGGTCTCGCCGGGCGTGTACCAGCCGCCGCCGACGTAGCAGAACACCTTGCCGGGCAGCTTGTCGCCGCTGTAACGGTCGGCCAGCACGCGGTGCAGCGGCTTGCCGGCGATCTTGGCGACTGCGTCCCAGACCGCCACTTCGATGGTGCCGATGCCGACCGAACGCTCGCTGTGGCCGCCGGACTTCTCGTTGCGCATCATCACGGCGAGGATTTTCGCCGGATCGAGATTCATGCCGCTGTCGTCGAGCAGCGATTCCGGCTTGGCTTTCAGGATGCGCGGGATGAAGCGGTCGCGCATCTGCGCGCCGCAGGCGTAGCGGCCGGTGGAATTGAATGCGAAACCCGCGACCGGCTTGCCGTCGCGCATGACGTCGGTGATCACGGCGACCACCGACGTCGTCATCTCGGAAAAATCGAAGCCGGAATTCGCCAGCGTCGATTTCAGCGGGATCGCCGTCTCGCGGATGGCCGTGATACGCATGCGGCGGAACTCCGACGGTGAGGACCGGGCAGACAGCATTCGCGCGCCGCACTGACGCGGCGCGCGAACTTTAGGGCATCACAAGCCGAGTTAGGAGGTCAGCTCCCGATCTTCTTGATCTTGGCGTCTTCGATCACCTTTTTCCACTTGGCGAGTTCGGCCCTGTTGTAGGCGATGAAGTCGGCCTGTGAGTTGCCTTCCGCCTCGACGCCGACCTGGAGCAGCTTGGCCTTGATATCGGGATCGTTCACCACCGCCACGAATTCGCGGTGCAGCTTATCGACGATCGCCTTCGGCGTGCCGGCCGGCACGAACACGCCGGTCATGGTCTCGGCCTCCTGGCCCTTGATGCCAAGCTCGTCAAGCGTCGGGATATTCGGCATCGCTGCGGAACGCTTCTTGCCGGTCACCGCAAGTCCGCGCAGCTTGCCCTCCTTGAGCAGGTTGACGTAATTGCCGAGAGCCGAGCAGACCACCGGCGTATGGCCGCCGAGCAGCGACTGCGTCATCGGCCCACCGCCGGCGAATGGCACGGTTACGAAGTCGAGCTTGAGCGCCTGCTTTAACATCTCGATCGACAGCGACGGAGTCGTGCCGGTGCCGGGGGATCCCACACTGTGCTTGCCGGGCTCTTTCTTGAAGAGGTCGATCAGCTCCTTCATCGTCTTCGCGGGATGGTTCGCGTTGACGACCCAGGAGTTCGGTGTGCCGCCGGCCTTGGTGATCGGGATGAAGTCCTTTTCCAGGTCGTAGGTGGACCTGGCGTAAAGGTTCGGGTTCACCACGATGGCTGAGGATGTGATCAGGATGGTGTAGCCATCGCCCGGTTGCCGCGCTGCGTTGCCCATGCCGGTGTTGCCGCCGGCGCCGGGAATGTTCTCGATGTAGAATTGCTGGCCGTTGCGCTCGGAAAGTTTCGCCGCGATCAGGCGGGTGGCGATGTCGGTCACGCCGCCGGCCGGGAACGGAATGATGATCTTGACCGGCTTGGTCGGGTATTGCTGGGCGAAGGCCGTGCCTGAAACCAGCAGCGCGGCGGTCAACGCCAGCGCACGTACGATAGACCTCATTGGAATTCTCCCTCTGCTTGCGGTCTGCCCGGCTTGTTTTCGCTTTTCTTCGGCCCTCTTTATTATCACGTTTCTTTCGCACCGTCCGCGACCGTGGCGCGCTGCGTCATTCGAGCGCAAATCTCACCGCGGCGCGATCCCGGCGTCGCGGACCACCTTGGCCCACTTCGCGATCTCGCTCCTGATCCGCGCGTCGAATTCGGCGGGCGTGCTGCCGACCGCCGCGAATCCGACGCTCGCCAGCCGCTGCTTGATCTCGGGATCGGCGACGATCTTGACGATCTCGGCATGCAAGCGGTTGACGATCGGCTTGGGCGTCGTTCCCGGCACCAGCACGCCCAGGATGACGTCCGACTCCTGATTGAGGATGCCCTGTTCGGCAAGCGTTGCGACGTTGGGCAGCGCGGGCGAGCGCCTGGCGCTGGTGACCGCGAGCGGGCGGATCGAGCCCTGCTGCAGCGGTCCGCTGGCGGACGAGATGGTGGTGATGACCATGGGCGTGTGGCCGCCGACGGTCGACACCACGGCCGGCCCGCCGCCCTGGAACGGCACGTGCTGCAGGTCGATCCCAAAGCTCTGGCGGAGCATTTCGCCGGCCAGGAAGCCCGGCGTGCCAAGACCTGCGGAGCCGTAAGAGTACTTGCCCGGGTTGGCCTTCACCAGCGCGATCATTTCCTTCATGTCTTTCGCCGGCACCGACGGGTGCACCAGGATGACCTGCGGGGCCAATCCGATCAGCGACACCGGGATGAGCTCCTTCTCCCAGTCGTAACTGAGCTTGAACATGCTCGGATTGACGACAAAGCCGCTGGAGATCACCAGGACGGTGTGGCCGTCGCCCGGCGCTTTGGCCACCACGCCGGTGCCGATGTTGCCGCTGCCGCCCGGCATGTTCTCGACATAGACCTGAACGCCGAGCGCCTCCTGCAGCTTCGGTGCGATCAGCCGTGCGCCGACGTCGACCGGTCCGCCCGGCGCGAACGGCGCGACCAGCCGCACGGCGCGGCCCGGGACCGGATAGGCCGGAGCGGTCTGGGCAAGCGCGATGTCGGCGGTCAGGAGCAGCGTTGCGGCCGCGGCCGCTTGTGCGATGGCTTTCACGGCTTCCTCCCCGGGACGCTGACGCTATGATCATCGCGCTTGCCCGTGCCGCAGTAAACTCGAAACATGCGGCAAGGCAGCCGGAATGCTCCGCCGCCAGACCTATTGCTCCAGCAAGGGACACGCCATGCCAGCCAGGAAGTACACGCGCCAGGACCTCCGCGACGCCGCCGAGAAGTACAAGAACTGGGGCAAGTGGGGCCCGAACGACGAGATCGGCACGCTCAACTACACGTCGCCGGAGGACATCGTCGCCGCGACGCGGCTGGTGAAGAAGGGCAAAGTGATTTCGCTCGCGCTCAACTTCGACCATTTGGGTCCGCAGGGCGCCAAGAGCAAATACCCGTCGATGGGCCGCACCAATCCGATCCACACCATGCTCCGCACCGGCACCGACGCCTATTCCGGCGTGCTCGACAAGCGCGGCATCCGCGCCGCCGACGATATGGTGACCATGCCGCTGCAATGCGGGACGCAATGGGACGGGCTCGGCCACGTGTTCTATGAGAACTACATGTGGAACGGCTACGACTGCCGCGAGGTGACGACTTCCGGCGCGCAGAAGTGCGGCATCGAGAAGACCAAGAACAAGATGGTCGGCCGCGGCGTGCTGCTCGACGTGGCGCGCTTCAAGGGCGTGGGATCGCTCGACGACGGCTACGGCATCACCTGCAAGGACCTCGACGATTGCGCCAAGGCGCAGAAGGTCGAAGTCAAGCGTGGCGACTATGTCATCGTGCGCACCGGCATGATGCAGCGCTGTCAGGATGCCGGAAGTTGGGACGGTTATCCGGGCGGCGATGCGCCGGGCTTCGCCTTCGAGACGCTGGAGTGGATCAAGCGCACCGAGCTTGCGGCGCTTGCCTCGGACACCTGGGGCTGCGAAGTGCGTCCGAACGAGAGCGAGGAGGGCATCAACCAGCCCTGGCACTGGATCACGATCCCGATCATGGGCATGACCATGGGCGAGATTTTCGAGCTCAAGGAGCTCGGCGAGGACTGCGCCGCCGACAAGGTGTACGAGTTCCTGTTCGTGGCGCCCGCGATTCCGATCACCGGAGCGGTCGGTTCGCCGGTCAATCCGCTGGCGATCAAGTGACGCCGTAGGCGTCATCCCAGGGCGTTGCCAAGAAGTGCGTTCACGCGCGTCTTGGCGTGCAATTTTGGCGAATTCGAGCTGCTGCTATTGCCCGCAGTTCCACATCATGCCGATGGGAGTCTGCGTCCAGCACGGGCCGAAGCTGCCGGCGTTCCAGCGCCCGCGATAGTACCGCGGCGGCCCCCAGCCGTAGCGGACGTTGCCGAAGTAATCGATGTAGCGGATTTCGCGGCGGGGCCTGCGCGGGCCATACACGGGAATGCCCTGGGATTCCGCCAGGCTCGGCCGGTAACCCGGCAGGTATCCGTAGCCGCGCCACGGGCGCTTGGGACGCACCGTGATTTTCGCGCGCTTGACCTTCTTCGTCGATTGCACGGCCTCGCCCATTGCAGGATCGGCGCGCGCCGGAATCGCGAACGCAAGCGATGCGGCCAAGGCGGCTGCCAGCATCGCCGCTGCAAGCTTCGTCACGCCGCCTTCCCCCACAGCCGTCCGCTTGCGATGGCCGCGCCCTCGCTCAGCGCCTTGAGCTTCGACCAGACAATGCTGTCGGCGACGATCGGCTCGGTCCGTACCGCGGTTCCAAAGCCGCAGTCGACGCCGGCAATGACGCGCTCGCGCCCGACGATGTCGGCGTAGCGGCCAATCCGCTGCGCAACGAGCTTTGGATGCTCGACGAAGTTCGTGGTCGAATCGATCACGCCGGGAATGAGGATCTTCTCGTCGGGAATTTTGACGGTCTTGAGATCCTCCCACTCGTGGTCGTGGCGCGGGTTCGCCGCTTCGATGCTGAATGCCTGCATGTTGGCCTTGAAGGCGATGTCGATGATCCTGGTGAGCGGCAGGTCGTGGGTGTGCGGCCCCTCGTAGTTGCCCCAGCAGATGTGCAGGCGCATCCGGTCGGCGGGCAGACCCGCGATCGCGCCGTTCAGCGCCGCGATGTTGCGCTCGGCGATCTGGCTGCGGAATTCGTCGTCGGTGAGACGGCGGTACATGTTGTTGCGGCAGGAGCCGAGATCGGGACAGTCGACCTGCAGAATGAAGCCAGCCTCGACGATGGCGCGGTATTCGACCTTCATGGCCTCGGCCAGCGCGTCGACATAGGCGTCCTCGGTCGGGTAGTGCAGGTTGACGACGAAGCGCGTCAGGATGCCGGGCGACGGCGCAGTCATGAATGCTTCGGCGGGCTTCGATTTCGCCACGGCGGCCTTGAGGTCGGCGAGGTCGCGCTTCAGCGCGGCTTCGCCCTTGTACTTCAGCGGGCCGACGCAGCCCGGGAAGGCGACGGCGCTGAAGCTTCGCCGGTTCTGGCCGAAATCCGGATGCGCGATGAGATCGCGCCCGATCATGTAGTCACGCCCTTTCTCGGCGGCGCGCTCGTCGGGAACGATGTTGTCGATGCGGTGGCGGACGTAAGTGGCGTACGACGGCTTGCTCATCTCGCCGTCGCTGACGATGTCGATGCCGCACGCGACCTGCTGCCCGACCACGTCCTCGATCGCCCTGGCGGTCGCGGCCTCGAAGGTCCCGGGGTCGATGGTGTCGCCCTTCTCGCGCCCCAGGATGATGTCGATCAGCGATTTCGGCCGCGGCAGGCTGCCGGTGTGGGTGGTCAGGATACGGTCGGTCGAGGTTTTCATGCGCGGCTCCCGGCAGTCTCAATCCATTGTAGCGCGTAAGAGACGGTGCGAAATCCGGGTTGCCAACCACGGCGCATTGGGCTTCGCTCCCGGTCGGCCGTGCGTCGCCCAAGATGGGCGGCCCTGCCGCGGGTGGGACGCTTCAGGACAGGTGGAAGAGACGATGCTGGGCCACAATCGAAAGATGCTGGGCGCCGAATGCATGGCCGACATGCTGGAGGCCTATGGCGTGACGCACGTGTTTCACGTGCCGGCGGTCTTACGCAAGACCTTCGCGGTGATGGAGACGCGGACCAAAATCAAACGGCTGCACGTGCACAGCGAGGCGACCGCGGCCTACATGGCCGACGGCTACGCGCGCGCGTCCGGCAAGCCCGGCATCTGCATGGCGCAGGTCATCGGCGCGCTCAACCTCGCCGCGGGCCTGCGCGACGCCTGGCTCGCGCATTCGCCGGTCATCGCGTTCACCGGCGGCCGCGAGCCCAAGACCAAGTTCCGCCAGGTCTATCAGGAGGTCGACGATGTGCCGGCGTTCGAGCCGGTGACCAAGTGGAACGCCACGGTCGACGACGTGAACCGCTTCCCCGACATGGTGCGGCAGGCGTTTCGCGTCGCCACCACCGGGCGGCCGGGGCCGGTGCATCTGCAATTCCGCGGCAACGAGGGCCAGATCGACGGCGACGAAGGCGAGATGGAGCCGATGGTCGAGCCGGAGTTCGCGCGCGTGCCGTCGTTTCGGCCGGAGCCGGACCAGGCGAGCGTCTTGAAGGCGCTAAGCGTTCTGCAGGCGGCCGAGCGGCCGGTGATCGTCGCGGGCGGCGGCGTGCGCCATTCGGGTGCGGGACGCGAACTGGTGGCGCTCGCCGAGGCGCTGCAAATTCCGGTCGTCACCTCGCTCAACGGCAAGGATTCCATCCCCGGCGTGCATCCGCTGTCGGTCGGTGTGGTTGGCACCTATTCGCGCGAGAGCGCCAACAAGGTCGTCAACGCGGCCGATCTGGTCTGCTACATCGGCACGACGACCGGTGGCATGACCACGCACTTCTGGGCGGTGCCGAAGATCGGCACGCCGGCGATCCAGATCGACATCGATCCGGAGGCGCTCGGAATGAACTATCCGCTTCAGGCGCGCGTGCAGGGCGACGCCAAGGTAACGCTGACGAAGATGCTCGCGGCTTGCGACAGGGGCACCGCGGGCAAGCGCAAGGCGTGGGTCGCGCAGGCGCAGGGCGTCGTCAAGGAGTGGTACGCAAAATACAAAAAGGACCTCGAGTCCGATGCGCAGCCGATCCATCCCGCGCGCATCTGCCGCGAACTGTCGAACCATGTGCCCGACGACGCCATCGTCTGCGTGGACACGGGTCACGCAGGCATGTGGATGGGCGGGATGTACGATCTGCGCACCGACAAGCAGAGCTACATGCGCAGCGCCGGCCATCTCGGCTGGGCGTTCCCGGCGGGGCTCGGCGCCAAGTGCGGTGCGCCGGATCGTCCGGTGGTGACGTTCACCGGGGACGCGGGCTTCTGGTACCACGTCGGCGACATCGAGACGGCGGCGCGCTGGAAGATCAATGCCGTCACGGTCGTGAACAACAACGGCGGGGGCAACCAGTCCAAGCGCGGCTTCGACCGCGTTTATGGCGGCACGCAGACCGAGCAGGCGCGCGAACTGTGGACCTTCCGCAAGGTGAACTTCGCGCGCATCGCCGAGGAGATGGGCGCGCTCGGCATCCGCGTTGAAGACCCGAAGGGATTGCCCGCCGCGCTGGCGCAGGGGCTCGCTGCCAATCGTCCGGTGGTGATCGACGTCGTCACCGACATCGACGCGCTGGCGCCGGTTGCGGTGACCTAGGCGCTGCGGAAGACGCCGAAGAAGTTGGCAATCGGTGCGAACACGAGGCCCGACACGAAGCCGTAGGCGAAGCTCTCGGCCGCGCCGATCAGGATACCCAGCGGGGTCCAGGCGAAGCCCGGGAAGAACTGCAGCCAGGGCTGATGCAAGCCGCGGTCGGTGACGACCAGCGCGAGCACAAGGCACGCGAAATAGGCGATCAACAGGAACGTTCCCAGGCTCAAGGCGAGTGGGACCGGCTGAAGCGCGGTGTCATTTCGATTCATGGCGGTGCTCCTCTTTGTGGGGTTGCCCATGCCGATGCCCGAACAGGTGCATGAGCGGACATAGAAGTAGAAAAAGGTAGGGCAGCGCGGAAACGATGTGGCCCGTGTGCGTCCAGAACAGGTAGGCGCCGATCGCGGCCATCAACAACGTCAGCGCCAAGCCGAGCTTGGTTCCAAGAAAGTAGCGGATGTCGTTCGACGTCATTGCTTCCTCCAGCGCAATCTCATCGCGGTCTTTCTTCTTGTTCGCAACGCTAACTTCCCTATCGCTCGGAAGGTGACACCGTTCGGACCCCTCCCGACGCGGTAGGTCGCAACCACCTTGCGCGCCGACGCGTCGATGGCCGAGACCGTGGCGTCGGCGGTGTTGGTGATGAAGACAAAGCGGCCATTGTCGCTGACGGCGACGCCATGTGCCCCCTTGCCGGTTCGGACCGTATGGGTCACCTGGCCGGTCGCCACCTCAATGATGGACACAGTGTCCCCCGGCGCCGCCTCGCTGCCCTGATTTGCGACGTAGATATGACGGCCGTCGGGCGTGGCATGGACCTGGATGGGTCCATCCCCGACCCGAATCTTCTCCGTGACCGACCGGCGCGCGGTGTTGATGACCGCCACGCTGTTCTCGTCGCGGAGCGACACGTAGACGCGCGAGCCGTCGGGTGTGAACCCGACCTGGACCGGGGCCTTCCCGACTGGAATGCGCGCGGCCTCCTTCAGCGTGCCGGTGTCGATCACGCTGACGCTGCCGCCCTCGACATTGGCGACGTATAGCTCGCGGTCATCCGGGCTAAGCCGCAGACCGTGCGGATAGCGGTCTGTCGCGACCGTTCGCATGACCGTTCGCCGCGCGAGATCGACCTCGGCGACGCGATTGTCTCCGCTCAAGGTTACAAAGGCTCGACGACCGGCGCGATCGGCAACGACATGGGCCGGATGTCCGCCGACCCTGATCGTGGCGAGCGGCTTGCCGCCGAGCGCGCGCGAGTCGAGGACGACGAGCAGGCCTTCGCGCTCCTGGGCGGCGTGACCGGCGCTGGGCTGGCTGTGACCGTGCATGACGGCTGCCGGCTCGCCGACCGCGAGCAGTCGCGCTCCGTCGGCTGTTATCTGCGCGTTGTGCGGGGAGATCGTGAGCGGGACGGTCGTGACCCGTCCCGAGGCAAGGTCGATGGCGCTGATGGAATTGCCCGTTTCGTCGGCGGTGTAGACGGCGCCGGTCATGCCGGGTGCGCCAGTCTGTTGAGCGCCCGCGTCGCTGTGGACGGCGACGTGCGATGCAGCCGCGGCCAGCGCTGCGGCGAGGATGACGGTGGTGAGGCGAGGGGACATGATATTCTCCGATGATCTGTGATTGGAAGAGGAGAGGCGGCCGGAGGCCTGTCCGGCGCCGTCTCACTGCGCGGGTGGGTTCACCCCGCCCGGCCGCATCTGGCCCTGCATCATCGACATCATGCCGCGCATCATCTGCATCATTCCCTGCATCTGATCGGCAGTTGCGCCTTGGGCCGGCTGCTGCATCATCGGGCAATTCATCATCATCCCGTCGCGCGGCCGTCCGGCTTGCGGAGATCCCGATTGCATCTGGCCGTGCATCATCTGCATCATGCCCTGCATCATCTGCATCATTCCGCGCATCATCATGGGGCTGCCCATCATGGACCCGCCCATCATCATTCCGCCCGGGCCTTGCATCGGCATCTGCGGGGAAGCCGGCGTCTGCGCCTGCGCTCCCGGAGCCGCCTGGGTGGTGGTTTGTGGCGATGGCATCGTGCTCTGCCGAGCGGCGACGCCGAGTTTGGCGAGCGTGGCGGTGTCGGGCTCTCCGGTGACGGGAAGATGATGCTGCGACTGATATTGCCGGATGGCCGTGCGCGTGCGGTCGTTCAGGGTGCCATCGACCGGCACCGCGATGCCTTGCTTGTTCAAGGCTTCCTGCAGGGCCTTGATCGTCGTCTCGGACACCGCAGTTGAGGCGGTCGGCGCGATTTGCGCCCACGCGGCGCCGGTCCATGGCGTCATCAAACCCGTCGTAACGACAGCGGCGACAACGAGCGCAACCAGTTGGGACGCGCGGGATAAAGTGGTCTTGCGGGATGCGGGCAAGCCGACAGATGCAATTCGAGTGTTCATGGGATTGCTCCTGTGCCTCCGGATGCCATTGCGGCCTGCCGGGCTGGCGAGTCGTGGGTCTGTTGGATACCGCTCCCATCTGGAAGTCGGCCGAAGTGCGTTGCTGCGGCTAGCGCGCCGTCGCCAAATCGCGACGGCCGGCCGTAATCAGGTCAACGCTCGGGGAGGTCTAAAGTTGGGGGATGGCTTCGTCGCGTCCAGCCACTCGTCAGCGGCAAGGGGATCGGGCCTTGGCCTGTCCGCCGTCGCGAGGACGGCACCGAAACTAGCGAGACCAGAGATGCATGTCGGGCAGCATCCCAAGCTTACGGAGCAGCTTGGCCCTTGCTCCTGGCTGCCGGCGCAGCTTGCCTGTGCGACGTTTGATATCGTAGGTCCGGCCGCTGCCGTGATCGCTGCTGCCAGATTCCGGTTCAAGGCGCCGGTCTCAAATCGACTCGAGGGACACGCATGAGCCGACGCCACAACAACCATCAGGCCAACGACGATTATTGAGATTCGCAAGCCGGTACGGACCAGCGCGCGGGAGCTTCGGAGGCAAATCAGACGTGCCAATTGAGCGACCATCGGGCCCTGCTCATGGTGATGGACGCTGCAATGCTAATCACTAAACGACCATCGTCGAATTGACTTACGTCAAAGGCGGCCGCCGCCCGAATTTCGGAAACTGACGCATGAATTGCCGTTCTTTGGCGCGCCAGAAGGCGGCGACGACCCTTTTAACTTGCCTTCTTGTTCGCCGCGGCGATCGCTTCCTTGAGCCGTTCGCCGGTGATCGGCTTGGAGAGCACCGGCGTTCCCGGAAGCACCCGCTCGATGCGCGCGCGGGTCGCGGCGTCGCCATGCGCCGTGATGAAGACGATCGGCGTGTCGCGCTGCTCGCGGATGCGGCGCGCGGCCTCGATGCCGTCCATACGCCCGGCGAGGCGGATGTCCATCAGGACCAGGTCGACATCCAGGTCCGCCGCCTGCTCGATGGCGCCGTCGCCATCCGGCACCAGACCGCAGACCTCGAACTTCTGTTCGCGCGCCAGCGATTCAAGGTGCCAGGCGACCAGAAGCTCGTCCTCGACGATCAGAACCCGTGGACTATGGCGGGTCGGCCGAACCGGCCTCGCAGCAGTCGATTGAGATGACAGGGCCATGCGGCGAACGCCTTTTTTGCGTTGCGCCACATACTAGACAATTGGAATCCCCGCGCCAGCCCCGTCTGGGGACTTCCGGCGTGCGCCAGCGTCCGCGGCCGAGGGCGCCTCAGTCTTCCGGGACCAGCGGCGGCGGATAGGTATCGCGCCGGGAATCCCATTGCGGCCGGAACAGGTCGTCTTCGCACTGCACGATGACGTGGGCTTCGCGCCCGTTCCGCACGTCGAGGTGGGCCAGCGCCACCGCGTCCTTGAAAGCGTCCTGCCGGCGGCGATAGGGATCGGAATTCTCGCCGTCGCACTGGATCTTCCAGTCGCCGTCATAGACGACGTAGTAGTTCGACCTGCTGTTCGACCCGTCCATGTTGGGCTCCTGCTTCGGGCCCCCGCTTTCGAGGCGGGTATTCCGCCTCTATGCGGCATCAATGCGACAACCGATTAATTGTTCGCTGCGGTATCGCGATAGGTCGCTCTATTCTGTGAATTGCTGTGGATGGATGTGAACAAGTTCAAAGCGCGTCTGCGATGCCTTTGATCTTGGACCAGTTTTCGCGGCCCTGGCGCTTCATCAGTTCGAGGTAAGAGGTGTTCTCCCAGCGCACGATCGCGTGAGCGAAGCTCGGCCGCGCCTGAATCCGCCGGTACCAGCCAGCGACCCGCGGTGTCGAATCGAGCAGGCCCATCACGTCGAGATGATCGAGGCGGACGACATACGGCGTGAACGCCGCGTCGGCGATGCTGTAGCGCTCGCCCGCGAGCCAAGGGCGGTCGGCAAGTGCACGGTCCATGTCGCGGTAGAGATGGAGCAGGCGCTCGATCGCCATCCGGAAGTGCTCGGAGTCGAGACCCTTCTCGATCACGTCGCGCCGCCGCTCGCGCTTGAACGGGTCGGGGATGCTTTCCAGCATCGCAGCTCCGGATTCGCCTTTGGCGATATACTGGTGCCGGAACGCGACTGCGAAGCTCAGCACCGCGATGCCTGCGTCGTGCACGCCCTCGTCGAGCTGCTTGGTCCAGAGCCGCATCCTGGCGCGGCCGAACGCGTCGGCGGGCTTGAGCGGAGGATCGGGAAAGCGCTCATCGAGATACTCGTTGATGACGTTCGATTCCGGAACGACCGTATCGCCGTCGATCAGCGTCGGCACCACTGCGCGCGGGTTGAGCTTGACGTACCAGTCCTGCTGGTGCTCGCCGGCGCGCAGGTCGAGATGGCGGCTCTCCCAGTCCAGGCCCTTCTCGTGCAGCACGAGGCGCACCTTCTGTGCGCAGCTCGACATGTCGTTGTGATAGAGCGCAAGCGCCATGGCCATGCCTTCAGCTCGACGGTGACCTCTTCGGGAACGATTTCCCGGCCGGATTTTGCGCCACTCCGCGCGTGGTACAAGCCCGGCCGCCGCCTTTTGGCCCCGCTGTCCGCGCGCTGCAGCCCTGTTACACTGGCGGTCGTTCGCGGCCGGACCTTCGGCGCGCGTTGCCGAGTTGGAGTCCGGGACATGCCGAACGTGCCGCTGACCTTCGCCTGCGGGCTCTACGACCGCATGCTGGCCCTCTACACCGGCGAGGTGCCGGTGGAGGGCGCCGATCTGAAGTTCATCGTCGAGGACAACCCGCGCCACATCTTCGACCGCATGGCGGCCTCGCAGGCGTACGACGCCGCAGAGTTCTCGTCGTCGGAATACATCTCGCGCTACGTGGCCAACGAGTGCCCGTTCGTCGCGATCCCGGTGTTTGCGTCGCGCGTGTTCCGGCACGGTTTCATCTTCGTCAACCGCAAGCACGTCAAGAGCCCGAAGGATTTGCAGGGCAAGCGCATCGGCGTGCCGGTTTACACCATGACCGCCGCGATCTTCATCCGCGGACTGCTCAGTGACGAGTTCGGCATCGACTTCTCGCAGTGCGAATGGGTCGAGGGCGACATCAACAGCGCAAAGCCCCACGGCAATCCGACCATCCTGCCGACGGCGAAGAAGCTGTCGGTCGGCGCCAACAAGTCCGGCAAGTCGCTCAGCACGCTGCTGGAGGAGGGCGAGTTGCACGCCATCGTCGGAACCGGCGTGCCGAGCGCGTTCGGGCGCAACCCGGACGTGGTGCGGCTTTATCCGGACTACCGCGCCGCCGAGATGGACTATTACCGACGCACCAAGATTTTCCCGATCATGCACACGGTGGTGATCCGCAAGGACGTGCACGAGCGCCATCCGTTTGTGGCTCAGAGCCTCTACCGCGCCTGCGACCGCGCCAAGGACATTGCGCTGGAGAAGATGAGATACCGCGGCACGCTGCGCCATACGCTGCCGTGGATGCTGGCGGAGCTCGACGAGATCGATGCGGTGTTCGGCGGCGACCCCTGGCCCTACGGCGTCGAGCCGAACCGGCCGACCTTGGAGGCGCTGGTGCGCTATCTCGCCGAACAGGGCGTGATCGCGAAGGCGCCGAAGGTCGACGACCTGTTCGTGCCGGTTCGATAGTAGGGAGCGTGCGGCCATGAAACTCGCAAGCTACATCGCCGGCGGCAGGGAGTGCTACGGCGCCGTGGTCGGCGACGGCGTCGTCACGATGAGCGGACATGCCTCGCTGCGCGACGCGCTCGAGGCGGGGGCGCTCGACGACATGCGAAAGCGTGCGGCGTCGGCTTCGCCCGACCGCAAGCTGTCGGACATCCGCTTCCTTCCGGTCATCCCCAATCCGCGCAAAATTCTCTGCGCGGGCGTCAACTACCGCGACCATGCCGCCGAAGTCGGGCGCGATCTGCCCAAGCAGCCGAGCATGTTCATCCGCTTCACCGACACGCTGGTCGGCCATGGCGGGCAGATGATCCGCCCGAAGCTGTCGGACCACTTCGACTACGAGGGCGAATTGACGATGGTGATCGGCAAGGGCGGCCGGCACATCCCGATGGAGCGCGCGCTCGACCACGTCGCCGGTTACACGATCTTCGTCGACGGCAGCGTGCGCGATTATCAGAAATTCTCCGTGACGTCGGGCAAGAACTGGCCCGGCACCGGACCGCTCGGGCCCTGGATGGTGACGTCGGACGAAATCCCCGATCCCGGCAAGCTGACGCTGACGACGCGGCTCAACGGCCAGGTGGTGCAGCACTCCGGCACCGACAAGCTGATCTACTCCTGCCAACAGATCGTCAGCTTCTGCTCCGACTTCACCGAGCTGCATCCCGGCGACATTGTCGCCACCGGCACGCCGGAGGGCGTTGGCCATGGCCGCAAGCCGCCGCTCTGGATGAAGCCCGGCGATGTGCTGGAAGTCGAGATCACAAGCATCGGCACGCTGCGCGCGACGATCGTCGACGAAGCGGTCTAGGCCTGTCCCTTCGAACGATGCATGGCTCCGCCGCCCGCCGGGCGATTGTTTCGCTTGGCGGGCCGGGGCAAGATTGCCCATCAAAGCCAACCGTCCGGCAACGACTTGGTCCGACAAGGTCTTGGGAGGAATGCAATGCGTCGTTTGATCATGGCCGCGATTGCGCTCGCGATCGGTGCAACCAGCACCGCGCTCGCACAGGAAAAGCTCAAGGTCGCCGTCCCGCAGCGGGGCTTCTGGGACAGTTCCTGGATCGAGTTCGGCCAGGCCGCGGGCTTCTTCAAGCAGGCCGGGCTTGAGATCGAGGTGTTCTACACCGAGGGCGGTGCCCAGACCGTCGCCACCGTCGTGTCGGGCAGCGTCGACATCGCCATGTCGAACGGCATTCTCGGCGCGCTCGGCACCTATGCCAAAGGCGGCGACGCGACGCCCTACCGGATCATCTCCGCCGAGATGACCGGCGCGCACGAGCTGTTCTGGTGGGTCAAGGCCGACAGCCCGATCAAGAGCCTCAAGGACGCCGACGGCAAGACCATCGCGTTCTCGTCGCCCGGCTCGTCGTCCCACCTGATTCTGCTGACGTTGCTGCGCCAGGCCGGCTCCAAAGCCAAGCCGACGCCGACCGGCGGCGTGCCCTCGACCTACACCCAGACCATGACAGGGCAGATCGACATCGGCTGGTCGGTGGTGCCGTTCCGGCTTCAGGAGGTCAACGACGGCAAACTTCGCATCGTCGCGCGCTCGCGCGAGGCGACCGAGTTGCAGAACCAGACCATCCGCGTGAACCTCGCCAACGTGAACTCGCTCAAGACCAAGCGGGCCACGATCCAGAAGTTCATGCAGGTCGTCGAGAAGTCGATCGACTGGGCCTATACCAACCCGCAGGCGATCGAGATTTTCGCGCGCAACATGAAGGTTCCGCGCGACATCGCCAAAAAGGCGGTGGACGAGTTCTATCCGAAGTCCGCTGTGCAGCTTGGCGAAATCCGGGATCTGGAGCGCTCGCTCAAGGACGCGCTCGACTTCAAGTTCCTGCCGTCGCCGAAGACGCCCAAGGACATGGCCGGCCTGTTCGACATCGTCTACAAGCCGTCCAAATAGGCTCCGCCCGGCTTCCGCGGCTTGACATTGCGATTTGCGATGCGGCGGCAGGCCGGTTCCGGCCTTGCCGCCGCAAACATATCCACAGGGCGGCCCGCGCCGCGCTAATTCGATTGGGCGCCTCGCGGACGATTGATAGCCTTGGCTTGTCGACCGGCCGCGTTGCATCGCCGGGGCGTTGTCTCGTTCAAGTCAGGCTGTCGGTATGCGTCCGCGGGAGTCGCAGGGTCGGGTATTGCGCAGTGGCGTCCGCAGGTTCGGCGCGGCGTCGCTTGCCGGAATCCTGGCGTTGCCGCTCGGCGGCTGCTTCGTGAACTGGGAGCAGGTCACAGCCGCGCTGGACGTTCCCAAGACCTATCGCGAAGCGCCGCTCAACCACAGCGCTGCCTTGCCCTCGGTCGTCTGGTGGCGCGGATTTCGGTCCAAGGAACTGACCGATCTGATCGAGGAGTCGCTGACCTCCAATTTCGACGTCGCAGTCGCGGTGGCCCGCATCGTCCAGGCCGACGCGCAATCACGCGTCGCGGGCGCTCCGCTGCTGCCTGCGATCGATCTGAGCGGCAGCGTCACGCGCTCACGGGCGTCGCGGACTACCGGGACGTCGGGGACCGTGTCCACCGGCCCCTCGGAGCGCGACAGCTACAGCACGTCGCTGAGCGCGAGCTACGAGATCGATTTCTGGGGCAAGAACCGCGCGCTGATGCGCGCTGCCGAGCAGAATGCGGTCGCGACGCGGTTCGACCGTGAGGTGGTGGCGCTGACCACCGTCGTCACTGTCGCCAACTCGTATTTCCAGGTTCTTGCCGCGCGCGACCAGCTGCGCATCGCGCGCGGCAACCTCGAAGCCGCGACCCGCGTGTATCGCCTGGTCCAGGAGCGGTTCGAGGCCGGCACCGCCTCGGCGCTCGATACCGCGCAGCAGGAGAGTGTGGTCAACAGCCAGCGTGCCAGCATTCCGCCCCTGGAACAGGCTGTGCGCCAGAACATCGCCACGCTCGCGGTGCTGGTCGGGCGGCCGCCCGAGCGCGTCGCCATTCGCGGCGCGAGCATGGACCGGATCGCGATCCCGCCAGTGACGCCCGGTCTGCCGTCGGACCTGATTGCGCAGCGTCCCGACATCCGCGATGCGGAAGCGCGGCTTGCGGGAGGCAACGCCAACGTTCACGCCGCGCGCGCCGCGTTCTTTCCCAGCATCCGCCTGACCGGCGAGGGCGGTTATCAAAGTAGCGCGCTGCAGATGCTGTTCCGTCCCGAGTCGGCGTTCTTCAATCTCGCGGCGGGACTGACGCAGCCGATCTTCGACGGTGCGCGGATCAAAGGCGAGTTCGATTTCCGCCGCGGCCAGCAGGACGAACTGCTGCAGCTTTATCGCAAGGCGGTGGTCAACGGATTTGCCGATGTCGACCGGGCATTGGTCGCGGTGCAGCAGACGGCGCGGCGCGAGGCGTTGCAGCGCGATGTGGTCGCGAGCACGCGACGTGCGTTTGAGATCGCAGAAACCAGATTGCGCGAAGGCACGGTCGATCTGATCACCGTGCTGACCACCCAATTGGCCCTGTTTCAGTCCCAGGACACGCTGGCGCAGGCCCGACTGGCCCGGTTGCAGGCGGTCGTGAGCCTGTTTCAGGCGCTCGGCGGCGGCTGGCAGAAGGCCAAACCGGAAGGTCAGCCAAGGCCCTGACCGGCGCATTGCAGAGTGCGGTATCGCGCTGAACGCCCGTTAATCATGCCTCCCATTAATCATGGCCGGGTCGCTTCCGCCGCCGGCACATGAAATGTGCGTAATGTGCTGTGAAACGGGGGGCCACGCCGTTATTTATGTCTGAGGCCTGATTCTTGGCTGGATTTTGGCTGGCCCCAATGCCGAGCGGACGACGCGTAATCGGGATTACCCTCGTCGCCGTCGTCCTGACCGGCGCGGCTGCTGCCGTTTGGATGCAGTCGCAGCGTCCGCCGCAGCAACAGCAGCAACGCGGCGGCCGCGGATTCCAAACCGACGGACCGGTTCCGGTGATCGCGGCCATGAGCCGCCACGCCGACGTGCCGGTCTATCTCGACGGTGTCGGCACGACGCGCGCCCTGAACACGGTGACGGTCCGCCCACAGGTCGAGGGCCGGCTGGTCAGCGTCAACTTCAAGGAAGGTCAGGACGTCGAGCGCGGTTTCGTGCTCGCGCGGATCGATCCGACGACGTATCAGGCGTCCTACGATCAGGCGGTCGCCAAGAGGGCACAGGACGAAGCCCTGCTCGCCAACGCCCGAATTGATCTCGAACGTTACACGCGGCTTTCCGCGACCAACTCGATCGCGCGTCAGCAGCTCGACACCCAGAAGGCGACCGTCGCGCAGCTTGAGGCGCAGGTGCGGCTCGATCAGGCCGCGATCGACAACGCCAAGGCGATCCTCGAGTACACCACTGTTAGAGCGCCGATCTCCGGGCGCACCGGCATCCGGCAGGTCGACGAGGGCAACATCGTGCGCACCTCCGACGCCCTGGGCATCGTGGTCATCACCCAGCTTCAGCCGATCTCGATCCTGTTCAACCTGCCGCAGCAGCAGCTTGGCGAGGTCAACAAGGCCTTCGCGCAAGGCCCGCTGCCGGTCGAGGCGTTTGGCGCCGACAACCGCACGGTGGTCGACCGCGGCGTGCTGCAGGTGGTCGACAACCAGGTCGATCCGACGACCGGCACGATCAGACTCAAGGCCGAATTTTCCAACAAGAATTTCCAGCTCTGGCCGGGACAGTTCGTCAATGTCCGCTTGCTCATCGACACGCAGCGCAACGTCGTCGTTGCGCCGACGGCGGCGGTGCAGCGCGGCCCGCGCGGAACCTTCGTCTATGTGGTGCAACAGGACAGCACCGTAGCCGTCCGCCAAGTGGCGATTTCGACTCAAGACGAGGCCCAGTCGGTGTTCGCGCGGGGCCTGCAGGCCGACGAGCGCGTCGTCACCACCGGATTCGCGCGTCTGACCGAGGGGTCCCGGGTGACGGTCACCAACGCGGAATCCGTCACGCCGCCGAGCGCGGAGCCGGCCGAGTCGCGCCGCGACCGCCGCCGCGACCGCAGGCAACAGCGTTCGGAGGCCGCGCCGAGTCCGCCGCGATGATGGGCGTATCCACCCCGTTCATCCGGCGGCCGATCGCGACGTCGCTGCTCGCGGCCGCCATCACGATGGGCGGCTGGCTCGGCTACTTCTGGCTGCCGGTTTCGTCGCTGCCGCAGGTCGATTTTCCGACCATCCAGGTGACGACGCAGCTTCCGGGCGCGAGCCCCGACACGGTCGCGTCGCTCGTCACCGCGCCGCTGGAGCGCCAGTTCGGGCAGATTCCGTCGCTGTCGCTCGTCACTTCGTCGAGTTCGTTCGGCATCAGCCAGATCACCCTGCAATTCGATCTGAACCGCGACATCGACGGCGCGGCGCAGGACGTCCAGTCGGCGATCAACGCCGCGGGGTCCGCGCTGCCGCGCAATCTTCCCTACCCGCCGACCTATGCAAAAGTGAACCCGGCGGACTCGCCGATCATCACGCTCGCGCTGACTTCGGAGACGATCTCGCTGCGCGAGATGAGCGATCTGGCCGATACGCTGATGGCGCAGCGGCTCGCCGAAGTGTCCGGCGTCGGGCGGGTCTCGGTGCAGGGCGGCATCCGCCCGGCGGTTCGAATCCAGGCGGACCTCGCGCGGCTCGCGGCCTACGGGATCGGCCTGGAGGATATCCGCACGGCCATCGTCGGGGCCAACGTCTCCGGCCCGAAGGGCGCGCTCGACGGCACCTACCAGTCCTACACCATCGCCGCCAACGACCAGTTGGCGGCGGCCGAGGCCTATCGCGCCCTGGTCGTGGCCTACCGCAACAACGCGCCGGTGCTGCTGCGCGACGTGGCGCAGATCGTCGATGGGCTGGAGAACGACAAGGTCGCCGCGACCTACCGCGGCCGGCAGGCGGTGGTCATCGACATCCAGCGCCAGCCCGGCGCCAACGTGATCCAGACCGTCGAGCGCCTGAAGCACGAGCTGCCGCGGCTGCAGCGCGCCATGCCGGTCGGGATCGAGCTGACGATTGTGCACGACCGCACCAGCACCATTCGTGCCTCGGTGCGGGACGTGCAGTTCACACTGGTGCTGAGCGTGGTACTGGTGGTTCTGGTCGTGCTGGCGTTCCTGCGCTCGATCCGCGCCACGATCATCGCCGGCGTGGCCCTGCCGCTGTCGCTGATCGCCACCTTCGGCGTGATGTGGTTCTGTGGCTTCTCGCTCGACAATCTGTCGCTGATGGCGCTGACCATCGGCACCGGATTCGTGGTCGACGACGCCATCGTCATGATCGAGAACGTGGTTCGCCACATCGAGGACGGAGAATCGCCGCTCGACGCGGCGCTGCGCGGCGCGCGCGAGATCGGCTTCACCATCATCTCGCTGACGATGTCGCTGATCGCGGTGTTCATCCCGCTCCTGTTCATGACGGGGCTGGTCGGCCGCATGTTCCGTGAATTCGCGCTGACGCTCACCATCGCGGTGGTGGTTTCTGCCATCGTGTCGTTGACGCTGACGCCGATGATGTGCAGCCGCATCCTGCGCCACAAGGCCGAGACGGCTGCCGGTTCGGTGAGCCGTTTCTTCAATCGCGCCATCGACGGCACGGTCGAGTATTACCGGGTGAGCCTGCTGTGGGTGCTCCGGCATCAGCCGGCGACGCTGCTGGTGACGCTCGGCACGGTCTTCGTCACGCTCTGGCTCTACGTCCTGGTGCCCAAGGGCTTCCTGCCGCCGCAGGACACCGGAATGATCACGGCCGTCTCCGAAGCCGGGCCGGAGGTTTCGTTCGCGCAGATGCAGCGCCTGCAGGAGCAGGTCGAGGTTGCGGTCCGCAGGGACCCGGAGGTCGTGGGTGTCGTCTCGATCGTCGGCGTCAGCCGGCTGAACCCGACGCCGAACGCCGGCCGCCTCGCCATCACGCTGCGTTCGCGCGACGTGCGCAAGGTCAGCGCGGCCGAAATCGTCGAGCGCCTGAAGGAAGCGGTGGCGCCGATTCCCGGCATCTCGGTCTATTTCCAGCCGGTGCAGGACATCCAGATCAGCACGCGCGTCAGCCGCGCGCAGTACCAGTACACGCTGGTCGCAGCCATCGGCAGCGACGTGCTCGAATGGTCGGACAAACTCGTGGATCGTATGCGCGCCGACCCGATGCTGCGCGACGTTGCGTCCGAAGCGCAGGAGGGCGGCCTGCGCATGATGGTCGATATCGACCGCGAGATGGCGGGCCGTCTCGGCGTTTCGATGCAGGCCGTGAACGACGCGCTCAACAGCGCCTTCGGCCAGCGCCAGATCTCGACCATTTACGGCCAATCGAATCAGTACCGCGTGATCCTGGAGGCGCAGCCGCGCTATCAGCGCGATCCGAATTCGCTGTCGCGGATTTACGTGCCCGGCGTCGGCGGCGTGCAGGTTCCGCTGAGTTCCTTTGCGCAGTTCGAGCACACCACCGCGCCGCTGTCGATCGCGCGGCAGGAGCAATTCCCGTCGGTCACCATCAGCTTCAATCTTGCGCCTGGCGCTGCGCTGAGCGATGCGGTCGCCGCGATTTCGGCCGCGGAGCGCGCCATCGGCATGCCCACGTCGGTCACCGGCTCCTATTCCGGCGATGCCGCCGAGTACGCCAAGTCGATTGCCGGAACGCCGTGGCTGGTCCTTGCCGCTGCGGTCGCGATCTACATCGTGCTGGGCGTGCTCTACGAAAGCTTCATTCACCCGCTCACAATTCTGTCCACCCTGCCGTCGGCCGGCGTCGGCGCGCTGCTGGCGCTGATCCTGCTTGGCTACGACCTGTCGGTGATCGCGCTGATCGGCATCATTCTCCTGATGGGCATCGTCAAGAAGAATGCGATCATGATGATCGACTTCGCGCTGGAAGCGGAGCACGGGCAGGGCCTGTCGCCGAGCGAGTCCATCGTGCAGGCGGCGTTGCTGCGTTTCCGCCCGATCATGATGACGACGCTTGCCGCGCTGTTCGGCGCGATTCCGCTCGCGGTCGAAAGCGGCACCGGTTCCGAGCTGCGCAATCCGCTCGGCATCACCATCATCGGCGGGCTGGTGCTGAGCCAGATGCTGACTCTCTACACCACGCCGGTGATCTACCTGATGATGGAGCGCCTGAAGCAGCGTGTGACCCGGCGGCGCGAATTCGTCGCGCCGCTGCGGCGGCCGGGCACGGCTTCGGGCCCCGCCGAGTAGCGCCCGGAGACGCGCGATGAACGTCTCCTATCCCTTCATCCGCAGGCCGGTCGGCACCACGCTGATGGCGATCGGCCTGTTTCTGGTGGGGCTCGTCGCCTACGGCTTCCTGCCGGTCGCGAGCATGCCGAGCGTGGAGTTCCCGACCATCCGTGTGTCGGCGAGCCGTCCCGGCGCCGATCCCGCGATCATGGCGGCGACGGTGGCGGCGCCGCTGGAGCGCCGGCTCGGCGAAATTCCCGGCGTCACGGAAATCACCTCGCGCAGTTCGCTCGGGAACAGCACCATCACAATTCAGTTCGACCTGAAGCGCAGCATCGACGGCGCGGCGCGCGACGTGCAGGCGGCCTTAAACGCCGCGCTCTCCGATCTGCCGGGCGACCTGCCGACGCTGCCCAGCATGCGCAAGGTCAACCCGGCGTCGGCGCCGATCCTGATCCTCGCGTTGACGTCCAAGACCACGCCGCCCAGCGAGCTTTACGACGTCGCGGACACCGTCATCGCGCAGCGCATGTCGCAGATCGAGGGCGTCGCCGAGGTCACGGTCAGCGGAGCGGAGCAGCCCGCGATCCGCGTGAAGGTCAACCCGATCGCCATCGCGTCGATGGGCGTCAGCATGGAGGACGTGCGGACGGCCATCGCCGGCGCCAACGCCACCGGGCCGCTCGGCACGTTCGACGGGCCGGACCTCGCCCGTACCATCGGCACCAGCGACCAGCTCCGCAATCCGCGCGACTACGAGAACATCGTGGTCAAGACCGCCAACAACTCGGTGGTCCGGCTCGGTGCGGTCGCGACGGTGGAGCAGGGCGTGCGCAACAGCCGCTCGGCGGCCTGGTTCAATCTCCAGCCGTCGGTGCTTCTGGTCATCACGCGGCAGGCCGACGCCAACGTGATCGAGACCGTGGACCGCATTCGCGATCTGCTGCCCGAGCTCAAGCGCTGGATCCCGGCCGACGTCGAAATCTCGGTCCTGTCCGACCGCACCCAGACCATCCGGGCGAGCGTGCTCGACATGCAGCTCACGCTGGTCGCGACTGTCATCCTGGTGATGGTGGTCGTGTTCCTGTTCCTGCGGCGGACGGCGGCGACGATTGCGGCGGGCATTACCGTTCCATTGTCGCTCGCCGGCACCTGCGCCGCGATGTGGCTCGCCGGCTTCTCGATCAACAACCTGTCGCTCATGGCGCTGGTGGTGTCGGTCGGTTTCGTCGTCGACGACGCCATCGTGGTGATCGAAAACGTGTTCCGGAACCTGGAAAAGGGCATGACGCCGCTGCGCGCGACCATCGAGGGCGCGCGTCAGATCGGGTTCACGGTGATTTCCATCACCGTGTCGCTGGTCGCAGCGTTCATTCCGCTGTTCTTCATGGGCGGCGTGGTCGGCCGCCTGTTCTGGGAATTTTCCCTGACGCTGACTTTCGCGGTCACCATCTCGATGGTCGTGGCGCTGACGATCACGCCGATGGTCTGCGCGCATTTCGTGCGGCAGGGCCCGAGCCCGGATGCAACCTGGCTCGACCGGCTGGTGGAGCGGGTGCTGACGCGCTCGACGGCGGCCTACGGCGCAAGCCTCACGGTCGTGCTGCGGCACCGGTTCCTGACGCTGCTGGTGTTCGTCGTCACGGTGGCGTTGACCGTGCAGCTCTATATCCAGATGCCGAAGGGATTCTTCCCTCAGGACGACACGGGGCTGATCTTCGGCGGCACGCGCGCCTCGCCGGAAATCTCGTTCGAGGCCATGAAGGAGCTGCAGCAGCGCGCGACCGAGATCGTCCTCTCCGATCCTGCGGTGGCCTTTGTCGGCTCGTCGGTCGGCGCCTCGACGTTCAATGCGTCGGTCAACAACGGCCGGCTGTTCATCAGCCTCAAGCCGCCGTCGGAACGTGGCAGCGTCACCTCGCAGCAAGTGATCAACCGGCTGCGGCCGAAGCTGCTCGACGTCGGCGGCATGCGGGTGTTCATGTTCCCGGCCCAGGACGTGCGGGCCGGCGGGCGGCAGTCGAGTTCGTCGTATCAGTTCACGCTCTGGAACCCCAACCTCGACGAGTTGCTGCGGCTCGCGCCGGTCGTCGTCAACAAGGTTCAGACGCTCAAGGAGGTGGTTGACGTCACCACCGACCGCGAGCAGAACGGCCTGCAGGTCAATGTGACCGTCGACCGCAAAGCCGCCGCGCGTCTCGGCGTGCGCATCCAGGACATCGATAACGCGCTGAACAACTCCTTTGCCCAGCGCCAGGTATCGACCGTCTATTCGCCGCGCAACCAGTACCGCGTCATTCTTGAAGTCGACCCGCAGTTCCAGCGCGATCCCGCCGATCTGTCGCGGGTTCATGTGCCCGGCGCGGGCGGCGCGATGGTGCCGTTCAACGCCGTGGCCAGGGCCGAGCGGGCGCTGGCGCCGCTGGTCATCAACCACCAGGGCTCGTTTCCGGCGGTCACGATCACCTACAATCTCGCGCCGAACGTGACGCTCGAACAGGCCTCGGCCGCCATCGACCGCGCGGTGGCGGAGTTGCACCTGCCCGACACGATGCGTGCCGAGTTTGCCGGCGATGCGCAGGCGCACCGCAGGGCGGTCTCGACGCAGCCGCTGGTCATCCTCGCGGCGCTGCTGACGATCTACATCATCCTTGGCGTTCTGTACGAAAGCCTGGCGCACCCGCTGACGATCATCTCGACGCTGCCGTCGGCGGGCCTCGGCGCGCTGCTCGCGCTGATGATGTTCCGGGCCGAGCTGACCGTGATCGCCTTTATCGGCATCATTCTCCTGATCGGCATCGTCAAGAAGAACGGCATCATGATGGTGGACTTCGCGCTCGCAGCCGAACGCCAGCAGGGCCTGGAGCCGGCCAAGGCGATCCTGGATGCCTGCATTGCGCGTTTCCGGCCGATCATGATGACGACACTCGCCGCGATGCTCGGCGCGGTGCCGCTGCTCGTCGCCACCGGGCCCGGCGCGGAGCTGCGCCGGCCACTCGGCATGACCATCATCGGCGGGCTTCTGGTGTCGCAGGCGCTGACGCTCTACACCACGCCGGTGATCTACCTGTGGCTCGACGCGCTGCACCGCCGCCTGTGGGGCAAGCGCGATCCGCGCGCCGCGGGCGAGGGGATCAATCTGCCGACAAGGGCGGTGCCGTAGGCTTTGCGTGTCCCGGGCGCGGCGCAGCACAAAGTGATGCGCCGCAGACCCGGGACCCCGGGTTCTTCATTTTCCAAATCGGGACCCCGCATCTGCGGTGCATCGCTTCGCGCTGCACCGCGTGCGGGGAAAGCAGCCTCACGCCTTGTACGTCGAGTAGATCGGCTCCGGCTGCGTGAAGAACGCGTGCATGATGTGCAGCGCGATCATGTAGTTCTTCTGCTGCAGCGACGCATGCGCGATGCCCGGCATGACCGCGAACTGTTTGTCGGGATTGGGCAGCAGCTTGAAGAAGTTCACCAGATCGTCGAAGCCCGCGATGCCGTCGTACTCGCCGCGCATGATAATGGTCGGCACCTTGATCTTGGTCGGATCGACCACGGGCAGGTTGTTGCACATGTCGATATAGGTGCCGTTCGGGATCGAGTCGTCGAGTGCGATGATGTAGTCGGCGAAAGCGTTGATCGTGTTGTCGTCGGCGGTGCCGGGATGGTCGCGTTCGAAGATCGAGCGCACGAACGCCTTGTCGATCGGCCGGCGCTTGGTCTTGAGGTAGTCGGGCAGCTTCTTGCGCCGCTGTTCCAGCGTAGGACTGCCTTCGCCGGTCCACACGTGGGCATCGAGCGCGAGCCGCTTGACCCGCTCAGGCCGCCGTTGGGCGAAGGCCGCGGCGCGCAGCGCGCCCGATGAGATTCCATAGACCAGGAACGGGCCGCTGTTGCGGAGCTTCATGATGTATTCGGAGCCGGCGTCGAGGTCGTCCGCGCCCTCCCAGATGAAGGCCTCGGTGCCGCGATCCTTGGTGGAGCGGCCGTAGCCCTCCATGTCCATGCACCAGGTGTCGAAGCCGCGCTCGCAGAAGTATTCCATCGCCGACGAGTTCGGCCGGCCGGGCACGTGCAGGTCGAACACCGGCTGGGAGGCCATGGACGAGCCGTGCACGAACAGCACGGTGCCGTTCACCGGCCCCTGCGGAGCGCGCTTCTCCCAGAGGAACAGCTTGGCCTCGCCCTTGTTGGTCCAGTGCTCCTGGCCCTTGATCTTGCCCGCACTCGCGGGGTTGGCGCGGCTCTGCACGTCGTTCATGGCTGGTCCTCCCGATGCCTTGCGGCGACCTTTAAGGGTCGAGACATAGCATGTAAATGGTGCAATCTTCTGCTGCCTCGCGGCCCTTGTTTGGGCGCGTGGCGAACCCGGAGAATTCATGCCGAGCGAACGCAAGCTTGACCTGTCCGCCATCCGCAGCCTGGTCGTCGCCGGCTGGACCGGCCGCAATGTCGAGGCGCTGGAAGCCCACATCAAGGAGTTGGAGGCGATCGGCGTGAAGCGGCCCAAGACGGTGCCGATCTTCTACCGTACGGCGCGTTCGCTGCTGACCACCGAGGGTGAAATCGAGGTGATGGCGGACAAGTCGAGCGGCGAGGTGGAGTTCGTGTTGTACCAGCTCGACGACGGGCTGTGGCTCGGTGTCGGCTCCGACCACACCGACCGCAAGGCCGAGACTGTCGGCGTGACGCTGTCGAAGCAGATGTGCGCCAAGCCGGTGGGCGCTGCACTGTGGCGCTACGACGAGGTCAAGCCGCATTGGGACAAGCTGAAGCTGCGCTCGTTCGTGTTCGACGGTGGCGCGCGGCGGCTCTATCAGGAAGGTCCTGTCACCAACATGCGTTCGCCGGAGGAATTGATCCGGCTCTACACCGGCGGCGAGCGCCTCGCGCCGGGCACTGCGATGTTCTGCGGCACCTTTGCGGTGCATGGCGGAATCTCCTACGGCGGAACGTTCGAGATGGAGCTGGACGATCCGGTGCTCGGCCGCAAGCTGACGCACAGCTATCGTATCGTGCAGTTGCCGGATGAGGGCTGATGTCGTTTGAGCGAAGGCTTGTCCGCACGACAGGCGTCATGGCCGGGCTTGACCCGGCCGTCTCGCTTGAAGTGGCACGGTGCAATCCCGATCGAGATCACCGGGTCACGGCGCTTCGCGCCGGCCCGGTGATGACCGGAATAACGTAAGGAGTCCAAGAAATGAAAGTCGTCATTCCCGATCTCGTCTCCAATTCCTACTTCCCCGCCATCGCGGCGGTGGAGATGGGCTTCTTCAAGGAAGAAGGCATCGACGCCGAGCTCGAGCTGATCTACCCGGTCGGCAAGTGCTACGAGGCGCTGCGCGACGGCAAGGCGGACTTCGTCGGCGGTTCGTCGCATTCGGCGCCGACCGCGTTTCCGGAATGGAACGGCGTGAAGTTCCTCGGCGCGCTGGCGCAGAACACCTACTGGTTCCTGATCATGCGCGCGGACCTGAAGGTTGCGCGCGGCGACGTCGCCGCCGTGAAAGGCAAGCGCATCGGCGCCGCTCCCCTGATCGACATCGGCCTGATCGAGCTGCTCAAGGAATGCGGCATCGACCCTAAGCGCGACAACGTGCAGATCGCGCCGCCGCCGATGCCGGCCAACCCCGCGGGCGTGTCGTTCGGCGTCAACGCGGCGAAGGCGATGGAGGAGGGCAAGATCGACGGCTTCTGGGCCAACGGCATGGGTGCGGAGGTGGCGGTCCGGCGCGGCCTCGGCACGCTTGTTCTCGACGCGCGCCGCGGCGACGGGCCCAAGAGCCTCGCCGGCTACACCTTCGGCGTGCTCGCGACCCGCGCCGACTTGGTCGAAAAGCAGCCCGACAAAGCCGCGGCTGCGGTGCGCGCGCTGGTGAAGACCCAAAAGGCGCTGAAGGCCGATCCGAAGCGCGCCACGGCGGTCGGCAAGAAGTGGTTCCCGGAGTTCGAGGCGAGCCTGATCGCGACGCTCGTCGAGCGCGATCTTCCCTACTACGACCCGGCGATTTCCAGGGGCGCGTTCGACAGCATGTGCCGGTTCGTGCAGACCGTCGGGCTGACGAAGGGCGTCGGCCGATACGAGGACGTGGTCGCGACGCAGTTCGCGAATCTGTGGAATGCGTAGGCGCGGCATTGCCCCGAACTCGGCGCGCTCCCTCCCCTGCAAGCGGGAGATGGATATAGATTTTTCAAAGGGTTAACTCGTATATTTTCAGTCGTTCAGACAGGTGTTTTAGACAGTCCGGGAAACCGACTTTCTCGGATCACGATTATGGCGAGCGGCAGGCAGCGCCTCGACCCCGCTCAACGGACCGTCTCACTGCGCATTGTCGGGCTGCTAGGGGAAGGGGTATAGCTGGCACGGGAACAGGGGTTCGCCGTGAGCACGCTGCCGCATGTCGTCGAGAGTCGAGGCCATCCCGGATTGCTCGCCGGATTGCTTAGTTGCGCGCTCGTCGTGTTTGTAGCATTCAGCGAAGTTACCTTTGCTCAATCGTCGCAGTGTATGCCGGGCGGCACTTGTTGCATCAATGGCACTTGCGGAACGCTAGAACAATTTAAGCGGAATGCGACAATCGTTTGCCTGCAAGCGGATGCAATTGAGAATAAATCTCTCCCGCAAAGTATCGAGTTGGCTGGACGATGCACGGCGGCGAAAATAATGGCGCAACGAGTTGAATGGACACAGCAAGCGAATGCCAAGGAACACCAACGGGCGCTCGAAGCTCAACGTAAGCTAAGAGAGATGGGCGCGCCATTGCCCGCGCAACCGACCGCCGAGAATCCATTGCAACGCGCGTTCAAGATAACTTCGCTCGCGGTCGATGCATGCAAGGCACGGCGATTACGCGGTGAACTGCCGTCATACGTGGCGTCGGTGCAGTGCGCCAACCCGGCCATGCTACAGGCGTTCCGCGATGCGCAGTACAAGTACATAGACCTAATCGAGATGTTCGCTGCAAAGCGCGTTGAAATAGCGACGCGGATGGATCGCGGCGAACTAACCGAGGATCAGGCCAAGCTTGAGGGGGATCGGGTCCTTGCAACCATACAATCAATCGAGAGGCAACGTGATCGGGGAATGTAGTCCATCATTCGGCCAAATTCGGTTGAGAGTTTTACTAGAAGTGATTCGACCGATATGACGCCGCTGAGCGCGGCAAAGTGAGATTTCTTATGACCGACGTTGAGAAGATTTCTCTCGCAATCACTCTCGTGATTATTTTCACCGTTGCCGCGTTCGCTTTAGGCTTCGTCCTTACACGGCTCGCGCCTGCGGAGCGGAAATCACTTCTCGAAAGTCCGCCCGCAATAGGGCCAATTGGCTTCGTACATTTCTAAGCGCCGCAAGAGTTGCCGCGCGGACTCGGTACGTATGGGAACTTCCGTTGTCAGTCACAGAGTCAGGCATGCCCAGAATGCGAAAAAGCCTTGTAGTATCGGGGTTAATGCAGTGTCATCCTTCCCCCGACTTACCCCTTTCCTCCCCGACAAGCGGGGGAAGGAACGCTGTGGCAGCGACTGCGTAGGCGGCAGGCTCACCCCGCCGCCGCGCCCACCAGATCCTTCCGGTCGAACACGGCCGCGGTCGCCCATGCCGCGGTTTCGAACAGCGCCGCGTCGCCGCTCATGGTCCCTAAGAATTGCAAGCCGAGCGGCAGGCCCTCGTCGGTCAAGATCGGCACGGTGATTGCCGGGCATCCGAGCAGCGAGGCGGCTACGTTCATGATCGTGTTGCCGGTCGAACCCAGGCCGACGGGTGCCGCGCCGCAGGCGCCGAGCGTAACAAAGGCGTCGTAGCGGCTCGCGGCCTTTTCGAAAGCCGCGCGCACCGCGGCCCGGCGCGCCAGCAACTCGCCATACTCGGTCTGTGACATCGCCTCGGCGGTGCGCAGCCGCTCCCGCGCCGGTGCGCTGAGCTTCCCGGCGTCGCGGTCGGCGTATGTGTTCAGCGGCCAGCGGCCCTCCCAGGCGTTGATGGCCTGCGTCAGCGGCAGCGCGTCGGCCATGGCGCGCTCGGCCTCGTCGATCTCGGGGTCGTCGGCGCGGCCGCGCACCTCGATGCCTGCAAGCCCGAGTTTGCGCCGGACGACGGAGAACGCCTGGCGCGCGCCGTCGGTGGCCGAGCCCCAGCCGCCGGTTTCAAGAATGCCGATGCGCTTCGGTGCTGCGGGCGCGCCGAAGTTGACGTCGCCCATAAGACCCACGAAGCCGGGGTCGCCGCCGGTCCGGTCGGCGATGGCGCGCATCACCGCCCAGACGTCGGCGAGCGAAGCGCCGATCGCGCCCTGGCAGCTCTGGCTGAAGTGGTCGTGCGAACCCGAACGGTTGATGGCGCCGACGCTCGGCTTGAAGCCGACCGCGCCGCAGAAGCTTGCCGGCCGCAAGATCGAGCCGACCACCTGGGTGCCGAGACCGGCCGGCACCATGCCAGCGCCCACGGCGGCCGCCGTGCCGCTCGATGAGCCGCCCGGCGTGCGTTTGGGATCGTGCGGGTTCTTGGTGGTGTGGAACGGATGGCTTGCGGCGAATTCGGTGGTCGTGGTCTTGCCGATCACGATGGCTCCGGCCTCGCGCAACGCGTGCACGCTTGCGGAGTCGCGCTTCGATTCCGCGCCCTCGAATAGCGGCGACCCCTGGCCGGTCGGCATGTCGGCGGTCTCGATGATGTCCTTGATCGCGATCGGCATGCCGTCGATCGGCGACAGCTGGCCGCCGGCGCGCCAGCGTTCGCCCGAGGCGTCGGCGGCCTTGCGCGCGCCGTCGCGGTTGAGGCTGACGAACGCGCCGATGCCGGGATCGATCTGCGCGATGCGCCGCAGCGTCTCTTCGAGATAGGTGCGCGGGGTGGCCCGGCCCGACCGCAGCTCGGTGGCGAGCGCCACGTAGCCGCGAAGCTTGAAAGTGCCGCTCACGGGCGGACACCGGGCGTTTCGAGCTTCATGCCGCGGGCCCGCCACATCAGGTACAATTCCATATTCACATACTCCAACGCGCCGTACGGATACGTTTCCGCACGCATCCCGATCATGCAATTGCGAAGCCGCCGTTGCAACGACCCGAGGCTTTGCCACTCCAGGCGGTAGATCGGATAGCCGGTCGGGTGGGCCTGCGGCACGGTGTTGCCGGCGAGGCTTTTGCCCCAGTTGTCGTCATGGCACTGGCCGCATGACAGGTTGAGCTGGCCTTGCCGCGCGTTGTACTGCGCGCGCCCGGCCTCGCGATGCGGCGCAAGCCGCGGGTCGTCCGGCGGCGCAATCGGCTCGCCGCGCGACTGATGCGCGACGAACGCCGACATCGCGAGCATGTCCTTGCTTTCGAGCGCAAACGGTGCGGCCTGCTGACGCTCGCTGCGGCAGATGTTGATGCGCTGATCGAGATTGACCGGCCGGCCGAGCCTGGCGTCGAAGGCGGGATGGCGCGCGGCGACGCCCTTCATGCCGCTCTTGGCGTCGCCGTGGCAGTCGGCGCAGGCGCGGTTGGCCGCACCGGCCTTCTCCGACCACAGCGCTTCGCCGTCGAGCACGGACAGCATCCCGGGATTGCTGGTGTCGTCGTCCTGCATCGCCTTGTTGTCGCGGCTCATGTCGGCGTAGCTGGAGCGGCGCTGTTCGAGCGGGATTTCCGCGCGTGCAAGCGCGACGGCAAAGGCGGCAGCGGATGCAATGGCGAGGATGAGCGCCGGCCGCAGGCGCAGCGCGCGCGGGTTCATTCGACCGTGATTTTCGCCGACGCCGTGGCGGAGAAGCCTTTGTCTCCGGTCCACCTGAAGCCAATCGTCCCGCTCTCCGTCGCGACGGTGTGGAACGTGACAAAGGGATTCGCGGCGATGGCGGGATGCAGCCTGGTGCGGAAGATTTCCTCGCCGTTGTAGGTGCAAATCAGCGTGTCGATGATGTCGCGCGGGATCCGGACGCCGAGGTTGGTGTGCCGGAACCCCGTCTCCATGGTGTGCGAGATCAGCGTCTTGATCGCGATGATCTCGCCGCGCTTGGCCTTGGCTGGAACGTTAATCAGCGTGCGTGCCATCAGATCAAATTATCCTCGAGACAGGCGCCGAGCGTAATGATGACCTCGATGCTGTCGGACCAGAACGAGCCGTCCGACAATTGCGCAATCGCGGTGATCTTCTGGGTGTCGGCGAGCCGGATGCGGGTTGTGATGCTGGCGCGGCCGGCGCGCGGCCCGAGCGAAACGTCGATGACGTTCGGTTGCGGATTCCTTTCGGTGAAGACGTGGATCGACTTGACGTGATCGGCCGCGGTCATCGGGCTGTCGACCGACACGGTCATGGTCACGGCGTTGCCGTTCTCGACCAGCGGCGGCATGTCGATCTTGACCTTGCCGGGCTTGATCTCGGATTCGCCGGCGACCTTGCGGATGGCGAGCGTCATCGCGGCGGGCGTCGCCGAAGCGGGCCGCACGGTCAGCGCCAGCGCGGCGCCGCCTGCCGCCGCCAGGAACTGGCGGCGATTGGATCGCCCTGTCAGCCGTTCGCCCATCGCAGCTCCGACTTTCAGTTTATTCTACCCGAACCCGCAACGCCGGTCGCGGTGCTTGCCCGTCAATCGCGCAATGTTGAAAGGAACGCCACCACATCCTCGATCTGCTCGGCGGTCAGGATCGGCTTGCCCCGCCACGCCGGGCCGACGCGATTCAGGCCGTCCGCCCGGTAAAAGGGCGGCATGATCGTAGCCGGATTGAGGCGGGTGGCGTCAACCAGCCGCAGCCGCAGTTCCCCCGGCGTCCAGCGGGCGCCCGCGCCCCGCATGTCGGTCGCGAGGTTGCCCTGGAACCGCTCCTCCGGAAACGGCCCAGAGTGGCAGAGCAGGCAGGTGTACTCGCGCCGGGTCACGATGGCGCGGCCGCGCGCCGGATCGCCGGGCGCGCCGGTCAGCGACCGCGGAATGGCGTCGCCCACGACCTGATAAGGCACAAGGCCGGACTGCGCCTGGCTCGACGCAGCGTTGAAGGCTGCAAGCGCGAGCGCGAGGGCCAGCCGGCCGTTCATCCGAACACCTCGCCGGTGATGGCGCGATACCACGCCTCGGCCTCGTTGGCTTCCCGTTTGCGGACGGAGCGCGGCGCATCGAGCGGGCTGACGATCAGGCCGCCGTCCGCCTCGGCATACTGGCCGTCCACCGGGCGGTACTTCCCGCGCTGCGAAATGGCGTAGTCCGGCGCGATCAGGCTGTAGCACGAACTGCTGAGCGTCGGCTGCGCCGGTTGCCGGCCTGCGAGCAGCGCCGCGATGGCCTGCGCGCAGATCGTTGCCTGCGATTGCGCGGCCGAAGCCGAGCGCGGCATGGCGCCCGCGATGGCCGCGTCGCCGATCACGTGAACCCCGGACACAAGTTTGGATTCGAACGTCATCGGATCGACCGGACACCAGCCGGTGCGGTCGGCGACGCCGGCGAGCTCGGCGGCGTGTCCCGCCGTCTGCGGCGGGATGATGCTGGCGACCGCGGCCTTGTACTTATCGAAATCGGTGCTGATCGTGCGCGTTTCGGCGTCGACCGACGCGAGCGAGCCGCCGCTCGACGGCGGAATCCACTCGATCATGCCGGGATAGAGCTCCTTCCAGGCCGCCTGGAACAGCCGCTGCATGGTGAAGCCGTCCTTGGCGTCGAGCACAATCACCTTGGAGCGCGGCTTGTGCGTCTTCAGATAATGCGCGATCAGACTTGCGCGCTCGTAGGGAGCGGGCGGACAGCGCGCGGGGTTGACCGGCGCCGAGACGACGACCGTGCCGCCGTCATCCATCGCTTCGATCTGCTTCCGCAGCAACCCGACCTGCCCGCCGTCGTTCCAGGCATGCGGCATGGCCTCCGCCGCCCTGCGGTCGTAGCCGGGGATGGCGTTCCATCGCATGGCGACGCCGGGCGAGATCACCAGGCGGTCGTAGGCGAGCTGCGTGCCGTTCGCGAGCGTCACCGTCCGCTTCCCGGGGTCGACGGCGGTGGCGGCCGACAGCGCGACGGCGACGCCGGTTTTGCGAACGCCGTCGTAGCCGAACCGCTGATGGTCCAGCGGATAGATTCCTGCGATGGCTGCGTTGCTTAGCGGCGGCGCGGTGTAGGTCGCGTTGGCCTCGACCAGCGTTACGGTGGCGTTGGCAATGGCCTTGCGCAGCACCCGCGCGCAGGCCACGCCGCCGAAACCGCCGCCGATCACCGCGAGCGAAGGACCGGCCTTCTGCGAAACGGCGGGCGTGGGAAACGACGCCGCCGTCCCGGCGGCCGCAGCCGAGGCCAAGAAGCGGCGGCGGTCGATGGCAGCGCGAGACATCGCGGACTCTCCGGGGTTACACGGAGCGCGCTGCTCCGGAAGGACGGAGAGAAAAGAAGGCGCGGCGGCTAGGTGAGCCGCCGCGCCTGATCGACACAGAGCTAAACCAGCTCGATGCCGTGGTTCTTCAGCGGGAACGTGCGGATACGCCGCCCGGTCGCGCGGAAGAACGCGTTCATCACCGCCGGTGCTGCCACGCAGATCGTGGGCTCGCCGATGCCGCCCCACGGCCCGCTGCCGCCCGACGGCATGACGATCGACTCGACCTTCGGCATCTGGGCGATCCGCATCGAGTTGTAGGTGTCGAAGTTGAGTTCGGCGATGCGGCCGTCCTTGACCGAGCATTCCTGCCAGGCCATGGCCGACAGTCCGTACACGAACGAGCCCGAGACCTGCCGGTCGATCTGCGCCGGGTTGACGGCGTAGGTCGGGTCGGTCGCCGCGACGATGCGGTGGACCTTCAGCTTGTTGCCGCCGGTCACCGAAATCTCGGCCGCCGCCGCCACGTAGGCGTTGAAGGCCTTCATCTGCGACAGGCCGTAGAACCGCCCCTGCGGGGCCGGCTTGCCCCAGCCAATCTTCTCGGCCACCGCATTGAGCACCGCAAGGTTGCGCGGGTGCTTTTCCATGAGCTTGCGGCGGAACGCCAGCGCATCCTGGCCCGCAGCATGGGCCAGTTCGTCGATGAAGCACTCCATGAAGATGCAGTTCTGGTTGATGTTCACGCCGCGCCAGAAGCCCGGCGGGACGTGCGGGTTGCGCATGGCGTGGTCAATCAGCACGTTCGGGAACGTGTAGCCGAGCGAGTGCTCGCCGAGCACGGACGCGTCAGCCACCCCCTGGAACACCAGCGGGTCGCGGCCCTTCTGCGCTTCGACGATCGCCGGACGCACTGCGGCAAGGATCGACTGCCCCGACAGCCGCATGTGCAGGCCGGTGAGGTTGTTGTCCTTGTCGAACGAGCCGACGAGCTTGCACTGCATGGTCGGGTGGAATCGGCCCTGCGCCATGTCCTCCTCGCGCGACCACAGGAGCTTGACCGGCGTGCCGGGCATCTCCTTGGCGATCCGCACCGCCTGGTGCACGTAGTCCTGGAACGCGCCGCGCCGGCCGAAGCCGCCGCCGAGGTTGATCTTGTAGACTTCGCATTTTTCGGCGGGCAGGCCCGAAGCGGCGATCACAGCCGCAAACGACGCCTCGCCGTCCTGCGTCGGCACCCACACCTCGCACTTGTCGGCCGTGTAACGCGCGGTGGCGTTCATCGGCTCCATGCAGACGTGGTTCTGGTACGGATACGAATAGACCGCCTCGATCTTCTTCGCCGCGCCGGCGATGGCCGCCTTGGCGTCGCCGGCCTGGGCGCCGACGAAGGCTTGCGGCGCATCGAGGCCGGCCTTCAGCGTGTCGGCGATCGAGGCGCTGGAGACCTTGGCGTTCGGGCCTTCGTCCCACACGACCGGCAGCGCATCGAGCGCGGTCTTGGCCTGCCAGTAGGTGTCGGCCACGACGGCAACGGCGGTGTCTCCGACCTTCAGGACCTTCTTGACGCCCTTCATGCCCGCGACCTTGGCGGCGTCGAAGCTCTTCACCTTGCCGCCGAATACCGGAGATTCCTTGATCGTCGCGGTCAGCATTCCGGGCAGCTTGAGGTCGAAGCCGTAGACCTGCTTGCCGGTCACCTTGTCGGCGGTGTCGAGCCGCTTCACCGGCTTGCCGACGATCTTCCAGTTCTTCGGATCCTTCAGTGCAGGCTTCGCGGGCACCGGCAGCTTGGACGCGGCCTCGGCGACCTTGCCGTAGGTGGTGCGTTTCCCGCCCGGGCCGGTGATGACGCTGTTCTCGGCCTTGAGCTGGTCGACCGGAACCTTCCACTCGTTGGCCGCCGCCTGCAGCAGCATCAAACGCGCCGCAGCCCCGCCCTCGCGGACGTACTGGTGCGACTCGCGGATGCCGCGGCTGCCGCCGGTCGAGTACGACTGCCAGGCGCGCTTGCGCTTAACGTGCTCGCCGGGTGTCGGATATTCGTAGGTGACCTTGGACCAGTCGCCTTCGAGTTCCTCGACCACGAGCTGGCAAAGTCCGGTAATCGTGCCCTGGCCCATCTCGGAGCGGGCGACGCGGACGACGATGGTATCGTCGGGCTTGAGCGCAACCCAGATGCCGACTTCCGTGCCGGTCAGGCCGGAGGCCTGCGCGGTGCCGGAGCCGAACGGCAGATCGAACCCGATGGCGAGGCCGCCGCCTGCAGCAGCGGTGCCGATGACGAAGGAGCGGCGATTCATCTTTGGAACGAAGTTCATGATGGCTCCCTCCCTTACGCCTTGGCCGCGGCGTGGATTGCTGCGCGGACTTCCTGGAAGGTGCCGCAGCGGCAGATGTTGGTGATTGTGTTGTCGATGTCGGCGTCGGTCGGCTTCGGCTTGTCCTTCAGCAGTTCCACCACGGCCATGATCATGCCGGCCTGGCAGTAGCCGCATTGCGGGACCTCATGGTCGATCCAGGCCTTCTGCACCTTGTGCAGCACGCCGTTGACGGCGAGGCCTTCGATGGTGACGATCTTTTTGCCGACCGCGGCGCTCACTGGAAGCGAGCACGAACGCATGGCGACGCCATCGACGTGGACCGTGCAGGCGCCGCATTGCGCGATGCCGCAGCCGTACTTCGTGCCGGTCAGGCCGACGTTGTCGCGGATCGCCCATAGAAGGGGCGTGTTGCCGTCGACGTCGACGTTGTGATCTCTGCCGTTGATGTTCAGGCGAACCATTCTCGAACCTCCCCAGGTGAGAGTCCCGGCCGACACGTCTGAAGGCCGGGCCTTGTTCTTCGATGTCAAAAGTCTAATTGGACTATTTCAAATCAACAATCTGTGGTGGACGATATTCCAGGCGGCAAGCGGCTTTGCGGGCGATGACCCGCGCTCGCTGTGCCTGTTCCCGAGCAATGCAAATTTGCGCTGCTGTTGCGGCGCAACATGTGCCGGTGTTGCCGTGGAACATTACAGCTTCAACGCCATGAAAATTCGACGGCGGGATTTTGCAGGCTAGTCGTCGTCTTTCGGCGCCTGATGGACCGGTGTTTCAGGTGTCAGCCCGCCGCGGCGGCGTGCGAACGTTTCTTTCCCGCTCTGTTCCCATTCGCCTGCGACCGCGCGGCGCGCATAGGTATCCCATTCGTCCGCCCACTCCCCGAGCGGATAACCGTGCCACGGCGGCTGCGGCGACAGCGCGGGCAGGCCGAGCCGTTCCCAGATCGCGCGGGCGCGCTCCATATATTCGCGCGTGGGCAGGGCGAGCGGCGGGAACGGCTGCTTGAGCGTGGAATCGATCAACAGCGAGGAATCGTTGGGGCGGCGGCCCGACTTCGGACCGTGACCGCTCGAACGATGCGGCACCACATGCACGTCCTCGACCGGATTGCAGCGATAGGCGATCGACCACCACACCGCGTCGGTGTTGGCCGGGTCGATGTCCTCGCTCACCGCGACGACGATCTTTCCGCAATCCGCGCGCAGCGTGGATGCGCCGTGGATGCCGCGCCACACCTCGGTGCGGGGTGCACCTTGCGCGAACTGCAGGAAGATGACCGGCCGCACGTTCGACAGCGGCTCGTGCAGCGACACGCCGCGGATGCCCTTGACGCCCATGTGGTCGCGCAGATGCGACAGGAACATCGGCTCGTAGGCGACCTTCTTGATGACGCTCGATTCGCTCGGCGTGACCTGGCTCACCAGCGACACGAATACCGGCTTGTGCTTGTGGGTGATCGCGGTCACCTGCATCGACATGTTGAAGTCTTCGAGCGCGATATAGCCGTGGCTTTCGCCGAACGGGCCTTCGGGTTCGAGCAGCTCCGGATCGATCAGTCCTTCGATCACGAGTTCGGCGTCGGCCGGGACGTCGAGATCGACGGTGACGCATTTGACAGTGCGGATCGGTTCGCCCGCGAGCGCGCCCGCGACGCCCATCTCGTCCATGTCGATGGCGAGCTTCTGCGGCCCGGTGAAGGTGACGACCGGCGCGCAGCCGTTGACGATTGCGACCGGCATCGGCTTTTTGAGCTTCTTGTGCTTGAGCCAGTGCTGATAGCCGCCGGCGCCGCCGATCCGCGAGGCCATGCGCACGCCGAGCCGGTCGGTGGCTTTGAGCCCGGCGCGGTAGGTGCCCATGTTCTGGATGCCGCTCTCGGGGTCCCTGGTGACGCAGAGCGTGGCGGTGAAATAGGGCGCGGCGTCGAAGCCCGGCGTTGAGATCGGCACCGGAAGCGCCTTCAGGCCGCCGTCCGGCTTGCGCAGGTCGTCGCCCGTGATGACGACCTCCTGGCACGCGCCGGACTGAACGCGCACCGGCGCGATCGGATGGGCGATGGCGTCGAGCCACGCCTTGCCGATGTCCTCGACCGTGCGGCCCATGCCGATGGCGTAGATGTCCGGCGACGCCGACAGCGCGCCCACCACCACCGGCATGTCGTAGCGGCGGCCGCTGCCGTCGGTGACGTTGGTGAACAGGAACGCGCGGCGCTTGTCCTCCGGCAGCCCGCCCTGGAACTGCCAGCGCACCAGCGGGTGCAACTCGGTGTCCTTGTCGATCGGATCGTCGATGCGGACGACCAGCCCTTCCGCCTCCAGCCGCGCGAGGTGCTGCTGGAAGTCGAGCGCGGGGCCGGCAGCCTTCGCCGCGGCGCTGCGCTTGTCCGGCTGGTCGAGCATGATGCTGCTACTTCTGCTGCTTCTTCTGCCACTCCGCAATGATAGGCCGCGCGTGCCGGAAGCAATCGACGCCGCAGGGGATGCCGCAATAGACCGCGATCTGGATCAGCACGGCGCGGATTTCGTTTGGCGTCATGCCGTTGTTCAACGCGCCGCGCACGTGGGTCTGGAACTCCTCCATCCGGCCGAGCGAGGCGATCATGCCGAGGTTGAGGATCGAGCGCTCGCGCGGCGGCAGCGTGTCGTCGCCCCAGGCCTCGCCCCAGCAGTATTGCGTGACGATGCGCTGGAAGTCGCGGTTGAAATCGTCGACGCCCGCCATCGCCTTGTCGACGTATTCGTCGCCGGCCACCTTGCGGCGCATCTTCATGCCGATGTCGTAGGTTTTCTGGTCCATTCGATCCTCCCGATGTTACGCCGCGAGCGAGCCGCGAACTCCTTTCACCCTCCCCTGGAGGGGGAGGGTGAACCGAGTGTGCCGCACCGGTCGAGCGAAATGCCTCATTCCTCCGCCGGGCCGCCTTCCCAGCGCTTTACCGTCTTGGTGTCGATGCCGAACAGGTCGAGCAGCCGGCCGACGCTGTGATTGATGATGTCGTCGATCGTCTTCGGCTTGTTGTAGAACGCCGGCACGATCGGCGCGACGATAGCCCCGATGTCGGAAAGCGTCGTCATGGTCCGCAGATGGCCGCCGTGCAGCGGCGTCTCGCGCACCGCGAGCACGAGCCTTCGGCGCTCCTTCAGCACCACGTCGGCCGCGCGCGAAACGAGCGACGAGGTCACGCCGGTCGCGATCTCGCTCATGGTCTTGATCGAGCAGGGCGCGACGATCATGCCCATGGTTGCGAACGATCCCGACGAGATCGAGGCGCCGATGTCGGCGGCCGGATGGTTCACCGAGGCGAGCGCGCGCACCTCTTTCGGCTTGAACTTGGTCTCGTAGACCATCGTCATCTCGGCCGACTTGCTCATCACCAGATGGGTCTCGATGTCGGTCTTCTTCAGCAGTTCGAGAATCCGAATGCCGTAGATGGTGCCGGACGCGCCGGAAATGCCGACCACCAGCCGCCGGGGAACCTTGGTGCTCATTCTCGATCTCTGCGTGTGCGCTCTACCCATCCCTAGCGCATGTGGCCGAAGCCTGGGAACCGGTTTTCGGCCCGGTCATGCGCCGCCGGAAGGGCCGGGGTCGAACTTTGCAAGCGCGGACAGGATGGCTTCGAGCGGCCCGGTTGGGAAGGGACCCAGCACCGACTGGTAGGCGTCGGTGCTGGCCTTGGCCGCGGACGCTGCGTTCGCTGCCGGCTGGCCCAGCGGGCCGGTGAGCGTCAGCCCGTACATCGCCTCCTGCTGCAGCCGCTCGGCCTCCAGTTCGGCCGACTTGATGCGGCTGCGGAACGTCTCGGCAATGCCGGGGGCCACGATGGCAGGCGGCTCCTTCAGCGCGCGCCGGATGTTGCGCAGCGGCACCACCGTCATGTCGCGCCAGGCGCCGATGGTCTTGTCGAGGGCAGCGACTTCGGCGGCACTCAGCGCGCGGCCAAGCGTTGCGCTCCAGAGCAGGAAGAACAGCACGTTGACGTCGACGCCGGCGCGGTCCTGCAATTCGATGCAGGCGGGGGCCACGCCCGGCACGGCGTAGAAGGAGATCGAGAAGCGCCAGAATGGCGACTGGCTCTTGGCGGACTGGCTGTTGGGGGCCGGGGTCTCGCTCATGCGGCATCGAGCTTATCGTAAGCCCCTGCCGTGTGCAGCGTCGATACGATTTTCTCGGGCGTCAGCGGCATGTCCGTGAAGCGCACGCCGAAAGGCGACAGTGCGTCCTCGATAGCGGCAACAATGGCGGCCGGCGCGGGAATGGTGCCGCCTTCGCCCGCGCCCTTGACGCCGATGGGATTGAGCGGGTTTGGCGTCTCGACGTGCTCGATAGCACAGCCCGGCACGTCGGGCGCTGAGGGCAGCAGATAATCTTGGAACGTGGTGGTGAGGGGGTTTCCGCCGTCGTCGTAGCGCATGTGCTCGAACAGAGCGTTGCCGATGCCGTGCGCGGCGCCGCCCTGCACCTGGCCGTCGACGATCATGGGATTGATGACCACGCCGCTGTCGTGCGCCACGGTGTAGCGGAGCAGCGTAACGCCGCCGGTCATCGGATCGACCTCGGCCTCCACCACATGCGTGCCGTTGCAATATGACGCCTGCGGTGCGGTGAAGAACGCGGTGTGCTCCAGGCCCGCGGTCTGGCCCTCGGGGAACGACACGCCGGGCGTGCCCTGCGCCATGCGCGCCAGCTCGCCCAACGTGAGCGACGGCTTGTTGCCGGAACGAGCGGTCGCGCGGCCGTCCTCCACGTCGATGTCGGCGGCCGGCACGCCAAGTACGCGCGCCGCAAACTCGACGACCTTGCCGCGCACGGCAAGTCCCGCGATGTGCGCCGAGCTTCCGGCGTTCACCGCCTGCCGGCTCGCGAACGCGCCGACGCCCTGCGAGATCGCGCCGGTGTCGCCGAGCGACATCACGATGTCCTCGATCCGGCAGCCGAGCCGGTCGGCGACGATCTGCGCGATGGTGGTGCGTGTGCCCTGGCCCTGCGTGGTTGCGCCGGTCGCGACCGCGACCTTGCCGTTCTGCATCACGCGCACGGTGACGCCTTCGAACGGGCCGAGCCCCGTGCCCTCGACATAGTTGGCGATCCCGATGCCGATAAAGCGGCCTTGCTTGCGCGCCTCCGCCTGCCGCGCGGCGAAGTCCTCGTAGCCCGAGAGCCGCACGGCCTCGCGCTGGCTCTTCGGAAAATCGCCGCCGACATAAACCAGCGGCTTGCCGTCGCGGAACGTCAGCCCCGGCGCGTAGGGCATCTGCTCGGGCCGGATCATGTTGCGCGCGCGCACCGCGTTGCGGTCGAGTTTCAATTCGCGCGCGACCCGGTCCATCAGGCGCTCCATCGCGAACACCGCCTGCGGACGGCCCGCGCCGCGTACGACCGTGGTCGGAACGCGGTTGGTGAAGGCGACGGTGGTCTCGATGCGGTACGCCGGAATGACGTAAGGGCCGGGAAAGGTCGTCGCGGCGATGAACGGCACGATGATGCCCCAGGGCAGAAACGCGCCGGTGTCGTGCAGCATTTTGGCGCGTAGGCCTAGAATGTTTCCGTTGCCGTCGACCGCGATCGACGCGATCCATTGCTGGTCGCGCTCCTGCGTCGCCGACAGGAAATGCTCGCGCCGGTCCTCCTGCCACTTCACCGGGCGGCCGAGCATGACCGCGGCGGCCGGGATCACCGCCTCCTCGGCGTAGAACGGCGCCTTGGTGCCGAAGCCGCCGCCGACCAAGGGGGCGATCACGCGTACCGATTCCGGATCGCGCTCCAGCAGGTCGGCGATCTGGCCGCGGCACAGATGCGGCGTCTGCGTCGCCGACCACACCGTCAGCATGTCGGCGGAAGCGTCGTGCCGAGCCAGCACTGCGCGGCCCTCCAGAGTCATTGCGCCGCCGCGATGCAGCCAGAACGTCTCCTCGAAGACGTGCGGCGCGTTGGCGAATGTGGCATCGACATCGCCGTAGCTCATCGGCACGAAGGCCGCGACGTTGGACTCGAGGTCGCTGTGGGCGCGCGCGGCGCCGGGCCTCACCGCGTCCCGGGCATCGCTGATGGCGGGCAGCGGCTGGTAGTCGACCGCGACGGCCGCCGCCGCATCCTCGGCGAGCGGCCGGCTGTCGGCGACGACGACCGCGACCGTCTGCCCTGCGTAGCAGACCTCGTCGCGTGCCAGCGATACCTGCGTGCGCGGGGTCCTGATGGCGGGGTTCGGCACCAGCATGGGGATTTGGCCGGTGGCAAGCCGCTCCGGCAGTTCGCTTGCGGTCAGCACCGCATGCACGCCTGCCATCGCGCGTGCAGCCGCTGCATCGATCCTGCGGATGCGAGCGTGCGGATGCGGGCTGCGCACGAAGGCGGCGTGCAGCATGCCGGGCAGTGTCAGGTCGTCGACGAACTGGCCTCTGCCGGTGAGCAGCGCCGGATCTTCGAGACGCGCCACGCGCGCGCCGAATTGCTTCGAACCCATTCGCGAAAACTCCGCCGCCTGCCGTCCACAGTATCCGATGGCGGGACGGCCGGGAAAAGCCCGGCGCGGCGGCGAATGCGCTAGCTGGATGCCAGCGTTTCGTACGCTCCCGCCTCGCGCAACGCGCGCACGATGGCCTCGGGTGTCAGCGGGAACTCGGAGAACCGCACGCCGAACGGCGACAGCGCGTCCTCGATGGCGGAGATCACTGCTGCGGGCGCAGGGATCGCGCCGCCTTCGCCCGCACCCTTGACCCCGATGGGGTTGGTCGGATTCGGCGTCTCGACGTGCTCGACGCGGAACGTCGGCACTTCGGGCGCGGCGGGCAATAAATAGTCCTGAAAGGTTGTGGTCAGCGGATTGGCGTCGGCGTCGTAGGCCATACGCTCGAACAGCGCGTTGCCGATGCCATGCGCCGCCCCGCCGTGCACCTGGCCGTCGACCACCATCGGATTGATGACGGTCCCACAGTCGTGCGCGACCACGTAGTCGAGGAGCGTCACGCCGCCGGTCATCGGATCGACCTCGGCTTCGGCCACATGCGTGCCGTTGCAGAACGAATAGCCCGGCGGGTGGAAATAGGCGGTGTGTTCCAGTCCGGCGCCCTGGCCTTCCGGAAACGACACGCCCGGGACGCCCTGCGCCATTCGCGCCAGCTCGCCGAACGTCAGCGACGGCTTGTTGCCGCTGCGCGCGGTGGCGCGGCTGTCGTCCACGTCGATGTCGTCCGTGGGCACGCCGAGCGCCCGCGCGGCCAGCGCGACGACCTTCTCGCGCACCGCGAGGCTTGCGGCGTGCGCCGCACTGCCCGCGGCGATGGCTTGGCGGCTCGCGAACGCGCCGACGCCCATCGGAAACGCGGCGGTGTCCGACAGCGTGACGGTCACGTCCTCGATCTTGCAGCCGAGCCGGTCGGCGACCACTTGCGCCAATGTGGTCCTGGTGCCCTGGCCCTGGCTGGTGGCGCCGGTCGCGACGGCGACCTTGCCGTTCTGCAGGATGCGCACGCTCGCGCCTTCGTAGGGGCCGAGACCGGTTCCTTCCACGTAGTTCGCCAAGCCAATGCCGATGTAGCGGCCCCGCGCGCGGGCCTGCGCCTGCCGTGCGGCGAAACCGGCGTAGCCGGCGGCTTCCATCGCCATCGTCTGGCCGCCTGGGAAGTCGCCGCTCTGATAAGTCACGGGCTTGCCGCCGAGCGAGAGCCCGGTTGCGTAGGGCATCTGCCGTGGCGCGACGAGATTTCTGCGCCGGAACTCAGCGCGGTCGAGCCCGAGCGTCTGCGCCGCACGGTCCATCAGGCGCTCGATGGCAAATACCGCCTGCGGGCGGCCGGCGCCGCGCACCGGCGCGACCGGCGTCTTGTTGTTGACGGCGACGGTCACGTCGAGCCGGTAATTCGGCACGGCATAGGGTCCGAGCACGGCCACGCCGGCGACGTAGGGCATCACCAGGCCCCACGGCATGAACGCACCCTGCTCGTGCAGCGTCGTGCCGCGCAGGCCGAGAATCCGGCCGTCCCGGTCGAGCGCCAGCGCCAATGTCCAGCGCTGGTCGCGTTCCTGCGTGGCGCTGAGGAAATTCTCGCGGCGGTCCTCGGTCCACTTCACAGGACGGCCGAGCAGCAGCGCGGCGGCCGGGATCACCGCCTCCTCCGGATAGAACGGCGCCTTAATTCCGAAGCCGCCCCCGACGTCGGGCGCGATCATGCGGATCGATTCGATGTCGCGATCGAGCAGATCGGCGAGGATGCGGCGTCCGAGATGCGGCGTCTGCGTCGCCGACCACACCGTCAGGCGACCGTCGGCGAGATCGTGTTCGGCGATCGCCGCGCGCGTCTCCATCGGCATACCGCCGCCGCGGTGGGTAGAAAACGTCTCCTCGACCGTGTGCGCCGCCGATGCGAAAGCCGCATCGACGTCGCCGTATTCCATCCGCAATGCGCAGGCGACGTTGTCGGACAGGCCGGAATGCGCGAGGGCCGCGCCCTGCTGCGCCGCATCCTCGATCTCGGCCGCGACCGGAAGCGGATCGTAGTCGGCGTCGACCAGCGCGGCGGCGTCCTCCGCAATGTGGCGCGTCTCGGCGACGACGACGGCCACGGGCTCGCCGACGTAGCAGACTTCTTCGCGCGCCAGACAATGCTGCGTGCGGATCAGCTTCATCGCCGGGTTGGCCTGCAGCGTCGGTATGCGCATGCTGCGCATCGGCTCCGGCAGGTCGTTCGCAGTCAGGACCGCATGGACGCCCGGCACGGCGCGCGCCGCCGCACCGTCAATCGACCGGATTCTGGCATGCGCCATCGGGCTGCGGACGAAGCACGCATGCAGTGCGCCGTCGATGGCGACGTCGTCGACATAGCGCCCACGGCCCGACAGAAGCGCCGGGTCCTCGAACCGTGTTACGCGTGCGCCGAACGGCCGGACGCCCATGGACTGCCTCGCCGCCCGCCGAAGCGAATTGAAGGCGGGTGTTTCAGTATCGAACGCCCGCAGGGACAGGGAAAGGCGAACCGGACGGCAGCGGTGGCTGCTTTATGGTCACGCCCGATGGCCGGCTTTGCGGCCGCCGGCAGGGATTCCACAGTCCGGTTTGCACTTGATTAACCGTGATCCGCGCAACGGCCCGCCGCTTCATGGTTTGATTGCATTGTCCGGCCATGGTCCGGCCCATGATCCAGACCACTCAAGCGCTGCGCGACGCCACAGTCGACGCGGACCACGATGTCCGTCCGGCGCCGGCTCGTCCCCGATCGGAGCCCGCCACGCGGGGCCGCGCCGACGTTTCGTTCTCCATTCACGAAGACCTGTCTGCGGTCGAGCGGGACTGGCGCGCCTTCGAGCGGACCGCGGACTGCACCGTGTTCCAGAGCTTCGACTGGTTGTCGGCGTGGCAGCGCCACGTCGGCGCGCCGCAGGACGTGCGTCCGGCTATCGCAATCGTGCGCGACGGCTCGGGCGCTATGCTCATGCTGCTGCCGCTGATGGCCGTGCCGGGCGGGCTCGTGCGGCGGCTGACATTTCTCGGCTCGGACCTGTGCGACTACAACGCGCCGCTGCTGGCATCGGGCTTCGCTTCGCGTGTTGGACCGGACGACTTCGCCGCGTTGTGGCACGGGATCGCCGCCGAGTTGCAAAGCCAGCCTCGGTTGCGCCACGACGTGGTTTGCTTCGACAAGATGCCGGAGCGCGTCGGCGAACAGGACAACCCGATGCTGACCCTGCGCGCCGGCCTCAATCCGAACGGCGCTTATTGGACGCCGCTCACCGGCGACTGGGAAACGTTTTACGCCGACAAGCGCTCCTCCAGTACGCGGCGGCGCGACCGAACCAAGCGCAAGCGGCTCGGCGATCTGGGCGAAGTGCGCTTCGTCAATCCGCAGGGCGGCGCCGAGCTTTCGGCAAGCTTCGAGACGCTGATCGAGCAGAAATCGCGTTCGCTCATTCGCATGGGTGCCGACGATGTGTTCGCGCGGCCCGGCTATCGCGCGTTCTTCCGCGACATCGCAACCGCGCCCGCGACGCGCGAAATGGCGCACCTGAGCCGCCTCGACGTCGGCGGCGAATGCGCAGCGGCCAACCTCGGGCTCATCTTTCGTGGCCGCTATTATCACGTGATCGCGAGCCACGGCGACGGCGAAGCGGCGAAATTCGGCCCCGGCGTCGCGCACCTTCACGACCTGATGCGTTACGCCATCGAGCGGAAATGCGACACGTTCGACTTCACCATCGGCGACGAACGCTACAAGAGCGAATGGTGCGACGGCGTGTTCAGGCTCTACGATCACGTCTCGGCGGCGACATGGCGCGGTATGCCCGCCGCCGCGGCGATCTCTGCCGAACGCGGCATAAAGCGTCTGATCAAGCAGACCCCGGCGCTGTGGAACGCGGCGAGCCGCGTCCGCGAGTGGCTCGGCGTGCTGCGCGGCTAGCTCTAATCTGCCACCGCAATCCCGAACGGAAACTCGTCCACGATCTCGCGGCCCGTTTCCGTGATGATGTAGGTGTGGCCGAGGAAGATTCCGAACATCCCGTCGGCCGTGATCGGATTCGGCTCGGCCATCACCACCATGCCGGGTTTCAGCACCTTGTCGCTCTCGGTGCCCTCGACGTGGTCGGCGGCCACATGCGGATTGTCGGTGACGATGTCGATGCCGTGGCAGTGGGTCGGGCGCGACTGCACGCCCTTCTCGCGGAAGAAATCGCCGGCCTTGCGCATCGCTTCGGCGTTTCTGCCGGGAAGCATCTCGGCCTCGATCTTGCGATAACCCGGCAGCACGATCTCGTCCCAGAACCGGCGCACCATGTCGGTCGGCGGGCCGAGCGTGATCGGCGAGCCGATCTGCGCGGTGTAGCCACGGTAGCCGGCGGCCAGCTCCATGTTGACCAAGTCGCCGCGCTTGAGCACGCGCCCGGACGGCCGCGGATTGCCGAAGATCAGCGCCGGGTTGTCCATCGGAGTCGAGCCGATGATGAGGAAATCGATGTCGCCGCCGCCGTCCATGATGGCTGACGCCGCCGCGGCTTTCAGCTCGTATTCCTTCACGCCGGGCTTCGCGCGCGCGACCATCGCCTCCATGGCGCGCTGGCACAGGACGCCAGCCTTGCGCACGCAGTCGAGTTCCTCCTGAGAGTGGATCACGACCAGCTCGTGGAGGAACTTCCGCGTGAATACGAGTTCGGCGTCCGGCAGTTCGCGCCGCAGCGTCTCGTACTGGTTCACCGGCAGATAGTCGGCATGGCGCGGGTCGATCTCCATCAGCCCGATGCGCGCCTTATCCAGTTTCAGCTCGCGCAGCCGCTCGACCATCACCATGGCGTACTGGCCGTTGCGGCTGTGGCGCACGTCCTTGACCGCGACCGACACATGGCGGCGCACGGCCTCCGCGTGCGTGCCGCCCATGGAGTAGATCATGGTCGGCTCGCCGTCGGCCGGCACCAGCACGTAGGAGGCAAGCGCATGCCACTCCCAATGGCCGGTCAGCCATGTCATCCCCGCGCCGAAGCTCCAGTGGCTCGGCCCGCCGGGCACGACGATCGCGTCGAGCCGGTGCTCGCGCATCTTTGAGCGCAGCGCGGCGTAGCGGCGCTTGTACTCGGCCTCCGAGAACTGCTCCCACACGCAGTCGCGGTAGTAGGGCGTGTCGCGCATGTTGGCGAACGGCAGCGATTGGTCGAGCTTGTGGCGGACAATGTCCCAGGTTTGCGGGCCCAGTGGCCGGCGTGGCTGTTCGTTCATGTCGGTTCCTCCGTCGCCGGCGATTGTAGCCCGGATGGAGCGAAGCGAAATCCGGGTTGCGTCCGCTCGCGCGCTGCCGCGCCCGGTGCTAGCCTCCCGCCGCAATCAGGCACGGGGAGGGTTCGGATGCCGCGTATCAAGTTGCTGGACCGGTCGGAAATGAATGCCGATCAGGGGCGCGTCTACGACGCCGCCAAGGCCGCGGGCGGACCGCTCGGCGGGCCGTATTACGCCTACATCCGCGTCCCCAAGATCTTCGAGGCGGCGCAGAACATGCGCGCCAGGGTCGCCGAAGGGCCGCTGTCGCGGCGCGAGCACCAGATCGTCAATCTCACCGTCGCGCGACACTGGGGCGCGCGCTATCCGTGGCATGCGCAGGTGCGCGCCTCGCTCAACGTCGGGATCGATCAGGCGACGGTCGACGCGATCAACGCCCGGCAGGAGCCGAAACTGACAGATGCGCGGGAGCGGACCTGCTTCGCCGTGGCGCGCGAACTGCTCGCCAACAAGGGCCTGAGCGACGAGACCTATGCCGCCGCGGAAAAGACCATGGGCCTGGAGAGCCTGGTGACGCTGGTGGCTGCGATCGGGGCATTCTCGATGACCTGCATGACGGCGAAGACGTTCGGCATCGAGCCGCCGAAGGACGACCCGACACCGCTCAAGGATTGACCCGCCGTCAGGCTTCGTAACCAAACGGTAACCATAACGTGTTGCGATCGGCCCCTGTAGCGGGGGTCCGATGATGCGTCGGTTGTGGGCGGTTGCGGTTGTCGTCGTGGCGGCGTCGGCGCCTTCGAGCGCGCGCGCGCAGAGCGGCGTCGATTGGCACGCGACCCCGGCCCAGCAACTGATCGAATCGATCACCTTCAAGGACTGCAGGATTTCCGCGCGCTTGGGGTGCGCATGGACGTTCCAGAACTACACCTGGATGGTGTATTTCCCGGCAGATCGCGCCGTGGCGCGCAAGATCGACGGCTACTACAAGCAGATCAATTTCGAGAACCTGAGCTGCGCCAGCGTCGAGCTGCAGGCCACGGTTCCCTGCCGCATCATCAGCGTGCCGTTCGACCGCGAGCACATGCTGTTCATCGATCCGGTCACGACCGGCTCGGTCGGTCAGACCTGGCGAATCGACGCGCCCAGGGCGGTCCGGTACGACCGCGAGTCGCAAAATGTTCCGCCGGTCGGCTCAAACCGGTAAATCCCGCCCGGCGTATTTTATCGAACGAAGTGCCGGTCGGTTCACCGTCGCGGCAATCGCGGCGCGCAATTCGGCTCGAACGCCGTCATGATGCGGGTCCCAGCCTCGGGAACCGCCCATGCACTGTATTGTCGCACTGGGAATGCTCGCGGTCGCGGTGCTGACATCCGCGCCGGCGAACGCACAGGGCAGCATCAACTGGCACACCGCCCTGCCCAAGGAGTCGGTGGAGACCATCGTCTTCCGCGATTGCCGGATCTCGGCGCGCGAAAGCTGCAACTGGACGTTCCAGGACCGGCGCTGGACGATTTTCTTCCCGACCGAGCGCATCGAGGCGCGCAAGGTCGACGGCTACTACAAGCAGATCAATTTCGAGAACCTGCGTTGCGTCAGCCCCGGGCTCAAGCCGGTGAGCTGCCGGATCGTCAGTATTCCCTTCGACCGGGAGCACCTGCTGATGATCGATGCGCAGGTTGCCGACGAGGCTCAGCAATCGTGGCGGATCGCGGCGCCGGTCGCCGTGCGCTACGACCGCTGACGGCGAACGCTTCTTGATAGGGGCATGATCCAATCCGAAAACCGGTTCCCACTTTTCGGGATCATGCCCTATCGCCCCGCGGCGTAGCCCTGCATGCCGCGCGGATTGGCGGCGGCCTTGCGGCGCACGCCGTCCTTCGACGCCGCTGTAAGCCGGCCCTCCGACCAGTCCGGCTCGACCTCGACAATGTGGCCGCGGCGCGCAAGCTCGTCGCGGGTTTCCTTCGGCACGCGCCGCTCGATCTGCAGCACGCCGGGGCGCGCCGTGCGCGGCCAGAACGAGATCGGGAAGTGCTCGGAGTGCCACGCGGGCGCGTCGATGGCTTCCTGCAGGTTCATCCCGGCATGGACGTGCCGGAGGAAGAACTGCGTGATCCACTGGTCCTGCTGGTCGCCGCCGGGCGAGCCCCAGGCGAGATACGCGTCGCCGTCGCGCAGCGCCATGGTCGGCGACAGCGTGGTGCGTGGCCGTTTGCCGGGCTCGAGCGAGGCCGGGTGGCCTTCTTCGAGCCAGAACATCTGCGCGCGCGTACCGAGGCAGAAGCCAAGTTCGGGGATGACCGGCGAGGATTGCAGCCAGCCGCCGGACGGCGTCGCCGTCACCATGTTGCCGGCCGCGTCGACGATGTCGAAATGCACTGTGTCGCCGACCACCTCGCCCATGCGGCCCACGGTCGGCTCGCCCGCGCCCATGCCGGCGACGAGCTTCGGCCCGGCCTTGAGCTTGACGATCGAGCCGAAGCCTTCGACGGAGCCCGGCCGTAGCTCCAGCGAGGCCTTGTCGGTCACGAGCTTGCGTCGTTCGGCGTTGTAGGCGTCGCCGAGCAGGGTCTCGAACGGGACGTCGACGAACTTCGGATCGCCGTAGAACTTCTCGCGGTCGGCGAAGGCGAGCTTTGAGCATTCCACGACGAGGTGGATGAACTCCGGCCCGGTCACGTCGAGGCCGTCGAGATTGAAACCTTTCAGCAGCGCGAGCTGCTGCAGCGTCACCGGGCCCTGGCTGAACGCCGCCTTGCAGACCGTGTAGCGGCCGTAGTCGTAAGTGAGCGGCGCCTCGGCCGTGGCCTGCCACTTCGCCATGTCCTGCCCGGTCAGCACCCCGGCGTGCGGCGCGCCGCTCACGTCCATGAATTTCTGACGGCAAAACTTGTCGATGGCCTCGGCGACGAAGCCCTGCGACCAGACCTTGCGTGCCTTCTCGATCTGCGCCTCGCGGCCGGTGCCGGCGCTCTCCGCCGCCCTGAGCACGCGGGCGTAGGTGTCGGCGAGCGTCGTATTGGTGAACAGCGTGCCGGTCTCCGGCACCGTGCCGCCCGGCAGATACACCGCCGCCGACGTCTTCCAGTGCTCGCGGAACAATTTCTCGACGGTCTTGATCGTGGCGTTGGCGCGCTCGACCAGCGGATGGCCGTTGCGGGCATAGAAGATCGCGGGCCAAAGCACGTCGGCCAGCCGCATCGTGCCGTAGTCGCGCAGCAGCAGCATCCACGAGTCGAACATGCCGGGGATGCAGGCCGCGAGCAGGCCGGTGCCCGGCACCATGTCGAGGCCTTCGCGCTTGTAGTGCGCGATGGTCGCGCCGGCGGGGGCGGGGCCTTGACCGCAGATCACCTCGGGCTTCCCTTTCCGCATGTCGTAGAGGATCACCGGCACGTCGCCGCCGGGCCCGTTCAGGTGCGGCTCGACCACCTGCAGTGTGAACGCGGTCGCGACTGCGGCGTCGAAGGCGTTGCCGCCCTTCTCCAGCGTCGCCATGCCGACGGCGGTGGCGATCCAGTGCGTGGAGGCGACGACCCCGAAGGTGCCGTCGATCTCCGGACGGGTGGTGAAGGGGTTCGGATTGATGTTGGCTGCCATGGCGGGTTTGGCCCTGCGACAATGCGTGACCGCACCATAGACGGAAAGCAGGCACCCTGTCAGCCGCAGCCGAACATGACAACGCCCGCAGCCATGATTGGACAGCGCATGCTCGCGACGTTATCCATTCGGCCAGCCCATCGAGCGACACACGAGAGCCCAACATGACTGACACACCTGACTACACACCGCCGGAGGTCTGGGTCTGGGAAAAGGGCGAATGCCCCAGCACCAACTGGCGCTACGGCCATATCAACCAGCCTGTCGCGGGCGCGAGGTATGAGAAGGAACTGCCGCGCGGCAAGCATCCGCTGCAGCTCTATTCGCTGGCGACGCCGAACGGCGTCAAGGTCACGATCATGCTGGAGGAGCTGCTGGCCGCGGGCCACAGCGGCGCCGAATACGATGCTTGGCTGATTCGGATCGGGGAGGGCCACCAGTTCGGCAGCGGGTTTGTCGGGGTGAATCCGAACTCGAAAATTCCCGCGCTCATGGACTACAGCGCGACGCCGCCGCAGCGCGTGTTCGAATCCGGCGCGATCCTGCTCTACCTCGCCGACAAGTTCGGTGCCTTCCTGCCGAAGGACCGCGGCAAGCGCACCGAGGCGCTGAACTGGCTGTTCTGGCAGATGGGCTCGACGCCCTATGTCGGCGGCGGCTTCGGGCATTTCTATGCCTATGCCGCGGTGAAGATCAAATATGCCATCGACCGCTTTGCGATGGAGGTGAAACGCCAGCTCGACGTGCTCGACCGCCAGCTTGCCAATAACCGCTACGTCGCCGGCGACGAATACACCATCGCCGACATGGCGATCTGGCCGTGGTACGGCAACGGCATGTTGAACGGCGCGTCGTACAACGATCCGCGCAAGTTTTTGCAGACGCACGAATACAAGAACCTGACGCGCTGGAAAGACGAGATCGCCGCGCGGCCTGCGGTCAAGCGCGGGCGGATGGTCAACCGCGCCACCGGTCCGCTCGAAGGCCAATTGCACGAGCGGCATGCGGCGAGCGATTTCGAGACCAGGACGCAGGACAAGATCGAGAAGACGGGGGCGACCCCATCGTAGTCTCCCGCAGTTAAAGCTTGCATCCTCCGGATGACGGGCGTCCCGCCTGGACCGCTCGTCAATTCGGCTCGATCTTCGCCGCCTTCACCGCGTGGCCGATGCGCTCGACTTCGCTCGCAAAAAACGCCGACGCCTGCGCCGCGCTGCGGTTGTCCGGCACGTAGCCGTCGCGCTGCATAATGGCGGAGACGGCGGGAACGGTCAGCGCCACGCGGATCGCTTCGTTGAGCTTGTTGACGGTTGCGTCGGGCGTCTTGCCGGGCGCAAAGAACATGCCCCACGAGCCCATCGGCTCGTAGCCGGCGACCAGGTCCTTCATCAGCGGCACGCCGGGGAACGGCGCGAACGGCTTGGTGCCGGTGAAGGCGAGCGCGCGCACGCGGCTGTCCTTCAAGAGGCCCATCACCGACGGCGGCGTGACGAACATCACCTGTACGCTGCCGTTGAGCAGCGCGTTCATCACCTCCGACGCGCCCTTGTAGGGCACGTGCTGCATCGCGATGCCGGCCTTCTGGTTGAATAGCTCGGTCGCCAGATGCAGGATGTTGCCGACGCCGGGCGATCCGTAGAGCAGGCGGTCCTTCTTGGCGCGCTCGATGAACTGCTGCAGCGTTTTGATGTCCGACTTGGCGTCGACCAGCATGAACATGCCGTCGAGGATGCCGACGGTCGCGACCGGCCGCAGGTCCTTCATCGTGTCGTAGCCGAGGTTCTTGTAGATGTGCGGCGTCGGCGTGATCGACGACGAGGAATAGAGCAGTGTGTGGCCGTCCGGCGCCGACTGCGCGACCGTGCGCGCGGCGATGGTGCCGTTCGCGCCGAGCCGGTTCTCGACGTAGAACGACTGGCCGAGCGCCGTGGAGAGCTGCTGCGAGATGGTGCGCGCCTGGATGTCCGGCCCGCTGCCGGCAGCGAAGCCGACCATGACCTTCACGGATTGCGTTGGGTATTGCTGGGCGTGGGCCGCGGCGCCCACAAGCGCCAGAGCCACGACAAGGGACGCACGAAGCATGGCCGTTTCCTCCGAAGTTTCGTGAGATTTCCCGTCCGAATGTCCGGGTTGCCGGCGATGGTAGCGAATTGAACGGCCGAGGTCAGGCATCCGCGCGCCTGTCAGCCATTCGGCGTGCACATGAAGGCCCGAGCCCGGCGCGCGGGCATGCGGCGCCGGACGGCTTGCGCTCTCGCCTGTCCGCCAGGTTGCGAATGACCGGCTTGGAGAGATGAATGAAGAGTTCGCGCAGTTGCCGGTTCTCGTCACGCAGCGACGTCAATTCGTCCTCCATCGTTCCGCTCTTGCACCGCCGTAGCGACCGGCCGAAATTCGAATCGCAATTGCAGAACTTCTTCCGCGTTGTTTAGCGGCAGTCTTATACCGGCGCTCAGCACGTCCGGAGGAAGGCCGCGGTATCGAAGTAATCTCCCGCGCGCGAAACCCTTTCGACCTTCAATTCGCCCCATTGCGTTTGCTAGATTTCCACGTCGCTCCCGGATGGCAGATCGCAGACGCGTCTGGATGGAACAGCCGGCACGCCTCGTTCAAGATCCGCGGTCGTGACGCCATGCAATGCCGGCCTTGTGTGCCGGCGCGATTGACTGACGTTCGTTTTCGACATTCTGACGCCGCCGCTCGTTTGTGGTCTGCCGATTGAATTGCACGATCAGGACAGGAGCTCTCCATGAGCGAGGAGACTGGTCCGATTCCCGGCTCGGATACGCCGGATTCTCTGAGGCCCGGTTCGGGTCCCTCCAAATTTCAATTCAGTCCCGCGGGGCAAGTCTTGATGAACTACCTCGCGGCGATCAACGCCGCGGGCGACGATGCGGACGAGCGCTACAAGATTGCGCTGGCGGCGATTCGCGAGAAGGCCAACGACGTCATCATCGAAATTGCGCGCCAGGAGAACCACTGCCGGGCCAGGGACTACGCGACCCGGTGGGGCCTGATCTACGCCGCGTCCGAACTGGTCCACCCGGCGGCGCTGCCGTTTTTCCGCAGCGTCGTGCTGACGCCGATCCCTCCGGAGGAAAGTTCCGAGCCGCATTCGTTCTCCACCGTGGCCGAAGAATCCATTCTTCGCACCACTGCGGTCGACGGCGTCGCGCGGCTGGCCGCGGACGGCAGCAAGGAGGCGGTCGACGCGCTGTTCGACTTCCTCCATGTGCCGTCGCTGTCGGTCAAGCGTGCGGCGGTGCAGGGCCTGATGGGAGTGAGGCAAGGGGAAAGCCTGCGCGGCCGCATCGAAGAGCGGCTCTGCCCCGAGGACAAGTTCCTGCTCGACATCAAGCCGATTGACGTCCGCAAGGTCACGCAGATTTCCGATCCGGAGCGCGACCTTAGCGACGCAGGACGCAAATCCAACAAGCCGATCACGCCGGACCTGCCCGACCGAGCGGCGCGGACAGATACGCGGTCCGGCGATAGCAAGACAATTGTTCAGGGAAACGACGCGCCCAAAGGGAAGTGAGTCATGGCCACTTGCACCATTCCCGCGATACCGAACAAGGACGTGAGCGGCGATAATCTCTATGCGCCGCGCATCTGCAACCAGCCGTTCATCGACTGGGCCTGGAGCGCCCACGGTTTCTCCAAGAAGTACTGGGACGACGGCTTCGGCTACGAGGCGGTCTGCAACAACAACCTGCCACTCTGCCGCACATTGAGCGGAATCTGGCTGCTCAACTATTCGGCCGACGATTATTGGAACGAGCAGTGGAGCAACAACATCCTGCACTGGGGCCGCCGCTACGTGCGTAATCAGATCGACGATCTGCGCGCCAAGTGCGGCGACGGGTCCGCCATCGCGACCGCGTTCTCCGGCTTCCTGGGCATCGGGCGGCGCGTCGAGCTTTATCTCGGCTTCTTCTACAGTTCGAACGTCCCGGCGCGCGCCGAAACGCTGGTTCACGAGGCAAGGCATATGGGCGGCAAGTCCCACAACGCCAACTTCCCGCCGGGGTCCGCCTACGGCGCAGGCCGTTCGGGAGCCGACTCAAGCTGGGGCTACAATGGCGCCTGGATGTACGGCGCGCTGTATCTCTGGTGGTTCTATGCCGATGGGCGGCGCACGACCGCGGCGCTGCGCCAGTCGGCGCGCCAGCGCGCCAATTTCGTGATCGACAACGCGTTCGCGACGCACCCCGGCTTCACGATCAGCTGACCGCGTTGACCGCCCCTGAGGGTTGCGGCGGGCATTTGCCCGCCGTGCCGGGGCTACGTTAATGCGCGCCGCGTTACCGCCCCGTCCTTGCCAGCGACTGCACCCAGCCGGTCATGCGCGAGCGGACGTTCTCCATGTCCTTCTGGGTGAAGAAGTCCTCGGGCTTCACCTTGTCGACCGGGTAGACCGGCCGCAGGAAGTCGCTCTCGTAGCCGAACGGCACCGTGGCGTCGATGCCGAGGCCGCCCTCGAAGCGCGTGTTGGACGCGGTCCACTGCGCGTTGCCGGCGGTCATGCGCTCCGCCGGCATGAAAGTCTGGCCGCGCCCGCCGGGGATCGGGTTGAGCAGGTCGGTCTGCGGATTGACGCGCGTGGTGATGGCCCACATCACGTCGTCCATCGAATAGGGGTCGATGTCCTCGCTCACCGCGATCGCCAGCCGCATGCCCTGCGAGCACGACAGCGCGGCGCCGAGGAAGTTGCGCTGCCAGCCTTCGTCGATCTGATTGCGCTTCTTGACCTGGATGATGCAGCCGCCCCAGTCGGTCATGGCGTAGGGGATCACCACGTCCTGCACGATGCCGGGCTGCAGCCGGTTGCACAGTTCGAAGAGCGTCGCCTCGCGCACGGTGGTGTCGATGTTGTGTTCGTCGAGCATATGGACGCCGAGCGCGAAGATGATCGGCTTGCTCTCGGGCCGCCGCATCGTCACCGCGGTGACGTGGAACGTTGGCGCCTTGTAGGCCTTGCCCATGTAGCCGGCCCACTCCGGATGGAAGTGATGACGGCCCTGCACGCCGGAGTCCTCGGACTCCTTGGTCTCGAAACGCCGGTCGCGCGGATCGACGTAGCCCTCCAGCACCACCTCGGCGTCGGCCAGCGCCATGGCGTTGACGGTGCGCGCCTTGACCAGACGGATCGGCGAGCCCTGCACCGCGCCTGCGATCCCGATCTCGTCGCAGCCCTGCGGCATGATGGCGTAGCCGAACGCCGCGCCCGCGAGCAGCGTGCAGGCCGGCGGCACGCCGAAGCACATGGTGATCGGCACGCGCTCGTTGCTGCTGTAGTACTTGTTGACCACCTGCCACATGTGGGAGCCGGGCGAAATCTGGAACGTCCCGACGTTGCCCCAGCGGAAGTTCATGCGGTTGTATCCGAGGTCCGAGCCGCCGTCGAAGTGCTCGCCGGTGACGCAGCGGATGCCGGAACCGACGGTGTGCTCGGGCTCGTAGGTGGTGTGCCGGATCGGCACCATGTATTCGTTCACGTCCTTCGGGTTCTCGATCACCACCTCCTGGCAGGGCGCGTCGCTCTGCGCCACCACGACGGGCTTGATCGGGTGCGACAGCGCGTGCGCGAGCTTGCGCGTACGCTCTACGTCGTCGGCCCAGCCGAACATCTTATTGATGACGTTCATGTCGCCGAACAGGTTGGTGACGACGCGGTGGTTCGGCTTGCCCTTGACGTTGTTGAACAGCACCGGGCAGCCGCCGTCCATGTGCTTCTGCAGACCGGTCACCTGAAGGTCGGGATCGACCGTCTTGTCGGTCTCGACGAGATCGCCCTGTGCGCGCAGCCAATCCAGCGTCTGGCGAAGATCGGACGGCCGCTCGTTGGCCAGCGCGACCTTATCCTTGCGGACGGCTTCCTGCATCGCATCACCTCCATGAGAATCGGCTAAGCATGCAGCGGCTGTGCGCCTCCTTCGCGGAGGCCAATCCGGCGTGCATTGCGTAGATTTCCAAGTACTATGGGCGCGGCTTCGGAAGCGTGTCAACGCGCCGCCGCGGGAGGAATGCGTTTGAACGCTGGGCGCATGACGAACGGGAAGGGGAATGCCCGGCGCGCCGGCACGGTCGATTATTCGCTCGGCGGCAGTCTCGGTTATCTTGTGCGCGACGCCAATCGCGCGTTCCAGCGTCTCCTGGAAAGGCGCATTGCGCCGCACGGCGTCACGCGCGGGCAGTGGTACTTCCTTCGCGTGCTGTGGGAGGAGGACGGGCTGTCCCAGCGCGAATTGTCGGAGCGCGTCGGTATGATGGAGCCGACCACCGCGGTCGCGCTGCGCGGTATGGAGAAGGCCGGACTGATCCGGCGCACGCGCAGCGACGAGGACCGCCGCACGGCAGTGGTCCGGCTGACGCCGAAGGCGCGGCGCATGCGCACGCGGCTTCTCGCGGTCGCGCGCGGCGTCAATGCGCGCGGCGGGGAAGGCATCTCGGAGGCCGAGCTCGACCGGTTCCGCAATGCGATCCGCCGCATGACGGCGAACCTCGACCGGGTCGAGAAGTAGAGGGCTTCAGGAAATTGTCTCTCCCGGCGCGAAGCCGTAAAGCTCCGCCGGGTTGTCCGCGAGGATACGTCTGCGCACGGCGGCGTCCGGCGCCCAGCGCTCCAGCAGGTCCGCCATCTCGCCGTCGTTGGCCATGCGCTTCTTCTTCATGGCGTGCGGCCAATCGGTGCCCCAGATCATCCGCTGCGGCGCAGCCGCGATCAGCGCGCGCGCCGGCGCGTCGACGTCCTCGTAGGGCACGTCTGGAGCGTCCGAGATGCGATAGGGGCCGGTGAGCTTGATCCAGCAGCGTCCGCCGTCGAGCAGCCGCAGCAACGCGGCGAACGCCAGATGCGCGGTCCAGTTTCGCGCGCCGCTCTTCGGATATCCCAAATGGCCGAGCACGACCGGCACCGGAATGGCCGAGACGGCTGCGGCGAAATCGGGGGCTTCATCGACGTTCACCAGCAGCTCGATGTGCCAGCCGAACGGCGCGATCTTTGCCGCAACGGCGCGCAGCGCATCCACCGGCACAACGTTCTTATTGTCGCGCCGATCGACGACGTTGAAGCGCAGGCCGCGCACGCCGGCGCGGTGCAGCGCCTCGATCTCCTTCGGTGCGATCGCCGGATCTGTCACTGCGACCGCGCGCACGCCCGTCCCGAAGGCGGCCAGCGCCGCGAGCATCGCAGCGTTGTCGGCGCCGTAGACGCTCGGCTGCACCAGAACCGCGCGCTTGACGCCAAGCGCGGCGAGCAGCGCGCGATAGTCGTCGTATGTGGAGTCGGGCGGCGTGTAGATGCGCTCGTCGACATAGGGAAAGCGCGCTGCCGGCCCGAAGACGTGGGCGTGCGTGTCGCAGGCGAGCGGCGGGAACGGCGTGCGCGGCGGCCGCGGATGGCGGTCGGGCGCGGCGCAAAGCGGCGCGTGAGCGGGAACGTCCATGTCAGTGCGATTGAACCGCGAAGGCCTTGGCCACGGGCGACCATTTTGGAATCTGCGCCTTGATGAAGGCGTCGAACTCCTTCGGCGTGCTGCCGGCGACGTCGATACCGAGGCCGGCGAGTATCCGTTTCGCGATCGGGTCTTCGAGCACGGTGCCGGTGGCGTGATGCAGGACATCGATGGTCTGCTTGGACGTCCCGGCCGGCGCCACCAGCCCGTACCAGGTGGTGGCGTCGAATCCCGGGAACGCCAGTTCCTCGACGGTCGCAACGCCGGGCAACGCATCGCTGCGCCGCGGCGCCGCGACCGCCAGCGCGCGCAGGCGTCCGGCGCGGACATGATTTGCGATCAGCGCCGCGGGCGCGAACATCGTCTGCACATGACCGGCGATGACGTCCTGCAGCGCCGGTCCCGGCTTCTTGTAGGGCACGTGCACCATGTTGACGCGCGCCTTGGTCTTGAACAGCTCGCCGGCGAGATGCGACGGGCTGCCGTGACCGGCCGATGCGTAGGTCACCATGCCCGGCCGCGCCTGTGCATGCTCGATGAATTGCGTCAGCGTCAGCACGGGAACCGCAGGATTCACGACCAGCACGTTGGATTGCGTGCCGAGCAGCGTCACAGGCTCGAAATCGAGCTGCGGATCGAAGCCGATTTCCTTCTGCCGCGCCGGGTTGGTAATGAGAATGCTGGTGTTGCCGAGCAGCAGCGTATAGCCGTCCGCGGGTGACTGCGCGGCCTGTTCGCCTGCGATGTTGCCGCCGGCGCCGGGCCGGTTCTCGATGATCAGCGGCTGGCGCAGCGCGTGGCTCAGGAGCTTGCTCATGACGCGCGCGATCACGTCGCTCGGCCCGCCGGCGCGGTGCGGAACGATCAGCGTGATCGGCCGGCTCGGGTAGTCCTGCGCGAGGGCCGCGGGAGCCCCGAGCGCCAGCAGCAGCGCGAGACCGGCGGTCCGGATGCCGCGCGCGGCGCTCATTCGATCTGTGCTCCCGATGCCTTGACCACGGCCGTCCATTTCGGGATTTCCGACTTGATATAGGCTTCGAATTCCCGCGGCGTGTTGCCGACGATGTCGACCCCCAGGTCCATCAGCGCCTTGCGCACCGCCGCGTCCCGAAGCGCCGTCATGGTGGCGCCGTGCAGTGTCCGAATGATGGCGGCCGGGGTGCCGGATGGCGCGACAAGGCCATGCCAGGTGGTGGCGTCGAAGCCTTTGATGCCGAGTTCGTCCACAGTGGCAAGCTCCGGCAACAGCGCCGTCCGCTTCGGCGTCGTGACGGCCAGCGCGCGCACCTTGCCGCTCTTGATGTGGCCGATCACCGAAGCCGCGGTCGCAAACATCATCTGCACGTGACCCGCAATCACGTCCTGCAGGGCCGGCGCCGCGCCCTTGTAGGCCACGTGCACGATATTGACCTTGGCCTCGGCCTTGAACAGTTCGCCGGCGAGGTGCGCCGCCGCCCCGTGCCCCGAGGAGGCGAAGTTCAGCTTTCCGGGATTGGCCTTCGCGAGCGCGATCAGTTCGGCCATCGAGTTTGCCGGGACCGACGGATTGACCACCAGGATGTTGGCCTGCGTGCCGATCAGTGCGATCGGATCGAAGTCGCGCTGCGCGTCGTAATTGAGCTTCTTGTAAAGCGCCGCGTTGGTGGCAAGGATGCTGTTGTTGCCCATCAGCAGCGTGTAGCCGTCGGGCTTTGCCTTGGCGGCCTGCTCGGCGGCGATGTTGCCGCCGGCGCCAGGGCGGTTCTCGATCACGAACGGCTGGTTCAGGAGTTCGTGCAGCTTCTTGCCGACAATCCGCGCCAGCACGTCGCTCGGTCCGCCGGGCGGGAACGCGACCACGAGGCTGATCGGGCGCGCCGGATATTCGGAGGCCGGGGCGGCCGTGGCGATCGTCAGCGCGGCCGTCAGGCCGACAAGGAATTTGGAGACAATCTTCAGCATTTTGATTTCCATTCCCTGACGCCAATTCGTCCGGGTCCGATCACAGCCTTGCCGATACGCCTCCGTCCACCGCCCAGGCGCTGCCGGTCACGAAGCTGGCACGCTCCGAAGACAAAAATGCGACCACGCTTGCGACTTCCTCCGCCGCGGCCATCCGGGCGAGCGGGATTTTCGCCACCCGCGGCTTGAGCACCTCGGCTTCGGACTGGCCGGTCTTGGCCATGGCGTCGCGGATGTTCTTGTCGTGGCGCTCGGTCCGAATCGCGGTCGGCACCACAGCATTGACAAGGATACCATCCTTTCCAAGCTCGTTGGCGAGCGCGACGGTCAGGTTTTGCACGGCAGCATTGTTGATGCCGGTGGTGATGGCGCCCAATTGCGGCGTCCAGGCCGCGCCGCCGGAAATGTTGACGATCCGGCCCCACTTGCGCTCGCGCATCGGCGGAACCGCGTGCCGGATGCAGCGCACCGTGCCGCGCAGCTTGTGGTCGAAGGCATGGTCCCAGGCGGCCTCGTCCATCTGAAAGAAGCTGCCCTGCGAGACGTTGGTGGCGTTGTTCACGAGAATATCGAGCCGGCCGAACTCGGCCAGCGTGCGCTTGAACAGCACCTCGACGGCGGCCGCGTCGTTGAGATCGGTCGGCAAGCCGATGACGCGGGCGTTGTGCTTGCCGTCGAGCTTGGCGACGGCCTCGCTGTTGCGCGACGGATCGAGGCTCGCCACCACCACATGCGCGCCTTCGCGCAGGAGTTCCTCCGTGACGGCGAAACCGATTCCGCGATTGCCGCCGGTGACGATGGCGACGCGGCTTTTGAGTCCGAGGTCCATCTATTTGTTCTTCCGCGATGAATGCTGGCGTGTCCCGGCCAAGCGAGTGTAACGAGCGCGTGCCGGGACCCAGCTTCCTGTTTCCTGCAAAAACCGGGGTCCCGGGTCTCGCTTTCGCTCGCCCGGGACACAAGCCCTAGCCCGTATATTCCAGAATATGCATCCCCGCGCCGGCGCGGTCGATCAGATAGAGCAGCCCGCGGTCGTCGGTGCCGATGTCGTTCGACTGCACCGCCTTGCGGTCCTCCTCCAGCGCCGGGACGTAGCAGCCCTTTTCCTTCGGATGGAACGGATCGCTGACGTCCACCGCGCGCAGCCCCGCGTTGAAGTAGGTGAGGAACACCAGGTCCTTCCACGGCCCTTCGGCTGGCAGATGCTCCAGGATGTTGTGCGCGCCGTAGCGGCCCGGCCGGTCGTAGTATTTCTCGCGCTCCGGCATGAAGGTCGCGATCGGAATGAGCTTGTCCTCCTTGCGCGCGTCGATCACCCACATGAACTGCGCGTCCCAGTATTTCTGCTTGGCGCGCGCCTCGTCGGTGACGATGAGATAGGGGCGGTCGCCGATCGGCCAGCAGGTGTGATTGGAGCCGGGGAAGGGCGGCGCCCAGGACAGGTGGCCGACCAGCTTCATGTTGCGCAGGTCGGTGCAGTCGATGACGGAAATGCCGCCGCCCCACCACGCGCAGTACATGCGGTTGCCGCGGATCATGGGCGGGCCGTGCAGCGTGCAGGTCTCCTCGTGCGGATGGCCGGCATCCTCGTCGCCGGTGCTCTCGACCGCCCGCATCCACGGCAGGCCCCAGATGCTGACGACTTCGGGGCGCAGCGGGTCCTTGATGTCGAGCGTCCAGATCACGCGCTTGTTCCAGCCCGGCGCGTTGTTCGGCAGGAACGCGAGCTTTCGTTTGTTGTCGACGCCGAAGCGGTGCGGGCCGTTGCCCGGCGTGTCGTAGAAGCCGACCTGTTTCGGCTCGCCGCCCTTGGAAATGTCGAAGATGAACAGCCCGACGCGCGCGTTGCGGCCGGCTTCGCCGCCGAGTCTTTCGGAATTCACGTACAGGATGTCGCCGTCGACCACGCGCAGCTTGTGCATGTGGACGCCGGGCGGCGCCTTCACCTCGGCGACCTTGCGCGGCTTCTTGGGGTCGCGCACGTCGTGGACGGTGAAGCCCTCCGGGCCGTTGAAAGACGAGCCGCCGACCGCGCCGACATAGACGTAGCCCTTGTTGTACTCGACGATACTGCCGCCGCCCCAGGCCGCGGAGGAATCGTGGCCGACGAGTTTGAAGTTCTTGGATTCTTCGGGGATGCGGGCGGCCATTTCATTGCTCCTTGGGCAGTGGAGGAACTCTTTGCTCTCCCTCCCTCGCTTGCGGGGGAGGGTTGGGGAGGGGGCGACGCTATTCGCGGTTCAGCGGCGGCGTGTCTCCAAATGACCAAAAGTAGAAATCCAGCAGGCAACGCTCCGCTTCTTTGCTTTCCGCGCTGTAACACCAAGTGAGCGCAAGCTTGCTTATTGGAAAACGCAGGGAGAGCATTGGATGATGCCGCAGGCGGTATCCCGCGTTGTGTTCATCATTGTAGATGCGAACTCCGCTGCTACCGCGAGGCTCCCGCAAAGCTCGCACAAGTTTTGATAGTCGACTCCGAACCGCGAAGTTTTTTCCTTCGCGTCCAATGTACAGTGTGCCAGTTCGATCGCAACCGCAGATGCGATCCAAGGCCGCTGGCTTGCCTTTGTTATCCAATCCAATCAATCGGTAGATGCCAGCCTGAGGCTCGCAAAATTTTGAGACGTAACTACCGACGTCTTTCAACGTATGCGGGCCAATCCATCTTCCGGGGACATCATCGTTCCAAGGCGCAATTGCCCCGTCCACGATCAAGGTAGAGAGGCCGCCTCCGATGCCTTGAAATTTGGGCGTTTCGACAAGTTCCTCAGACGGCATCACGCAACCTTTTTGTACAGATACTTCTTCCTCGGAAATTCAAACTGAGACATTAGCCACTATTTGGCTTAGCGGAAATTCCCCCGCCCGGCGCGCAAGGGCGCGCCGACCTCCCCCGCACGCGGGGGAGGTGAAGGGGTTACGGCTGATACCGTCCCCCGATCGCGACCTTGCTCACGCCCAGTCCCGGCAATTCCCACACGCCTGCGCCGCCCGGATTCTGGTCGGCGTCGATGTTGACGTCGATCAGGTACGGCTTATTGGCGGCAATCGCCCTGCGCACCGCGTCGCCGATGTCGCCCGCGCGGTCGACGCGCACGCCCTCGACGCCGGCCGAGCGCGCCATGGCCGCGAAGTCCGGGTTGTAGGGTTTGCCGGTCGCCGGATGCCGGAAGTCGGTCGCAAGCTCGCGCTTGTCGAGATAGCCGCGCTGCAATCCACGAATGGATGCATAGGCGTAATTGTTCCACACCACCCAGACGACCGGCAGATTGTACTCGACCGCGGTGCCGAGCACGTTGGCGTGCATGAAGAACGCGCCGTCGCCGCACACCGACACGCAAGGCCGGTCGGGCGCGGCGAACTTCGCGCCCAGCACGCCCGCCACCCCGAAGCCCATCGAGCCGAAGCCCATGCAGCCGATGAAGCTGTCGGGGCGCTTGGGCTTGCAGAATTGCAAAAGCCAGTTGTGGTGCACGCCGATGTCGCTGACCATGATGGCGTCGTCGGGCAGCGCCTTGTCGATTTCGGCTGCGGCGCGCTGCGGATGGATCGGCGTCGAGTCGTCCACGAAGCCCGGCGCGATGAATTTCTCCCATTCCTTGCGCATGGCGTCGATGGTGGCGAGCCACTTTCTGCGCGACGCAGCGGCGTCGGCCACGCCCTTGCGGCGCGCGAGCTCCTCCAGCACTTGGCGCAGGAACGTCCGCACGTCTGCCATCAGGCCGAGCGCCACGGGATAGTTGCGGCCGATCTCCTCGGGGTCGATGTCGACGTGAATCAATTTGGTCGGCGGGATGGTGAACGAGTAGCCTGGAATCCACGACGACGAGGTGCGGTCGTCGAAACGCACGCCGAGCGCCAGCAGCACGTCGGCCTGGCGCGCCGCGCCGTTGGCCTGGTAGGCGCCGCCGCGCGAGAGAAGTCCCAGCGACAGCGGATGGTGCGTCGAGATCGCGCCAATGCCGCTCATGGAATGCGCCACCGGAATTTGCAGCTTCTCCGCCAGCGCCAGCAGGTCGTCGCAGCCGCCGCCGTATTTCACGCCCTGGCCGACCAGAATGACCGGCCGCTCGGCTGAGAGCAGCATGTCGACCGCCTTCACTACGCCCTCTGGGTCGGCGCCGCAGCGCGAGGATATATTGGCGCACCAGTCCTCAGGCTTCGGTGTTTCTTCCGCGGCCGACTCCAGGAACACGTCGAACGGCACGTCGAGCACCACCGGGCCGGGCCGTCCGGTGACCATGGTCTTCCACGCCTGCCGGACCATCATCGGCACCTGCTCGCCGCGGGTCGGCTGGTAGACCTTCTTGCAGACCGAGCGGACGGTGTCGGGGAAGTCGGCCTGGTGATGGCGATAGAGTTCCTGGAACGCGCCGCGCCCGAACTGGCTGGTCGGCACGTTGCCGGTGACGGCGAGGAACGGCACCGAGTCGAGGTACGCCGTCGCGAGCGCAATCGGCATGTTCATCGAGCCGGGCCCGCAGGAGGTGAAGGTCGCAACCGCCTTGCCCTTCACGCGATAGTAGGCGTCTGCCATGAAGCCGCAGACGCTCTCGTGGTGGACCGAGATGGTCTTGATGTCGTCCTGGCGCTCGTAAAGCGCATCGATGAATTGGATGTTGCCGTGACCGCACAGGCCGAAGGCGTAGGGCACCTTCTCGCGGATCAGGTAGTCGACGATCACCTGGCCGCCGTTGAGCCGGTTGTCGGAGTTGCGCTTGAGCATGGAATGATTTTCTCCGCTGTCTGGCCGGCCGAGAGTGTAGCGATCCGCCGTGGATAGTAGGGTAAACCAGTGCCTACCGAAGCAAGGCTTCGGCGACAAGCCCAGCAATTCCGTCACGGTGTGGTGGCGCAATCAAAGGGAGACAGACAGGGGCGTTTCGTGGCAAATGAAAGCGGTTCGTGGAGCGGAGACTGGGAATGAGACTGGGCTATTTCACGATGCCGGTTCACCCGTTGGACCGGAGCTGGTCGGAGACCCTGAAAGAGGACCGCGAGGCGATCATCCTCGCCGACAAGCTCGGTTTCCACGACGCCTTCATGGGCGAGCACCTGACCGACAAGGCCGAGAACATCACCAACAGCATGATGTTCAACGCCACGCTGATTCACGACACCAAGCAGATCAAGCTTGCCACCGGAACGTCCAATCTGTCGCAGATCCACCCGGTGGTGATCGCCCAGCAGGCGGCGATGTTCGACCACATGTCGGAGGGCCGTTTCATTTTCGGCGTCAGCCCCGGCGCGCTCACTTCGGACGCCGAGGCCCTGAACATCCTGGAGCAGGACCGCAACAAGATGTTCGCCGAGGCGATTGACGTGATCCTGGCGATCTGGGAGCGCGAGCCGCCGTACGACATCGACTTCCCCGACAACCGCTTCAAGGTCTCGACCCGCCGCACCCAGGCGCTGGAGATCGGCGTCGGTTTCCTCGGCAAGCCGTACCAGCAGCCGCGGCCGGAGATCGTCGGCACGGTGGTCGCGCCGTTTTCGCCCGGCGTCATTCTGATGGGCAAGCGCGACTTCCATCCGCTGTCGGCTAACTTCCTGCTCTCCAAGCACCTGAAGTCACATTGGGAGAACTACTGCAAGGGCAAGGCCGAGGTCGGCGTCGCGCCGAAGGTCGAGGATTGGCGCGTTGCGCGCACCATCTTCGTTGCCGACGACGACAAGACCGCGGAGCGCTACGCGCGCACCGGCGCGAACAATCCGTACGAGTTCTACTGGTCGCAGATGTGGACCAAGATGAAGCGCGGCAAGCGGCTGTACGTGTTCAAGAGCTACAAGGACCAGCCGGACGACGACATCACGCTCGACTACGTGATGGACAATTGCGTGATCTTCGGCGGTGTCAACAAGGTGGTCGACCAGATCCTCGCGCTGCGCGAGGAGATCGGCGACTTCGGCGAGATCGTCTATGCCGGCATGGACTGGGTCGATCCCGCGCTCGGCAAGCGTTCGATGCAGCTCATGGCCGAGCAGGTGCTGCCGCGAGTCAACGCTGCGATCGGCAAGTCGGCGGCGGCATGACGCTCAAACTGCCGTCAGCCCGCCGTCGACCGTCAGCGTATGCCCGGTGACGGAGGCCGCGCCGGGGCTTGCGAGATAGACCACGGCGGCCGCGATCTCCTCGGGCGTCGCGAAGCGCCGTGTCGGGATGCGCGACAGCGCGGCCTCGCGCGCCTTTGGATCGCTCAGGAGCTGCTGGCGCGATTCCGTCATCACCGTGGTGGGCGCAATGGCGTTGACGCGGATGCTCTTGTCGGCCCATTCGATCGCCAGCATCCGCGTCATCTGGATCAGGCCCGCCTTGGAGATGCCGTAGACCGACCGTCCTGCGATGCCGGTCATGCCGTGGGTCGAGGCCATGCTGACGATGACGCCCGGCCGCCCGTGCGCGATGCAGTGCCTGCCGAATTGCTGCGACAGGAAGAATGCGCCCTTGAGGTTGATGTCGATGACGTCGTCCCATTCGGCGTCGGCGACGTCGACCACCGGTTTGAGCAGCGCACGGCCCGCGTTGTTGACCAGCAGATCGAGCGCGCCCAGCTCCGCGGCCGCCTTGGCGAGGGCCGCCGCGATGCTGTCCTGCGAACGCAGGTCGAGCGCGATCGGGACAGCCTTGCGCTTGGCGATGTCCGAATGCGCCAGCGTGTTCTTCAGCATGTCCGTGCGAAGATCGGTCAACGCGAGATCGTAGCCCTCGCGCGCCAGCGCCGCGGCAATGGCGCGGCCGAGGCCAGCGGCGGTGCCGGTTACGAGTGCGGTGCGAGGTCGATCCATCGGGCTTCCTTCATGCTGCGATAGCAGGCTTCGGCGAACTGCACGTCGCGGATGCCGGCGGCGAGGTCGGCCTGCATCGGCGCGCCGGTGGCGACGTGGCGCAGGAAGTTCTCCCAGCCGATCCGGTACGGATTCTTGAACGGGCCGGCTTCGGCGACCTCGTCCCAGTGCGCGCGGTAGTCGATGTTGAGATCGCTCGCGATGTTGAAATGCGCGGTGCGCGGCGTCTTCGCGTTGGTTGAGGTCCAGCATTTGTGCAGGCCGGCCAGGGCCGAACCCTGCGTTCCGTCGATCTGGAACGTCACGAGATCGTCGCGCCGCACCCGCGTCGCCCAGGACGACAGGATCGTGCCGATGGCGCCGCTTTGCAGTTCGATCAGCGTGGCGGCGTTGTCCTCGACATCGACGGAGTAGCGTGCGCCCGCCTCGTCGATCCGCTCCGGCGTCGCGGTCGACATGGCAGTGCTGACGCGGCGCATGGGCCCGAGCGTGTTCTCGATCACGTAGCGCCAGTGCGGATACATATCGAGGATCAGTCCGCCGCCGCCCGACCTGCGGTAGTTCCAGCTCGGCCGCTGGCAGGGCACTTCGGTGCCGTCAAACACCCACCAGCCGAACTCCAGGCGAAAGTTGACGACGCGGCCGAGTGCGCCGGATGCGGCGACGCGCGCGAGCTTCTGCAATCCCGGCAGGCCGAGCTTGTCCTCGACCGCCCCGTGCTTGACCCCGCGCGCCTGCGCCGCGCGCAACAGCTCGAACCCGCGCTCGGCGGACAGCGCCACCGGCTTCTCTGAATAGATGTGCTTGCCGGCCGCGATCGCGCGGGTGAGCGACGCCTCGCGCTGCTGCGTCGCCGCGGCGTCGAAGAACACCGGGAACGCGGGGTCGGACAGCACCGCATCGAGGTCCGTGGCCCATTCCACGTTGTGGCGCTTTCCGATCTCTGCGAGCTTCTCGGCGTTGCGCCCGGCCAGCATCGGCCGCGGCACGATGCGGTCGGCGCCCGCGCTCAGGCCGCCTTCGTCCCGGATCGGGGCCAGCGCGTTGGCGAGATGCTGGGTCGAGGCGATGCGCCCGGTGGCGCCGTTGACGACGATGCCGATGGTGTGGGTGGCCATGCGCGTTCCTTGCCGACGCAGTGTTATAGTCGCCGCCGCTGCGCCTGCCTACGAGTGAGACCATGCCCCGCCACATCGTATGCCTGACCTTCGACTTCGACACCCAGTCGGGCTTCATCGCCCGCGGCATGACGACGCCGACGCCGCTGTCGCGCGGTGAGTTCGGCGCCACCACTGCCGCGCCCCGCATCCTCAAATTCCTGAAGGAGCGCGGCATTCGGACCACGTGGTTCACGCCGGGCTTCACCATCGAAAGCTGGCCGAGGGAGAGCGCCGCGGTGGCCGAGGCCGGTCACGAGATCGGGCACCACTCCTGGGCGCATATCCCGAACGCCAATCAGACCCGCGACGAGGAGGAGGCTGATCTCGTCCGCGCCAACGAGAACATCCGCAAGCTCACAGGCCGCACCGCGCGCGGCTATCGCTCGCCGTCGTGGGACCTCAGTCCGCACACCGTCGATCTCCTGATCAAATACGGCTTTCGCTACGACTCGAGCCTGATGGGTGCGGATTATGTGCCCTATCGCGCTCGGCGGGGCGACGTGGCGGAGCTCGGCAAGCTCTATGTGTTCGGCGCGCCGACCGATCTGATCGAGATGCCGATCTCGTGGTCGCTCGACGACCACCCGCATTTCGAGTTCATCCGCACGCCGCAGACGGTCGCGCCCGGCCTGCAGCCGGCGCGCGCGGTGATGCAGAGCTGGCTCGACGAATTTCTCTACATGAAGAAGGCGGTGGACTGGGGAGTGCTGACCATCACCATGCACCCCTATGTCATCGGCCGCGGCTACCGGATGCTCGCGTTGGAAGGATTGGTAGAGCAGATGTCGAAAGAGGGCGCGGTCTTCATGGCGATGGAAGACGCCGCCGAGGAGGCGAGGGGGCGCCTGCCCTCGCTCTGATCTGCAAGAGCTTCCCGCTCCGTTCCTACTTCTTCGCGTCCTTCGCCACCTGCTCCATGATCGGCCGCCAGGTCTTCTGCTCGTTCTGCACGAACGTCACGACCTCCTCCGGCGTCGAGTGCCGGACGAAGCCGCCGTTGGCCGCAAGCTTCGAGGCGACGTCGGGGTCGGCCAGCACGATCTTCAGGTCGGCGTTCACCTTGCGGACGATCGCCTGCGGCGTGCCGGCAGGCGCCAGCATCACGTTCCAGGCGCCGACGAAGAAGCCGGGAATGGTTTCGGCGATGGTCGGCAGGTTCTCGAATCCGGGCGGCCGCTTCATCGCTGTGGACGCGAGACCCTTGATCAGGTTGCCCTTGATGGCCGGTGCGAGGCCCGCGTAGCCGTCGAGTACCAGTGGCACGCGGCCGCTCATCACGTCGTTCATCGCCTGCGCCGGTCCTCCGGCGTAGGGAATGAGCTGAAGCTGAATGCCGGCGCGCTGCTCCAGCAGCAGCATGGTCAGGTGGGTAAGCCGGCCGCGGCCGGTCGCCGCGTAGGAGACCTGGCCGGGCTTCTCCTTCGCCATCCTGATCACGTCGGCAATGGTGTTGATGCCGGATTTGTGCGATGCGCCGATGTACAGCGGCTGCTCCAGGATGATACTGATGGCGGCAAAGTCCTTCGGCAGTTGAATCGGCAGGTTGGGCGCGACGCCGGGCGCGCCGGGCAGCGCCAGGAACGGCGAGGTCGCCGGCATGTAGAGCGTGTAGCCGTCGTTCGGCGCTTCCGCCGCCACGCGTGCGGAAATGCCCCCGCCGGCGCCGGGCTGGTTCAGCGTCAGCACCTGCTGGTTCCAGATGCGGCTGAGCCGGTCGGCGAGGATGCGCAGCGCCGCGTCGTTAGCGCTGCCGGCCGCCGAGTCGACGACGATGCGGACCGGCTTGTTCGGGTAGTCCGATTGGGCGGCGGCGCTTCCGAGCGCTGCGAGCGTGAAGCAAGCGACGATGAGCGCCAGGCGGCGCAGATGCGAAGTCATGGCTGTAATCCCCAAGGCGCGTCGTTTGTGGTTGCGCGCACTATAGCAGGCGCACCGGGGTCCCACAGCCGGGTCACAGCCTCAATCGCGCGGCTTCGGCACCTGCTTCACGAACCAGTCGTGAATCTGCTGGCCGGTCCAGTGCACCACGCCGGGATGCTTGTTGATGTAGGCGTAGAGCTGCTCGAAATACTTGATGCGGTGCGCCTGGCCGGTGACGTAGGGATGCACGCCGATGGCTAGGATGCGCGTCGACTCCTTGCTCTCCAGATAGAGCCGGTCGAACGCGTCCCTGGTGCGGCTGAACAGCACGTCGGACTCGTGATGGTGCGACACCATCATGGTGATGTCGTTGATCTCCGCCGAATAGGGGATCGCGACCAGCGGCCCGTTCGCGGTCTTGACCCAGATCGGCTGGTCGTCGAGCACCCAATCGCCGAACCAGGTGAAGCCGGCCTTCGCCACGTGATCGAGCGTGTCGAACATCTGCCCGCGCCCCGGCCCGAGCCAGCCGTAGGGGAACTTGCCGGTGAACTTCTGCAGGATGTCGATCGACTGCTGCATGATCTCGGCCTGCTTGTCGGCGATCTGCTGGATCGGCATCTGCACGTAGGAATGCGCCATGAACTCCCAGCCGGCGTCGCGCGCGGCGGCCGTCGCCTCGGGATAGGTTTCGCAGACCCGGGCGTTGAGCGACATGGTCGGCGTGACCTTGGCTTTCTTCAGCGCGCGCATCAGCCGCCAGAAGCCGACCCGCATGCCGTACTCGTACCAGGTCCAGTTCGGCATGTCGGGGATCGCGCTCTGGCCCTGCGGCGCGATCGAAAGCTGCCGCGCCATCGGCCGGGTGATCTCCCATTCCTCGATGTTGACCACCGACCAAACGATCATGCGGCCCTTGCCGGGCAGCTTGAGTCTTGGCCGCGTGAACGGCGAGGAATAGGAAAAGCGGTCGCGCGGGTAGGTGGTCATGGGCACTCCGGGTGATTGCGCTACTCTGCCGCCGCGGGGCGTGCGGCGGAAATCAACTTCGGTTGGGTTTTTGGATCGCTGCCGATGCAAGTGCCGGCTGCTTCGCAGTAGGCCTGCGCGATGCGGTAGATCGTCGGCTCGCTAAACGAGCGGCCGGCGATCTGCATCGCCAGCGGCATGCCGTCGGCGCTGAAACCGGTCGGCACCGAGATCGCCGCCGTGCCGGTGACGTTGAACACCAGCCGGCATTGCTGGTCGTAGGTCCGCAACACCGCAGCCGTGTCATCGATGGCGCAGGGCATGAGCAGGCTCGACAGCGTCACCACCGCGTCGAGACCCTGCATCGCCTCGTCGAACTCGCGGCACAGCGCCGCGCGCAGCTGCTGCGCCTTGATGTATTTCGAAGCCGGTACGAACGCGCCCGGCAGCATCCGGTTGCGCGTCAGCATCGCGAAGTCCTCGGGCCGCGATTGCAGGTCGCGCTCGTGGATGGCGTACGCTTCCGATGCGTGGATGGTGCGGTTGCAATCGGTCCACAACGGCAGCGGCGACAGCCGCACCGTGCGCACCCGCGCGCCGAGCCGGCGCAGCACGTCGATTGCCGCATTGATGCCGCGGACCTGATCGGGATCGGCCTTCGCGTCCTCGGTGTAGAAATGCTCGATCACGCCGATCCGAAGCCCCTTGATGCCGGACTTCAGGTCTTTCAGGCAATCGTCGACAGGCCGCCATGTGCTGGTCGGATCGTCCGGATCGTGACCCGCGATGGCCTGGTAGAGGATCGCATTGTCCTCCACGTTGCGCGTCATCGGCCCGACGTGGTCGAGCGAATGCGTCAGCGGAAACACGCCCGCGAGCGACACCGCGCCATAGGTCGGCTTGATCCCGACAATGCCGCAGCAGGTCGCCGGGTTGCGCACCGAGCCGCCGGTGTCGGTGCCGAGCGCCGCGGGCACGAGCCCCGCGGCGAGCGCCGCGCCCGAGCCGCTCGACGAGCCGCCGGGATGCCGGTCGCGGTTCCAGGGGTTGCGCGCCGGCGGCCAGGGCAGGTCGAAGGCCGGTCCGCCGGTCGCGAATTCGTGCAGCGCGGTCTTGCCGATCAGCACCGCGCCGGCCTCGCGCAATCTGCGGATCGTGAACGCGTCGAACCTGGCGCGGTGGCCGATGCGGATTTTCGAATGGCAGGTGGTCGGAAGGCCCTCGACGTCGAAAATGTCTTTCGCCGCGTACGGCACGCCGTGCATCGGCCCGCGCCATTCGCCCTTCGCGATCTCCGCCTCGGCCTGCTTCGCCTGCGCGAGCGCCAAGTCGGCGGTGACGGCGAGGAACGAGTTGTAGGCCGGGTCGACCGCGGCAACCCGATCGAGCAGCGCCTGCGTCCATTCCACCGGCGACAGCTTCCCGGCGCGGACCAGCGCCGAGCCCTCGGCAACGGCGAGCCAGGCGAGATCGGTCATGTGCCGCGCTCGAACAGCGTGGGATCGAACACCGGCGCGGGATGCGCCACGGGATCGTAGCCTTTGGGATGATCGCCGAGCGGGCGCAGGCCGCGCTCGGCGGCTGCCTTTACGCCATCCGGAAATTTTTCCAGCGCACGGCCGAGCCCGGCCTGTTCGGCGAGAACGCGCAGGCGGTCGGAGCCGGCGTTGTCGCTCATGGCGCTCCGCCTAGCCCACCACGCGCAGCGGCTTGGGCGCGGGCTTGTGCGCCTCGTAGATCCGGCACACGTCGTCGGTGATCGGCGAATGCGCGGCGTGGATGCGCATCATCCAGCTCCGCATGCCCTCGGCGTTGTGATGCTTGTCGCCCTCGTTCGGCAGGTCGATGCAGGCGTTTCTCGCCGCGTCGCGGAAGGTGAACATCGGGTCCTTGCCTTCCTCGACCTTCTTGATCTCGCGCCGGAGCACGCGGCGGTAGAGCGCGATGCCGTTGTCGGACGCGCCGAGATTCTCCTTCGTGCGGTCGGCGATCGGGCCTTGCGTGATCCAGGCCATGATGTCCTGGGCGTCGATGTTGTCGAGAATGAAGTCGCCGTTCGCGTCCTTGTACGGCACGTCGTAGGCGACGACCTTGTCGAGCAGATGCTGCGGCACCTTCGCCGCCTTGGGCGGCACGTAGGCGGTGAACCAGAGATGCATCGTGTGCGTGTCGTCCATCGGCACGCGGATCTGGAACGCGTAGTAGCGCGAGTCGACGCGCTCGTCGCCGGCGCCGACCGACAGGATGTTCGGGAACACGATCGGGTGGCCGACTTTCCAGTCGTCGCACTCCTCCGACTGTCCGGTTAGCAGGCGATGCTTGGTGATGCCGTGATCGAATTCGCGGAACGCGATCTTCTCGTGATGCGCGCTGATCGCGACCTTCTGGGCCTGGCCCTTCTGCTCCTTGATGAACTCCCAGGTGTGGCCGTGCAGCCATTCGGTGTGCACCGGGTCGAGCGAGTTCTCCATGATCTGGAGCCAGTTGCACGGCACGATACAGCGCCCGAGCATCCGGATCGTGCCCTCGCGAACGAAGCCGTCGATGCGCGGCACCAGCGGCTTCGTCTCGGCGGGGCCGAGATAGCCCCAGATCACCCCGTTGAGCTCCTCGGCCGCGTAGGCCGGCGTCTTCACCTTGTTGCGAAACTGGCTCTTCTCCGGTTCGTTCGGCTGGGCCAGGCACTCGCCGTTCCGCGCGAACTCCCAGCCGTGATAGGGGCAGCGGATGCCGTCCCTGGTCGGGATGCCGTAAGCCAGCGAGGCGTGACGGTGCGGGCATTGTTCGGTGATCAGTCCGAGCCGGCCCTCGCGATCCTTGAACAGCACCAGGTCCTCGCCGAGCAGCCGGACGCGCTTGTTCCACTTGCCGCCTTCGAGTTCGGATGCGGCTGCGATCGGATGCCAGTAACGGCGCATCAGTTCGCCGCACGGCGTTCCCGGCCCGATCCGCGTGAGCAACTCGTTCTGCTCGGCCGTCAGCATCGCTCGGTCTCCTGTTCAGGCGCGTTTGCAGAGTTTACTCTCACGCCGCCAGCGTGACCAGCAGAGGGCCGTAACTCCAGCATGGCAGCCAGGATTCGCATCGGTATCGCCGGCATGGGCGCCGCCGGCTGGGCGTTCGTGCCCGCGATTCGCGGCGAGGAAGCGTTCGAGCTGACCGCGATCGCGGAGCCGGATGCGGCGATGCGGGACGCGGCCGCGGCGGAAACCGGCGCTGCGCCGTATCCGGATCTGCCGTCGATGCTCCAAAGCGGCGCGCTCGACGCAGTCTATGTCGCGACGCCGACCGAGTTGCATCCGCAACACGTCGCGCAGGCCTGCGCCGCGGGCAAGCACGTGCTGACCGAAAAGCCAATGGCGATCCGCGTCGAGGAGGCGCAGGCGATGGTGGACGCCGCTGCGCGCGCGGGCGTCGTGCTGCAAGTCGGACACTCGCACTCCTACGATCTTCCCATCAGGCGCATGCGCGAGATCGTCGTATCCGGGCGTCTCGGCCGCGTGCGCATGATCCACACCTGGAATTTCACCGACTGGATGGCGCGTCCGCGCCGGCCTGCCGAGTTCGACGTGGCGCAGGGCGGCGGCGTGACCTATCGCCAGGGCGCGCACCAGATCGACATCCTGCGGCTGATCGGCGGCGGGCTGGTGAAGAGCGTGCGCGCCAGCACGTTCGACTGGAACGAGACCCGGCGCTCCATCGGCGCGCACACGATCTATCTGAGCTTCGCCGACGGCGCCGCGGCGACTGCGGTCTACAACGGCTACGGCCATTTCTCCGGCGCGGAGCTGACCGGCGGCGTCGGCGAATGGGGCATGGTGGAGAAGGCGAGGCTGCTCCACGGCGCGCCTGCGCCTGCCGCGCCCTCGCCGGAACAGGAGCTTGAAGTCAAGCGCAAGCGCGCGCGCACCGCGATCCCTGCCAGTGCGCCGCACCAGCCACACTTTGGATTGACGCTGGTAAGCTGCGAGCGCGGCGACATCCGCCAGTCGCCGGACGGGCTTCTGGTCTATTCCGAGGGCGGCCGCGAGGAGATCGCACTGCCGAAGGACCGAAGCCCGCGCGACCTGGTGCTTGCGGAATTCGCGCAGGCCATCGCGGGCAAGCCCACGACCCACACCGGCCGCTGGGGTCTCGCCAATCTCGAAGTCTGCACCGCGGCCATCGAGTCGTCGCGTGCGGGACGCGAGATCGAATTGCGCCATCAGGTGCCGGCGGTGGACTAGCTGGGAGCGAGCGATGCCTCCGATCAGAATTGAACTCGACGCCGATGGCTCGCAGGCAACGCTGGCGCCGTCGCCCGGCGGCACGAAGCTTGGCGCGAGCGACGTCGACGCACTGATCCGCGATCTGGCCGCGGTCCGTGCACGCATGACGCCGGTCCATCCGGCGGAACCGCCGGACGATCCCGGCCAACTGCACGTGAGCGACAATCTTCTCTGGCGGGTGAAGGCCGATCCGCGGCGCGGCGCGATCCAGTTCGCGATGCAGCACCCGGGCCTCGGCTGGTCGGCGATGTGGCTGTCGCGGGCACAGGTCGAGGACCTGCAGACGAGCTTTGAATTCGAGCTGGTGAAGGTTCCGCAGACGCGGTGATGCGGCAGTAACCCACCTCGCGGGCGGTCTTGATTTGAGCTATTCTATTTTGATGCAATCCGCCGGATTCGAAGACGCTCTCTCCGCCCGCGTCGGCGACATGCTCGACGCCTGCACCAAATGCGGCGCGTGCTTCGAGGCGTGCCCGATCGCCGCGCCTGCCGGTCTCGGCGGCGCCGATCCGAAGGCGGTTGTGTCGGGCGTGCTCGACGTTCTGCGGCTCGGCGACGGCCCCGAGGAGTCGAAGAAATGGGCCAAGGCCTGCATGGCCAGCGGCGAGTGCATCAAGGCCTGCGACTATGGCGTCAACCCGCGCTTCCTGCTGACGATGACGCGGCTCGCGCTGATGCGCGCGGACAAAGACGCCACGGAGCGCCGCAAGCAGGGCGTCACCGCGTTCCGCAAGGTCGGCGAGGACGTCACCGTGCTGTCGCGGCTGCAATTGTCCGAGGACGCGCTGATCCGGCTCGGCCAGCGGCCGTCGAAGGAGAAGCCGCGCACCGAATTGCCCGACGTGGTGTTCTACACCGGCTGCAACGTGCTCAAGACGCCGCACATCGCGCTGCTCTGCCTCGACATCATGGACGCCCTCGGCACCGATTATCAGGTGATGGGCGGGCCCACGCATTGCTGCGGCACCGCACAGCTTCGATCGGGCGACATCGATACGCTTGGCCGCTTCGCCAACAACACCATCAACAAGCTGGCGCAGTCGAAAAGCAAACAGGTGCTGGCGTGGTGCCCGAGCTGCGTGATGCAGTTCAGCGAGACCGTGCTACCGACCGTCGAGCGCGCGGGCGCCGAAATGCCGTTCGACCTGACGCCTTTCATGCGTTTTCTGCACGCCAACCTCGACGCGCTGCGGCCGCACCTGAACGCGCGCGTCGAAATGACGGTGGCGCTGCACCGGCATCCCGGCATTGCCGGCGTGATGGAGGCGGCGGAGGAATTGCTGTCGGCGGTGCCCGGCGTGCGCATCGTCAAGCTCGACGTGCCGGCGGTCGGCCTCCAAAGCGTCAACCTCGCCACGCTGCCGAAATACAAGGCCGAGCTGCAATTGCGCGAGCTCGAAGCGGCGCGCAAGGCTGGCGTCGATGCGCTGGTCGCAGTTTACCACTCCGACCATCGCGAACTGTGCGCGCACGAGCGCGACTGGCCATTCCGGGTTCTGAATATCCTGGAGGTGGTTGGCGAGAGCATGGGTATCCGCCAGGATGACCACTACAAGAGCCTGAAGATCAAGCAGGACGTCGACGCCATCGTCACCGATGCGTCCGACCTGATGAAGCGCCACGGCGTCGACCTCGACACCGCGCGCAAGGTGATCGTGAACGGCATGCTCGGCGATCAGCCGCTGCCGCTGCAGGGCCGGCAGGCCTAGTCCGGCTTATCCGATTGCGAGCAGCCCTGCCGTCACCACGGCAAGGATTACGACCGTCGTGCCCACCACCGTCGCCACATGCCGCCAGCCGAGCGCGGCGATGGACGACACCGACGTGCCGAGGCCAAGCGCGCCGATGGCGATCAGCAGGCCCCAGGTCGAAACCTCCACCAGCACGGATTTGATCGGCGCATAGATGCCGGCGAGCGCGCCGGACGCCGGAATGACGCTGTTGAGGACGCACAGCGCGAGAAACACCAGCGCGAACACCGGCACGGGAACGCTGGCGGCGCGGCCCGGCTCGCGCTCGCCACGGCTCGCCACCCAGTAGCCGACTGCGAGCACCACCGGCAGCAGCAGGAACACGCGGAACAGCTTCACGATCACGGCATTGTTGCCGACCGGCTCGGACACCGCGTAGCCAGCACCGACTACCTGCGCCACGTCGTGGATGGTCGCGCCGAGCATCACGCCGGTCGAGGTCTGCGAGAAGCCGAGCCACAGGCAGAACAGCGGATAGAGCACCATCGCGAGCGTGGACAGCGCGTTCACGGCGACCACGACGAAGGCCACGTCCGCCTCCTTGCCGCGGTAGTTCGGCAGCACGGTCGCTGTCGCAAGCGTCGCCGACGCGCCGCAGACGGCGGTGCCCGCGCCCGCGAGCGCCCCGTAATGCTCGCTCTGGCCGAACGCGCGTGCGAGCAGGAAACCGGAAAGCAGCGTCACCGCCATCGAGACGATCACCAGGACAGCGGTCGACAGTCCTAATGCGGCGATCTCGCCGAGTGCGATGCGCAAGCCCAGCAGCGCCACGGCCCAGCGCAGCAGCGTCTTCACGCAGAACGAAATGCCGGGCCGGTACAGCGGGCGGGACGCCAGCGCGTTCAGCGCGATGCCGATGAACAGTGCGATAACCATCGCCGGAATGGGCAGCACAGGCGCGACGTAGGGCGCCGCGAGCACAGCCGCGACGGCAACCGCTGCCGAAAGCGCGATGCCCGGCGCGTTGAGGCGAATCGCGTCAATGATGCGAGCGAGCGGCGCTGCGTTGGCGAGCGGTTCGGTCATTGGCGTTCGGAAACGTCGGCGAGAGCCACAGCGCGGCGGTGCTCGTCATATACAGGAATTTGCAGGCCGATTCCGTGCGCTTTCGGAATGGCGGGCTGACGCCACGGCGGGACGGTTAGTCCAGGTTGAAACCTTTCCGGCGCACGAACGCGCCGAAGTCGGGCCGCTGCGGCACGCCGTATTGCCGCGCCTTGTCCTCCGACCAGCCGTAGAACGGCACCTCGCCCCAGCGCGCCGGGTCGCGCGGCTTGTACGGATGGATCGCCGCGCGGCGGCGGTCGTAGGCGTCAATGCGCGCGGCTAGGTTGCCCTCGTCGTACTTGTCCTGGTGCAGCGTGGTTTCGAGCCCGAGCCGCGCGCTGATGTAGCCCTTTTCCGACGGCCAGCCGACGCACATGCCGGCGACCGGAATCACCCGTTGTGGCAGCCTGAGCATGTCGCTGACCTTCTGCGAGTGGTCGCGGATCACGCTGATCGGGCAGGTGCCGAGCCCGACGGCGTCGCAGGCCGCAAGAAACGTGGCCAGCACGATGCCGGCGTCGACCGCGGCGTTAAAGAACTGGTCGAGGTGGTCGTTAGGGAACGGCTTGCCTCGCATCTTTGAGATTTCCGGCAGCCGCCGCCCGCTGGCGAGGAACACCAGGAACGCCGGCGCGGTGCGGATGAACGGCTGGTCGGGGATCAGGTCGGCGATGGTCCCTTGGTCGGTCTTGTTCAGGATCACGATGTCGGCCTGTTGCAGGTCGCTCTTGCTCGGTGCCGACAGCGCACAGGCGCACAGTAGCCGCAGCAGGTCCGGCTCGACCGCGCGGTCGGTATAGCGCCGGTGGACGCGGCGGCTGGCGATCCGCGCCAGCTCGTCCAGGCACGCCAGATTTTCATCGACCGGCAGCCGCTCGCCGAAGCGCGCGTTCAATGCGTCCGATACGGCTTTTGCGGATTGTGGGTCTGACATGCGGGCGCATCCACTTGCGTTGCGGGGCGGGGTCTGCGAGGCAGTTGATATGATTTCCAGTTCCTCCGACAAGGCCCGAATTTCCGGCGGCGGGACGACTGCGGCCGTGATCGATGTGGGCTGACCTCTCGCTCCAAACCCTCGCCATCGTGTGGCTCGGCGGCTTTCTCGGCGGTATCGCGACGGGGGCCGCGGGCTTCGCCTATGGTGTGGTCGCAAGCTCGATCTGGCTGCACGCCATCGCGCCGGTCCATGTGACGATCCTGGTGGTGTCCATCGGCCTCATCATCCAGGCCGGGTTGACCTGGAAGATGCGCCGCTCGCTCGACATGCAGCGGCTGTCGCCGTTCGTGGTCGCGGGCCTGATCGGCGTTCCCATCGGCGTTTGGCTGGTGATCAAGACCGACCCCAGCGCGATCAAGGTCGTGCTGGCGGCGTTCATGGTGGCGTACGGCGTCTATGCGCTCGCAGCGCCACGGCTGCCGCGCATCATCGGCGGCGGCAAGCCGGCCGACGCGGCGGTTGGCTTCGTCGGCGGCATTCTCGGCGGGCTCGCCGGGCTCTCGGGTATCCTGCCCGCGATCTGGACCCAGATCCGCGGCTGGCCGAAGGACGTCGCGCGCGGCATCTTCCAGCCGTTCATTGTGGCGATGCACTTGGCAACCGTCGTGCTGATCGGCGTGGTGGCGCTCGACCGCACCGGCGCGGTGCTGTTCGTGGCGGTGTTCCCGGCCGTCCTGCTCGGCGCCTGGGTCGGTTGGTCGATCTACGGCAAGCTTGACGAGCGGAGCTTCCAGAAGATGTTTGCGGGTTTGTTGGTCGTGTCCGGCGTGCTGCTGATGACCTGATGCGAAGGAGACGAACGTGTCGATCGAACTCTATCTCGCTTACCTCCTGACCTGCTTCGTCATCACGATCATTCCCGGCCCGACGGTGACGCTGATCGTCGCCAATAGCCTCGCGCACGGCGCACGCGCGGGCCTGCTCAACGTCGTGGGCACGCAATTCGGCCTCGGCCTGATGATGCTGGTGCTGGCGGTCGGGCTCACGTCGATCATCGCCACCATGGGCGTATGGTTCGACTGGCTGCGGCTCATCGGCGCGGCTTACCTGATCTGGCTCGGCTGGAAGCTTCTGCGCGCCAACGGCGGCCTCGGTACGCCTGGCGCCGCACCCGCGCCGCGCGGCGGTTTCGTGCTGCAGGGCTTCTTTGTCTTGCTCGGCAACCCCAAGGCGCTGCTCTGGTTCGGCGCGTTCATCCCGCAGTTCGTCGATCCCGCGGGCAATTACGTGCAGCAGGTGATCCTGCTCGGCCTGACCGCGATGGCGGCGGCCGCGATCTCCGACGGCGCTTACGCGGTGCTGGCGGGCGGCGCGGGCCGTCTGATGTCGAACGCCCGCGTGCGGCTGGTGTCGCGCATCGGCGGCCTGTGCCTGATCGGCGGCGGTGTGTGGCTCGCGCTGGCGCGGTCGCGCTGAGCGTCCGGCGGGCTTGCGCCGCCCGTGTTGCGGTGGATACTGACGGACGCGACCGGCGGACGAACGACAGTGGAGTGATGCCGTGGCCGACCCCATGATTCCTAGCCAGCGCGCCGAATATTCGGCCATCGTCGACCGGCCGCCGCTGAAGCTGCCGAACGATGCGCGGCTGATCTTCTGGACCATCGTCAATTACGAGGTCTGGGACATTTCGCGGCCGATGGCGCGGCAGGTGATTCCGGCGCCGACCGGGCAGGTGCTGCTGCCCGACGTGCCGAACTGGTCGTGGCACGAGTACGGCATGCGCGTCGGCGCCTGGCGTTTCTACGAACTGTTCGCCCGCCTCGGTATCAAGCCGACGCTCGCCGCCAACGCCCGCATCTGCGAGGACTACCCGCGCGTCGCCGAGCAGGCGAAGAAAGACGGCTGGGAGTTCATGGGCCACGCCTACGACCAGCTTCCGATTCACAAGAGCGAAGACCAGGCCGGCATGATCGGCCGGTCCATGGACGTGATCGAGAAGTTCACCGGTACGCGGCCGGTCGGCTGGCTCGGCCCGGGCCTGACGCAGACGCTGGAGACGCCGGAGCTTCTGAAAAAGGCCGGCGTGCAGTACATCGGCGACTGGGTCTATGACGACGAGCCGACGGTCATCAAGACCGCCGAGGGCCCGCTGGTGACGCTGCCCTATACGGTGGAGCTGAACGACATCCCGATGATGATCGTGCAGCACCACGAAAGCGACTACCTGCTCAAGCGCGCCATCGACCAGTTCGACCGGCTCTACGCGGAGGGTGCGCAGCGCGCCAAGATCATGGCGGTGGCGATCCATCCCTACATTTCGGGCCAACCGCACCGGATCAAGTATCTCGAAGCGATCTACGACTACGTGAAGCGCTTCGACGGCGTGCTGCACTGGAACGGCGCGCAGATCCTCGACTGGTACAAGACCGTGGCCGGGGACAAGCTCACCAAGGCGCCATGAATGCCACTGTCATTCCGGGACGGCCCGAAGGGCCGGACCCGGAATCCAGGTTTCACGGCCCGGCGTCTGCCGCTCTGGATTCTGGCTCTCGCGCTTCGCACTCGGCCGGAATGACGTCGTGAGAGTCTTCGTGTAAATCCCCTCCATGACCGAAAACAACATCCGCATCTCCAAATCCGATCTCGAAAACTACACCGCCGCGATCTTCGCCGCGGCCGGGCTCAGCCGCGACTACGCCGCCGAATGGGCGAAGATGCTGGTCTGGGCCAACCTGCGCGGCACCGACTCGCACGGCATCATCCGCATTCCGCGCTACATCGATCTGGTGAAGGCCAAATCGATCAATCCCGCGCCGGACATCCGCATCGAACGCCGGTCCACCGCCGCCGTGGTGCTGGAGGCCGACCGCGCGCCGTCGGCGGTGGCGCTGACGCGTGCGATGAGCGAAGCGATGGATTGCGCCAAGTCGTCCGGCGTCGGCTGGTGCGCGGCGCGCCACATCACCCACACCGGAGCCATCGGCTATTTCGCCCTGCAGGCGGCGGAGAAGGGCTTCTGCGGCATCGCCATGAGCGCGTCGGGCCCGATGATGGCCTATCCCGGCACGCGCGCCGCTGCGGTGTCGTCGAACCCCATCGCGTTCGCGATCCCGCGTGCGAACGGCCGGCCGTTCCTGCTCGACTTCTCGACCGGCGTGGTCGCGAACGGCAAGATCATGGGCGCGGCGGACCGCGGCGAGAAGATTCCCGCCGGCTGGGGTCTCGACAAGGACGGCAACGACACCACCGATCCCAAGGCGGTCGAGACTCTGCTGCCGATGGGCGGCGCGAAGGGCGCGGGGCTGTCGTTCATGATCGAGTGCCTGACGAGCTTGCTGCTGTCGCAGCCGCGGCTTGCGCCCGATCTCGAAAGCTGGGCCATCGGCGACGACCCGTTCCTCAACGGTTCGGTCGTTGCCATCGATCCCGGCGCGTTCGGCGACCGCGAGCGGTTCCTTGCCGAAGCCGAGCGGCTCGGCACGGCGATCGCCGCGCTGCCGCGCGCAGCGGGCGTCGATCGCATTCTGCTTCCGGGCGAGCGCGGCGACGCGGTTCGCGCGGAACGCGAGGCCGCGGGCATTCCGATTCCGAAGGGGACGTGGCAACGTATCGGCAAGACCGCGGCCACGCTGGGCGTCACGCCGCCGATGTAAGAACGAGTATCCATGCCAAACAGCAAGCGTACGCGCGCCACAGGCGGCGCCAATGTCCGGCTCGCGGCCGACATCGGCGGCACGTTCACCGACATCGCGGTGTTCGACGATAAAACCGGGCGGCTCAATTTCGGCAAGGCGCTGTCGACGCCGCAGCGGCTGGTCGACGGCATCAGCACGGGCGTTGCGAAAGCGGAAAGCGATTACCGCTCCGCCAATCTGTTCCTGCACGGCTCGACCGTCGCCATCAACACGATTCTGGAGCGCAAGGGCGCCAGGACCGCGCTGATCACCACCGACGGCTTTCGCGACGTCTACGAGATCGGCCGCATCAACCGGCCCGACGCCTACAACCTCTATTTCCAGAAGCACGTGCCGCTGATCGAGCGCGCGCTGCGCTTCGAGATCAAGGAGCGCGTGCGCGCCAATGGCGAGGTGCTGATCCCGCTCGACGAGGCCGGCCTGATTGCGCTCGGCGACCGGATCGCGGCGCTCGGCATGGAAGCCGTAGCGATCATGTTCATCAACTGCTACGCCAACCCGGGGCACGAAGCGCGCGCCAAGGCGCTGTTGCAGGAGCGCCACCCGCACCTGTTCGTTACCGCGTCGCACGAGCTGTCGCAGGAGTACCGCGAGTTCGAGCGCTGCTCGACGGCCGCCGCGAACGCCTATATCGGGCCGAAGGTTCGCCGCTACGTCGGCGAGATCGACGAGCACATCCGCAAGGACGGGTTTTCCGGCTCGTTCCTGATCGTGCAGTCGACCGGCGGCCTCTACGAGAGCGAGCAGGCGCAGACTCAATGCGTGCGGATGCTGGAGTCGGGTCCGGCTGCGGGCGTGATCGGCACTCAGGCGCTGTGCCGCACCCTCGGCATCAAGAACGCCATCGCCTTCGACATGGGCGGCACCACCGCCAAAGCCGGCGTGATCTACAAGGGCGAGCCGCTGACCACGGGCGCGGCGCTGATCGGCGGCTACGACAAGGCGCTGCCGGTGCAGATCGCCATGATGGATATTTTTGAGGTCGGCACCGGCGGCGGCTCGATCGCGCGCGCCGAGGACGGCGCGTTGCGCGTCGGTCCGCAGAGCGCGGGCGCGGAGCCCGGGCCGGCCTGCTACGGACTCGGCGGGACGGAGCCGACAGTCACCGACGCCAACCTCGTGCTCGGGCGCCTTGGAGCCGACCGATTCCTCGGCGGCGAGATGACGCTCGACGTCGAGGCGGCAAAGCGCGCGCTCACAAGTGTCGGCGCGCCGCTCGGCATGAACGCCACGCAAGCGGCCGACGGCATTCTCCGCATCGCCTCCACCGCCATGTCCTACGCGGTGAAGGGTGTTACCACCGAGCGCGGGCTCGACGCCGGCGATTTCGTGCTGGTCGCCTACGGCGGTGCGGGGCCGCTGCACGCGGTCGCGGTGGCGCGCGAGATCGGCATTCGCAACGTGATCGTGCCCGGCGCGCCGGGTGTGTTCTCGGCCTTCGGCATGCTGTTCTCCGACCTGCGCTACGACTACGTCCGCACGCACCTGATGTCGCTCGCCGACGCGCCGTTCGGCGACATCGAATCGATTTTCCAGGAATTGGAGAAGCAGGGCCGCGACGCCATCGCGTCCACGTCGGTCAGGCCGCACCAGGTCACGGTGAAGCGTGCGCTCGACATGCGCTATGTCGGGCAGGAGCATCCCGTCACGGTCGAGCTGCCGCTGAGCGTGTTCCGCAAGCAGGACCGCGAGGCGATCAAGCAGCACTTCGACGACGATCACCTGCAGCGCTACGGCACCTCGGCGCCGGACGAGCGCGCCGAAATCGTGAGCTTGCGCGTCACGGTCGCGGGCCTGATGAAGAAGCCGCCGCAGGAGAAGATCGGGAAGGGCAAAGCTGCGCCGCCGAAGTCCGCCTTTGCGGGCAAGCGCAAGGTGTTCTTCGACGGCCGGTTCCGCGACGCGCCGACCTACAGGCGCGCGGAGTTGCTGGCGGGCAACCGGATCGCAGGGCCCGCGCTGATCGAGGAGCACGCGTCGACGACGGTGCTGACGCCGGGCGACAAGCTCACCGTGGATGCCTGGGGCAATCTCGTCATCGCGGTTGCGGGAGCGAAGTGATGGCAAAGAAAGCCGTCAAGAAGGCTGTGAAGAAAGCCCGCAAGGTCGATCCCGTCACCGTCGAGATCGTGCGCAACGGCGTCATCGCCGTGACCGAGGAAATGAAGACCAACCTCATGCGCACGGCCTACAACATGATCATCTACGAGGCGCTGGACTTCACCACCGGCCTGTTCACGGCCGAGGGCGAGACCGTCTCGATCGGCATCGGGCTGCCGACTTTCATCCGCGGCATGGCGGAGACCGTGAAGGCCAAGATCAATCACTTCGGCCTCAAGAACATGAAGCCGGGCGACATCTACGTCACCAACGACTCGTACACGACCGGCAGCCACCTCAACCATTTCACCTTCACGCTGCCGATCTTCCACAAGGGCAAGCTCGTCGGCTTCTCCTGCTGCATGGCGCACTGGCTCGACGTCGGCGGTGTGCTTGGCGGCATGACCACGGACATCTATTCCGAGGGCATCCAGATCCCGATCCTGAAGTACCAGGACCGCGGCAAGGTCAACCAGGACCTGCTCGACATCATCCGCATCAACGTGCGCCTGCCGCCGCGCGCCATGGGCGATCTGCGCGCGCAGGTGACGGCGGTGAAGACCGGCGAACGGCGGTTCCTCGAGCTGCTCGACCGCTACGGCCAGCAAGCGGTGATGGACTCTATCGCCGAGATCATGGACCGCGCCGAGGCCGCGGCGCGCGCCCGCACGCGCACCATCCCCGACGGCGTCTACGAGGCTGAATCCTTCCTCGACGACGACGGCATCGAGATCGGCAAACGCATATCGGTGAAGGTCAAGGTCATCGTCAAAGGCGACGAGATGACCATCGACTTCACCGACATGGCGAAGCAGGTGCGTGGCTTCTTCAATTCGGCGATGACCACCGGCTACGGCTGCGCGCAGGTTGCCTACAAGTGCATTACCTCGCCGACCGACTATCCGATCAACGACGGCGCGTTCCGAAGCCTCAAGGTCATCATCCCGCCGGGCCGCATCATCAGCGCCACGCGGCCGGCGCCGATGCGCTGGTGGATGACATTCCCGATGACTGTCATCGACACGGTGTTCAAGGCGCTGCTGCCGGCGGTTCCCGACCGCGTGATCGCGGGCCACCACGCCGATCTGGTCGCGCCGAGCTTCCACGGCTTCAATCCGGCGACGTCGGAGTTCTTCATCGGCACCTTCGGTCCGCTCGGCGGCGGCTGGGGCGCGAAGAAGACCGAGGACGGCGTGTCGGCGACGGTGTGCCTGAACGACGGCGACACCCACAACGGCCCGAACGAGCAGGCCGAGGCGAAGTATCCGATCCTGGTCGAGCGCTACGAGCTGATCCCGGACTCCGGCGGTGCCGGGCGTTACCGCGGCGGCCTTGGCATCGCGCGCACCACGCGCGCGCTGACCAACGTCACGGTCAACACCCAGAGCGAGCGCTCGGCGTGTCCGCCCTGGGGCCTCGACGGCGGCGGCGAGGCGACCGGCAACACGGTGGCGTTCCGCGTGAACAGCGAGTGGAAATCCGACTTCCCCAACGCCAAGGTTCTGGTGGCGCAGCTCAAGCCGGGCGACGCGTTCCGCATTTCGTCGGGCGGCGGCGGAGGCTACGGTGGCGCGTTCGAGCGCCCGGCGGAGGACGTCGCGGAGGACGTGCGGCAGGGCTACGTGTCGGTCGAGGCGGCGCGAGAGAAGTACGGCGTCGCAGTGAATCCGGAGACCTTCGCAGTCGACCGCGAGGCGACCGACAAGCTGCGTTCGATGCGTTGACTCTCCGCTGTCATTCCGGGGCATGCGCGAAGCGCATGAACCCGGAATCCAGGGGCGGCGGGTATTGCGGGTGTAACACTGGATTCCGGGTTCGCTCGCTGTCGCTCGCGCCCCGGAATGACGCCGAAAGATGCGGCAGGCAGTTGAGCGAGGAGAATGACAATGGCTGACGTGATTTCGACCAATCCCCCGACCATGGCGGCGCCCGGCGGCCACTACAGCCACGCCGTCACCGCGGGCGGGTTCGTGTTCGTGTCCGGGCAACTGCCGATCGCGCCCGACGGGACGAAGCTCAACGACGCGCCGTTCGAGAAGCAGGCGCAGCAGGTGCTGGACAACGTCGCCGCCGCGATCGTGGGCGCGGGCAGCTCGCTCGACAGGCTGACGCAGGTGCGCGTCTACGTCACCGATATCGGCGACTGGCCGGCCTTCAACGCGCTCTACGCCAAGTGGACCGGCGGCGCCAGGCCCGCGCGCTGCGTCGTGCCGGTGCCGTCGCTGCACTATGGGTTCAAGATCGAGGTCGAAGCGGTGGCGGTGAAATAGCGGGTCGTTCGTCCCCGCGAAAGCGGGGACCCAGCGTACGAATGTCCTTCTGAGAAAAATCTGGGTGCCCGCTTTCGCGGGCACGAGCGGAGTGGATGTGACAGGCTACTTCGGCTTCCGGTTGACCTTCGCCGTGTAGTTCATCGCGCCCGCGCCGCAGCACGGACAGTTCAGCGCCACGAGAATCGCCTGCTTGGCCTGCTCGTCCATGTCGGACTGCTCCAGCACTTCGAGCACCTGCTTCTGGAACAGGTCGTGCAGCGGCGCATTGCTCGCAAAAATCTGGCTGTCCCACGATGTGGGCTGCTCGGCGCCCTGAATCGGCGTTGCGGCATCGCCACTCTGCTTGCGCTTGTCCATGCTGCCATTGTCTCATAGGCGCACGCACAACGTCCATTCCGGATCGCAAGCAGCGAGGCAAGACGCGATGACCAAGGTTAACCCCGTGCTCGGCTCCTCGGGCGAGCGTCCGCCGTCGGACTACGACCGTGCGCCGGAATTTTCCGGCATGGCGCGCGACATCGACGTGATGGTGCCGATGCGCGACGGCGTCAAAATCTGTGTCGACGTCTATCGCCCCGAAGCGTCCGGAAAGTTCCCGGCGCTGCTGGCCTTCGCGATCTACAACAAGGATTTCCAGGGGCCGGACTACGCCGAGTCGCTGCCGCCGCAGCCGGCGTGGTCGCCGCTGTGGACCGGGCCGCTGGAGGCGGGCGACACCAGGTTCTTCGTCTCGCGCGGCTACGTTCACGTGATCGGCTCGCCGCGCGGCGTCGGCAAGTCCGAGGGCGGCGGCTCGCGGCAGTGGGACTGCTACGACCTGATCGAATGGATCGCGGCGCAGCCGTGGTGCGACGGCAATGTCGGCATGGTCGGCATATCGGGCTTCGGCGCCGAGCAGCTTGCCGCGGCGAAGCAGCAGCCGCCGCATCTCAAGGCGATCTTCCCGTTCGATTCGCGCGGAGCCTACGGCGAGCTCGGCGGCTTCCGCGACGAATATCCCGGCGGCGTCCTGCACATGTTCCGCTATCTGGTCGGCCACTTCTCGGCGATGCACCAGCACAAGGGCCCGCCCGGCGATCTGCCGCCCGAGCGCGAGGCGCTGTGGCGCGAGGCGATGGCCAACCCCGACTACCGGATGTATCCGAACATCTTCAACCTGATCGCGCAGAAGGGGCAGCACATGCCGCCCCTGTTCCAGATGCTGCTCGATCCGTTCGACAACGCAGCGGCGGTCGAGAAGAGCGAGGCCGAGTTCGATCGGATCAAGGTGCCGACCTACACCGGCTCCGGCTGGTACGGCTACACCTACAAGACGCATCTCAACGGCTGCCAGCACTGGTATCGCGAGATCAAGTCGCCGAAGAAGCTGCTGCTGGCCGGCCCCGCGCACGTCGAGCGGCCATATCACACCTTCCACAACGAGGTGCTGCGCTGGCACGACCACTGGCTCAAGGGCATCGACACCGGCGTCACCAAAGAACCGCCGGTGAAGTTCTGGGTCATGGGCGCGAACGAGTGGCGCACCGCGAGCGATTGGCCGCTGCCGGAGACGCAATGGACCAAGCTCTATCTGTCGAGCTGGGAGCGCCTGATGCCGGAGACGCCGGCGCCTTCGAGCGCAGCGGAGACGCTGCCGCCGGACTCTTTCGTGCAAATGCCGCCGACGCAGACCACCGCGATCCAGCGGCTGCGCTACATGACCGATCCGCTGCCGCAGGACGTGCTGGTGGCCGGGCCGATTTCGCTGACGCTTTACGCCTCCATCGACCAGGACGACACCAACTGGATCGTCATCCTCAAGGACGTCGGGCCCGACGTGTCGGTGATGAGCGTGCGCGAGGGCGAGCGCGAAGTGCCGAAGGACCTGCACGAGCGCGAATTGACGCGCGGCTGGCTCAAGGCCTCGAACCGGGCGCTCGATGAGAAGCGCTCGAAGCCGTGGTGGCCGTGGCACCGCCTGACGCGCGATGCCGCGAAGAAGGTCGCGCCCGGCGAGATCGTCGAGTACCGGATTCAGATTCTGTCGACGGCGAACCTGTTCCGCAAAGGCCACCGCATCTGTCTCGACATCACCAGCCTCGACCTGCCGACCGGCGTTGCGGGCGCGACCAATGCCGAGTACGTGCCGTATCACATCTGTTCGAGCAGGACGGTGCTGCACAAGGTCTATCACGACCGCGCGCGGCCCTCGCACCTGCTGCTGCCGGTGATTCCGGAGGGGTAGAGCGAAAATCTGGTGACTTGAAACGCCTGTAACTCTTCCCGCTTGCGGCAGGATTCCCGCATTTTGGCGCGACGGTGCGGCGGGCGCGGTTACCTCCCCCTGAAAGGGGAGGTCGGCAAGCGAAGCTTGCCGGGTGGGGGTCAGCGATTTTGCGCAATCTCGAACCGTTGCGCGCCTCGACCCCCACCCCAACCCTCCCCCTTTCAGGGGGAGGGAGCGCGCCGTGCTCGCGGCATTGATGTGTCTAAGTCAGCTTGAGCAGCCGCACCGCGTTGTTGAACGCAATGTCCGCGCGCACGTTCTCGTCGAGCTTCTCGGTGTCGAGCCAGTGCCCGGCCTCTTCGGCTTTCTCGAACGGATAATCCGCGCCGAACATGATGCGGCCGTGGCCGAGCGCCGCGATGGCGCAGTTCAGCGGCTCCGCCGAGCACATGCCCGAGGTTGTGATCTCGATGTTGGTCTTGATGTAATGCGACACCGGGTTCTTCAGGCCGACGTTGTAGAAGTCCGGCCCGGTGCGGCTGTCGAAGCGCCACAGCAGATACGGCAGCGTCTCGCCCATGTGGCCGAGGCCGAGGCGCGCCTTCGGGAAACGGTCGAACAGCCCTGCAAAGATCAGCCGCAGCGCATGCGAGCCGGTCTCGAAGGTCCATTCCCAGGTGGCGCGGCGCAGGCCCGGATGGCCCTCCAGCACCGGCGCAACCGAAACCGGATCGGTCGGGTGGATGTAGATCAGCGTGCCGAGCGCCTCGGCGCGCTCCCAGAACGGCGATAGCGAAGGGTGGTCGAGATACTGGCCGAGCGTGTGGCCGTTGATCATCGCGCCGCAGAACTTCAGGACCTTCACGCAGCGCTCGAGTTCGTCCGCCGCGGCCTTCGCGTCCTGCATTGGCAGGTGGGCGAAGCCCGAATAGCGGTCCGGGCGCTTCTGGATTTCCTTGGCGAGAAAATCGTTGCCGGCCTTGGCGGTCCGGATTGCGGTCGCGGTGTCGCGTTCGGCCTGGACGCCGGGTCCCGCGAGCGCCAGCACGGCCCGCGAGATGCCTGCCTTGTCCATCGAGGCGAGCCGCATCTCGCCGAAATCCGTGTTGCGTTTCAGGAGGTTGTCCCGCTTGTCCGCGGGCATGCCGGCGACGGTCGGGTCCCAGTATTCGATGAAGCCGGGACACAGAAAATGCTCTTCCAGGGCGATCTTTTTGACCATCGCGTCCTCCCGTGCCGGCTGCCGTACCGGCGGTTGCGGCATTTTTCCGCTTTTGTCTGTACCGGATATTGGGCTAGCCTGTCCCGGCATGCAAGGCGGCAAGCAGCCGCCGGCCAGGGTGGAAACGTTGCGTCGAGGGTGATGTCCCATGCGTGAGCCCGGCGAAAAGAACCAAGTCCAGGTGATCGCCCGCGCCGCCAGCATCCTGCGCGCGCTCGAATCCGAAGACGCCGGCCTCAGCCTCGGGCAGATCGCGCAGCGCGTGCAGCTTGCACGTTCCACCGTTCAGCGCATCGTCGCGTCGCTCGAAGCCGAGGAGCTCCTCGTTGCGGCCTCGCCGAACGGGCGCGTGCGTCTCGGCCCTGCGATCCTGCGGCTCGCGGCGTCCGTGCGCAGCGATTTCGTCCGCATGGCGCGGCCGTTCCTGCGGCAACTCTCCAACGACTTGCGCGAAACGGTCGACCTCGCGTCGGTGCGCGGCGATCATCTGGTGTTTATCGACCAGGTCATCGGCTCGCACCGCCTGCGTACGGTCTCGGCGGTCGGCGAGTCGTTCCCGCTCTACTGCACCGCCAACGGCAAGGCCTATCTCAGCAGCCTCGACGAGGCCGCGATCGAGCGCCTGCTTGGCCGCAGCTTTGAGGCGCGCACGCCGAAGACGCTGACGCGGCTCGACGACCTGCTCTCGGACATTCGCACCGTGCGCCGCTCCGGCGTCGCCTACGACCGCGAGGAACACACACTCGGCATCTGCGCCGTAGGCGTGGCGCTGCACGATCCGCTCGGCAATCCGGTGGCGATTTCGGTGCCGGTGCCGAGCCAGCGCTTCCGCGAGCAGCAGGAGCGCATTGCCGAGAAGCTCTTGGCCACCAAGCGCGCCATCCAGGCGGACCTGGGCGCGATGGCGGCGTGAATTTCGTTGTCCGGCGCGGCGCCGGGCGGAACCAAATCGAGGCGCGAAAGCGCGACCGAGGGAGAAGATCAGTGGCGAAGAAGATCCGTGGCGTGACGTTCGAGGAGAACCTCAAGAACGCGATGGGACTTGAGTTCTATAACCTGTCGCACCGGTTCGGCTATCAGTCGCCGAACTGGCCGTATTTCGAAGACGTCAAGATCGAGCGCATCCACTATATGGCGAAGTCGGGCGTGCTGTCGCAGCGCATCACGACGTCGATGCACAACACGACGCACATCGACGCGCCGGCGCATGTCATCCAGGGCACGCCGTTCATCGACGAGGTGCCGCTGCCGCACTTCTTCGGCTCGGGCATCGTGGTGTCGATCCCGAAGAAGAAATGGGAGCCGATCACCTACGACGATCTGGAGAAGGCGGCGGGCAAGCATGTGCGCCCGCGCGACGTGGTGATCGTCAACACCGGCTGGCACCACATCTACGACGACAGCGAGGACTATTTCTGCCGCGCGCCGGGCTTCGTGCCGTCGGCGGGCGACTGGTTCGTCGAGAAGAAGGTCAAGGTCGTCGGCCACGACACCCAGGCCAACGACCATCCGCTCGCCACGGCCATCGGCCCGCAACGCAACGGGCCGCTGCATCCGCATCTCGCCGAGGAGTACCGCGAGTGGTCCGGCGGCCGCGACTGGAAGGACGACTTCCCGGAGTGGGAGCCGGTGCATCGCAAGCTGTTCAGCAACGGCATTCTCGGCATCGAGAACGTCGGCGGCGACCTCGACAAGGTCACCGGCCGGCGCTGCACCTTCGCGTTCTTCCCGTGGAACTGGGATCGCGGCGACGGCTGCATCATCCGCCTAGTCGCGATGGTCGACCCCAAGGGCAAGTACCGGATCGAAAGCGGAAAGAGGTTCAAATGATCGCCAAGAAGCTCAGTGAAGCGAAGGAATACGTTGCGCCCAATCACCGCGCCTGCACGACGCTGCGCCTGTTCGGCGCGGAGGCGGGCGTGTCCAAGGCGATCATCGCCGGCGTCTCGCACTTCCTGCCGGGCGGCGGCGCCGGTCCCGACGCTTCGCCGCCGGAGAAGGTCTATTACGTGCTGGAAGGCGAGCTGACCGTGATCGTCAACGGCAAGGAGACGGTGCTGAGGAAGAACGACTCCTGCTACATCGGCCCGAACGAGAACCGCGAGATTATCAACCGCACCAACGAGGTGTGCACGATCTTCGTCGCGGTGGCGCCGCTGCCGGCGTGACTCACTTGACCCTCTCCCCGCTTGCGGGGAGAGGTGACCGAGCAAGCTGAGAGGACGCAAATCCATGTCCCAAGACTTCCTGAAAGACCCGCTGTCGCTGTTTTCCGTCAAGGGCAAGACCGCAATCGTCACCGGCGCGACCGGGGCGCTCGGCGCCGTCGCCGCCAAGACGCTGGCCGCCGCGGGTGCCAACGTCGTCGTCTGCGCGAGCGGCGCCGACAAGCTCAAGCAGATTGCCGCCGAATGCGCCGCGCTCGGCGGCAAGGCCGAGGCCGTTGCCAAGCGCCCGAGCAGCGAGGCCAACTGCGATGCGATCGTTCAGGCTGCGGTCGGCAAGTTCGGCGGCGTCGACATCCTCGTCGTCGCGTCCGGCCAGAACAAGGTGTCGAAAATCGTCGACCAGAAGCCCGAGGACTTCCTCGACGTGATGGACGCCAACGTCACCCAGTCCTGGCTGATGTCGCGCGCGGCCGCGCGCCAGATGACGAAGCAGGGCAGAGGCGGCAAGATCATCCTGACCTCGTCCGCACGCGGGTTGCTCGGCCATCCGGCCGGCTACACGGCCTATTGCGCGTCGAAGTCGGCAGTCGACGGCATCACCAAGGCGCTCGGCTGCGAGCTCGGTGCGACCGGCATCACGGTCAATGCGCTGGGGCCCACGGTCTTCCGCTCGCCGCTGACCGAATGGATGTATGCCGACGACGAGCGCGCCAAGACCGTGCGGGCGGGCTTCCTCACGCGCGTGCCGATGGGCCGCCTCGGCGAGCCGGACGATCTCGCGGGGCCGATCCTGTTCCTCGCGTCGAAAGCGTCGGACTTCTACACCGGCCACATCCTCTACGCTGACGGCGGATACACGGCAGGGTGATGTCTTGGCGTTGAGGTGCAACACGTGTCCCGGGCGCGTCGCATCACGAAGCGCGACAGCGCGTCGTGATGCGACGCAGACCCGGGACCCAGCTTTTTCCAACCGGGGTCCCGGATCAGCGGTGCACCGCTCCGCTTCGCTGCGCGCTGCACCGCATCCGGGACACGAGGCTGAGACAGCGGCATGGCCAAACCCAAGATAGCAGTGGTCGGCGCCGGGCTCATGGGCCACGGCATCGCGCAGGTGTTCGCGCTCGCCAGCCATGACGTGGCGATCACGGACGCGCACCGGCCGACGCTCGACAGCGCACTGCAGCGTATCGCAACCAACCTGCGCGACCTCGGCGACGACGAAGCGGCGGTGAAGCGCGTGCGGCCGGTCGCCGATCTCGCCGAATGCGTGTGCGACGCCGATTATGTCGTCGAAGCCATTCTCGAAGACATGCCGCTCAAGCAGCGCACGTTCGCCGAGATCGAAAATTACGTCCGGCCGGACACCATCCTCGCCAGCAACACCTCGGTCATGCCGATCACCGAAATCATGGGCGGGTTGAAGCACCGCGAGCGCGCGCTCGGCACCCATTGGTGGAACCCGCCCTATCTCGTGCCGCTGGTCGAGGTGATCGGCACGAAATGGACCTCGCAGGCTGCGATCGACTTCACCATGAAGCTGCACGCCGATGCCGGCAAGAAGCCGGCGCATGTGAAGAAGGACGTGCCGGGCTTCATCGGCAACCGCCTGCAACATGCCTTATGGCGCGAGGCGGTGTCGCTGGTCGAGCGCGGCATCTGCGATGCCGAGACGGTGGACGCGGTGATCAAGGCGTCGTTCGGGCGCAGGCTTGCGGTGCTGGGCCCGCTGGAGAACGCCGATCTGGTCGGCACCGACTTGACGCTTGCGATCCACAAGACCGTGCTCCCGGACATCGAGAGCCGGCCCGGTCCGTCGCCCTATCTCGAACGGCTGGTGGCCGGCGGCAAGCTCGGATTCAAGTCCGGCGAGGGCTTCCGCAAGTGGAGCGCCGAAGAGCAGGCGGCGCTGCGCGGCAAGGTTCTGCAACATCTGAAAAAGGCCCGCGCCGCCGATTCCTGAGGGGTGGCCGTTCCCGCAGTGCCGCCCGCGCGCGCCGTGGATTGATTGCATCTTGAACGGAACTTTGTAATCTGCGGCCATCGGGAGCGAATCATGCGCGTCGCTCTGATTTCAACCGTATCCGCGTTCTTTCTCACGCTGGCGCCGCAACAGGCGCCGGCGCAATCCGTGCCGGAGACGCTGGGCGCGATGAAATCGTGCCGCGCGCTGACCGACGATGCGCAGCGGCTGAAATGCTACGACGATCTCGCGGTCGAGCTGCCGGCGCCCGTGGCGCGTCCCGCTCCGGACAACACCGATATCGAGATCGCCTGGAACATCGAGGAGGGCCCGTCGCCGCTGGACAGCAGCCCGTCGGTCAACGGCTTCCTCGCCGGCGTCAAGGGCGAGTCGGCGCTGGTCCTGCGCTGCCGCGAAAAGAAGACCGACGTCATCTTCAATCCGGGCTCGTTCGTCTATCTCGGCAATGCGCCGGTGCGGGTCCTGGCCCGCATCGACGACGGCAAAGTGATCGAGACGCGCTGGACGGTGTCGACCACCGGCCGCGGCGCCTTCGCCCCGAGCGCGGTCGATTTCATCCGCGCGCTGCCGGACAACGGCAAGCTGTTCTTAAGGGTGTTCAGCGCCAACGGCAGCGCCAGCGACGGCGAATTCCGGCTCGGCAAGGTATCCGAGGTCCGCGAGCGCATCGCCGACGCCTGCAATTGGCGGGACAAGCTGCGCTAAAGGGCCCGCCCGCCCGCATTTGCCTCGCGGCCCGCTTATCCATATTTTTGGCCCGACCCGGCGGCCCGCCCGCGGCCGCCGCAGTGCGTTGAGGAAGTCCCGCCATGACCCAGATCCGTTCCATGGCCCAGCCGGTCCGGCGCCGCCCGGGCGAGCTGGGCGTGCATTCGCTCGATCATTTCACGCTGGTCGTGCCCGACGCCGCCGATGCCGAGAAGTTCTATGGCCTGTTCGGCCTCGAGACCAGGGAGGAGAACGGCAGCCTTGGCCTCTACACCAGGGATCACCCGCATCGCTGGTTCAGCGTCGCCGAAGGTCCGCGCAAGAAGCTGCATTACGTGTCGTTCGGCTGCTTCGAGGAGGATCTGCCGAAGTTCAAGGCGCGGCTGGAGACGATGCGGATCGACCGCCTCGACCCGCCCAAGGGCTTCGAGACCAACGGCCTGTGGTTCCGCGATCCGGACGGCACGCTGATCGAGCTGCATGTCGCCGAAAAATCCTCGCCGAGCGAGAAGACCCAGGTCGGTCCGTTCGGCGGCAAGCCGGGCGTGGCCAACGCGCCGGCGCGCAGCAAGGCGCCGCGCACCCGGCCGCGCCGTCTCGCGCACATCCTGCTGTTCACCCGCGACATCCCCAGGACCATCGCGTTCTACCGCGACGTGCTCGGCATGCGGCTCTCCGACCGCTCCGGCGACGTGATCGCCTTCATGCACGGCATCCACGGCAGCGACCATCACATGATCGCGTTCGTGAAGTCGGACGGGCCGGGCCTGCACCATTGCTCGTGGGACGTGGCCTCGATCGACGACATCGGCGTCGGCGCCAACTTCATGGCCGACAAGGGCTTCGCCTACGGCTGGGGGCTCGGCCGCCACGTGCTCGGCTCGAACTACTTCCATTACGTCCGCGACCCCTGGGGCTCCTACGCCGAATACTCCTGCGACATCGATTACATCCCGGTCGACAAGGACTGGCAGGACGCCGACCACCCGGCGGAGGATTCGTTCTACATGTGGGGTCCGGCTGTGCCGCAGGATTTCGCCACCAACTTCGAGGCTGTAGAGAAGCAGAAATGAACGCATCCGCTATCCGAGACTGCATCGCCCCCGACCGCAATCCGCGCAAGCCGAAGATCGTCCTGCCCAAGGGCTCGGTGGACACCCACGTCCACGTGTTCGAGCGCGCGCGCTACAAGATGAACCCGGACCGCGGCTACAACCCGCCGGATTCCACGCTCGCCGACCTCAAGCACCTGCACGCGACGCTCGGCGTCGATCGCGTCGTGTTCACCCAGCCCTCGACCTACGGCACCGACAATTCGGCGATCCTCGACGGCATGAACGCGCTCAACGCCGAGACGCCGAACCGCGCCCGCTGCGTGGTCGCGATCACCATGGACATCACCGACAAGGAATTGGAGGCGCTCGACAAGGCCGGCGCGCGCGGCGTGCGGCTCAACACCGACAACAAGGGTGGTATGCCGATCGGCTTCGACCGCATCGGCGAACTCGAGGCGCGCATCAGGCCGTTCGGCTGGCACATCGAATGGCTGTTCCCCGGCAAGGACATTCTGGACCTGATGCCGGTGTTCAAGAAGCACACCGTGCCCATGTCCATTGCGCACTTCGCCTACCAGCCGGCGACCGCGACGGTGAATGCGCCGGGCTTCCAGGCGCTTCTGGAACTGGTGAAGGGCGGCAATTGCTGGGTCAAGATTTCCGGCGCCAACCGCGTCAGCGGCACCGACCTGCCGCCCTACGACGACGTGCAGCCGATGGCGCGCGCGCTGATCGAGGCCGGACCCGACCGCATTGTGTGGGGCACCGACTGGCCGCATCCGAACAAGTATCAGGTCAATCCGAACGACGGCGATCTCGTCGACTGGTTCGGCATCTGGGTGCCGGACGAAACCATGCGCCGGCGGATCATGGTGGACAATCCGGCGAGGTTCTATCGGTTCTGAGAGCGTTTTCGAGCGAAGTGGATACCGGTTCGCGTAAAGAAAACGCGTCAAAATAAAAAGCTCTGGCGTTGCACGTCGGTCGGCGGGACGAATAGTCTTTCGGGAACGGTCCGGCCGGGCCAAGGGAGGCTGCCTGGCCGCGTGGGGGCGAGTTGCAGGCCATGGAACATCTGCCGTCGGTGCGCCATTTGCGCCACCTGATCGCGCTGGCCGATCACGCGCATTTCGGCCACGCCGCCGAGGCGTGCTTCGTCACCCAGTCGACGCTGAGCGCCAGCATCAAGGAGCTTGAGAGTCTCCTGGAAGCACCGCTGGTCGACCGCACCACGCGGCACGTCGTTCTCACGCCGCTCGGCATCGAAACCGTCGAGCGGGCGCGCAAGATCATCGGCGAGTTCGAGGAACTCACCCGCGCTGTCCGCGCCACGCGCAAGCCGTTGTGCGGCACGCTGCGGATGGGCGCCATTCCGACCATCAGCCCCTATCTTCTGCCGCGGGTTCTGCCCGACCTGCGGCGCGCCTACGGGCAGCTCAAGCTTTACCTGGTCGAGGACCAGACCGCGCGGCTGGTCGAGGCGCTCAACGACGGCAAGCTCGACGTGCTGCTGCTCGCGCTGCCCTACGACTGCGGTGCGGTCGAGACCCACGTGCTGTTCGAGGACCCGCTGGTCGTAGGCCTCCATGCGGACCATCCGCTCGCCAGGTCGAAGCGCATCGCGCCGGAAAAGCTGGCGGACGACCTGCTGCTGCTCAAGGACGGCCACTGCCTGCGCGACCACGCGCTCAGCGCCTGCCGGATTGCCGACCGCCGCAACACCGAAGGCTTCGAGGCGACGAGCCTGCCGACGCTGGTGCAGATGGTCGACAACGGGCTCGGCACCACGCTGCTGCCCGAGCTTGCAGTCGAGGCCGGCGTGCTGCAGGGCACGAGCCTCGTCACCCGCCCGCTGCAGTCCGACGTGTCGGCCCGCAAGATCGGCTTGGTCTGGCGCCATGGCACCGGGCGCAACGCCGAATTCCGGCTGCTGGCGAACGAGCTGTTGAAGCTCTGCAGGCCCGCCGCGAAGCCGTAGCCGCGCCGTCCGCCATGCGGGCCGAACCTCAAAAAGCCGCGGAACGGCGGGCCTTTTAGCCGCCCCGGCGCCCCTCGCGCGATGATCGTTTTTTCCGATCACTCTGGCCGGAATTACTCGTTGGACCCTTGAGGCACCACGGCCGCATCCTCCTGCGCATGAGGACGCGATGGTCGCGTTCGGACTGGAGCAAGCAACGAACCGAAAGAGATAGGTCAAGGAGGCTGCCATGAAGTCCGCTCTGCGCATTGCTTTGTTGTCCCTGATCGTCGGTCTGCCCGCGCAGGCCCATGAGGTGGAGACCGGCGCGATCATGATCTGCGACACGCAAAAGCAGGTCGAGCGGCTCGGGCAGCTCTTCGACGGCAAGCCCAAGCCCACGATCCGCCAGGTCAACATCGAAGCCAACGACCCCGGCGCCTGCGGCGTGGCCGATCTGGCCTACGTGAGGGGCAAGGTGCTCGGCACGGTCCGCAGCAAGTCGCACACGTTCCACGTCGTCCCGGTCCTGGTGGTCGGCGTAAACACGGAAGAGGGTGTGCGGCCGGTCGAGGCAGCGGTGCTCTTCACCCTGGTCGAGGTCCGCGAACACGCGATCTGACATCGCTCCGCACAGCGGCACGAAACGAGCGCCGGCCGAGAGGCCGGCGCTTCGCTTTTGCGCGGAGCGCGCGATGCGACTCGCAATCGATTTTTCCGATTACTGAGACAGGAATTACTCGTTGGACCCTCCGCCGTCGCGCGCGCATCCTCGTGCGCATGAAGGACGCGAACATCGTGTCCAGACAATCTAGGGAGAAGGACAATGTCGAATCGGGAAAAGACCGCGCACATCGTAGGCACGGAGCACAAGGACTATCTCAAGGGCGATGCCAACGACAACGTGATCGAAGGCCGCGGCGGCGCCGACGTTATTCATGGCGGGGCCGGCAATGACACGGCCAGCTATGAGAGTTCCTCGAAAGGCGTCTACGTCAACCTGGATGGCGGAAACTATGGTTTCGCCGGTCAGTACCTCCAGTTCGGCTATGGCCGCGGCGGCGACGCTGAGGGCGATTTTCTGATCAGCATCGAGAATGTGATCGGTTCCAAGCACAACGATACGTTCGTCGGCAACAGCCAGGACAACGTGTTCACCGGCGGCGTCGGCAACGGCAACAATGGCTCGGACAGCTTCGTGTTCACGGGCAAAATCGGCCACGACACCATCACCGACTTCGACGCCGTGGGCGACGACCGCGATTACCTCGTGTTCGACAAGAATGAGTTCAAGAACTTCGACGACTTCAAGGCGAAGACAACGTGGGAGGACACGGGCGACGACGTGGTGATCCACATCGGCGACGATTCGATCACCCTGAAGAACGTGAACTACAACGACCTGGACTCCCGGGAATTCAAGTTCGTCGACACGGCGGACTACTACCTCGTTTGATCGTGACTTTGCCGCCTCCGCTCCCGATCCGGGTGGAGGCGGCGATCCTCGGACGGCGGCGGTTCATCCCGCCGCCGTTTGCGTTTCCCGGATCGACTCGCTGGCCCGGGGGCGCGTGGACAAGCCTCGCAGCCGGCCCTAGCGTGACGCCGCGCCGAAGCCGGAGGACCCCCATGGCCGTGAAGTTCCGCGTCGAATTGGTGTGGCGGGGCGACGACGGCCGTGCCGCCTCGTCGATCTACCTGACCAGGGACGGCCGCGTGATCCTGCAGGGCCGCGCGCTGCCGCCTGAGGAGCGCGAGGCGCTGGCGTTGCCGGCCGAGGGCGCGATGATCAGCGTCGACCGCGACTTGATCCGCGCGATCAAGGAGATGCTGTAAGGTGCAGTTGTCGTGAATCGATTGGCCGCTCGTCCCCGCGAAAGCGGGGACCCAGCAGTGTATTCAAGAACGGGGCTCCCGCTTGCGCGGGAGCGAGCGGGCATGGCTCGGTAGCAAACGATCTGTTCCGGTTCGAATTGACCCCCTTCGGGGCGCGCCGTATTTTTGGCCGATCCCGTGCGAGGGAGACCTCCCATGTTCCTGCGCAACCATTGGTACGTCGCGGCCTCAGACAGCGAGATCGGCCGCAAGCCGCTCGGCCGCGTCATCCTCGGCGAGCCGGTCGTCATGTACCGCACCGAGGACGGCACGCCGGTCGCGCTGGAAGATCGCTGCCCGCACCGCCGCCTGCCGCTGTCCATGGGCAAGCTCGTCGGCGATGACGTGCTGCAATGCCACTATCACGGCTTGCGCTTCGACCGCACCGGCGCCTGCGTGCGCGTGCCGGGCCAGGACATGATCCCGAAAAGCGCGAAAGTCAGAACCTATCCTGTGGTCGAGCGCTATCATTGGCTCTGGATCTGGATGGGCGATCCAGCGCTCGCCGATCCGGAAAAGATTACGGATTACCACTGGTTCGACGATCCCGACTGGGGCGCGAAGCAGGATTACCTCTACGCGCAGTGCAACTGGCAGCTCGTCAACGACAACCTGCTCGATCTGACACACCTCGCGTTCGTGCACGAGACCACCATCGGCAACATGGCGCTGGTCGAGCACGCGACCGTCAAGGTCGAGCGCACGCCCAACGGCGTGCGCGTCACGCGCTGGATCATCGACCAGCCCGCGCCGCCGGCGTTCGTCAAGATCGGCGGCTTCACCGGCAACGTCGATCGTTGGCAGATCATCGACTACTTGCCGCCGTCGTTCATCCGCCTCGACGTCGGCTGCACGCCGACCGGCACCGGCGCGCCGGAGGGCAGGCGCGTCGGCGGCATCGAGATGCGCAACCTCAACGCCATGACGCCGGAGACCGAGACCACGACGCACTACTTCTGGGGCCAGGCGCACGATTTCGATCCGCACAACAAGGACACGACCGAAAAGGTCTTCGCCCAGATCAAGACCGCGTTCCTGGAGGACGTCGCGGTGTTCACCGCGCAGCAAAAGCTGATCGACCTCGATCCGGCCGCGCCGACCACCGACATCAACGCCGATGCCGGCGGGCTCCAGGCGCGGCGGATCGTGGCGCGGCTTTACGCCGAAGAGCAGGCAGCCGCGGCGGCGAAGACAGCCGCGGAGTAGGGCGTCAAGGCTTCCCGTCCAGCAGCCACCCGAACTTTTCCCGTGCCTTCTTCGCCACCTCCGGGCTCGGCGTGTTGGTCGGCGGGAACTGGTCGCGCCAGGCCCACGGCCGGCAGGCGTCGACGATCGCGACCGAATGCGTCATGTCGCCCTTGGCGCGCTTGTCCGGCGGCAGGCGCGGATCGGCCGGCGAATCCCACGAGCCCTCGATGAACTGGATCGATTCCTTGGGGTCGGTGCGCGTCAGCATCGCCCAGAGCAGATGATCGAGGTTGGTCACGTCCACGTCCTCGTCCACCACCACAATGTATTTCGACGCATAGGCCGACGCGCCGCATTGCGCCGCGATATGTCCGGCCTGCACCGCGTGACCCGGATAGCGCTGCTTGATCGACACGCCATGGAACATTCGCGCGCCGCCGATCTCGTGGCACCACACCTGCTGAACGTCGGGCACGCCGGCGTTGGTCATGTTCTGCTTGATGGTCGCCGACCGCATCACCGCGCGGTAGCGCGCCATTTCGTCCGGCCCCGCGCCCATCGGCGGCACGCCGACGAGAATGGGATCGTTGCGATGGTAGATCGCCTTGATGTCGAGCACGGTGCAGGGCTTGGCGCCGCCGGCGTAGTGCCCGGTCCATTCGCCGAACGGGCCTTCCACGACGCGCGTGTCCGGCGACACGTAGCCCTCGAGCACGATTTCGGCCTGCGCGGGAAACGGCAGCCCGGTCACCTTGCCGCGCACCATCTGCATCGGCCGGCCGCGCAACCCGCCGACCACGTCGATCTCGAACGTGCCGTAGGGCGCTTCAAGCCCGCCGTAAAAGAAGCTTAAGGGGTCGCCGCCCAGCACCATGCAGACCGGCATCGGCTCGCCGCGCTTGCGGTACTTCTCGTAGTGGATCGCGCCGTGGTGGCCCGCGGCCATGAGAATGCCGACGGTGGTCCTGCTGTGCACCTGCGCGCGATAGGCGCCGGCGTTCAGCCAGTCCTCCTCCGGGTCGCGCGTGATCGAATAGGTGCCGGTGCCGATGTAGCGGCCGCCGTCCTTCTCGTGCCAGACCGGCGCGGGAAATTTCGTGACGTCGATGGCGTCGCCGGTGATGACGTTCTCGAAGATCGGCCCGCCGTCGACGATCTCGTGCTTGATGGGCTTGCGGTCCTTCAGATAGGCCTCGCGGAAGGCGTCGCTCAGCTCCCACTTCGTCAGGTGATCGGGAAAGCCGAGCGTCATGTTGCGTCGCGTGCCGGCGAACATGTTGAGCAGCACACGGAAGCCCTTGGGACAGCCGGGCACCTCGTCGAACACCACGCAGGGGCCGTTCTCGGCGCGCAGCACGGCTTCGGCCGCAAGCCCGATGTCCTCCTGCCAGCTCGCGCCTGTGACGTGTCGCACTTCGCCGAGCAGTTCGGCGCGCGCAAGCCACTCGCGCAGATCGTCGTAGGCGATCCGCGCGGTGACGTTGCTCATGTCGTTCATGCGGCCGCTCCCGCGTCGCCGCCTATTGCGATGCCGGCTTGATGCCCAGCGTCTTGGCGATGCCGGCGAGCTGGTCGCGGATTTCCTTGACGCCCGCCGCGAACTCCTTGGCGCTGCGGATGTCCACCACCTGTCCCGTGGCGCCGAGCCGTTGCGCAACCGTCGGGTCTGCGTCGATGACGGCCTTTACATCGGCGGCGATCTTTTCGCGCACGTTGTTTGCGATGCCGCGCGGCCCGTACATGCCGATCAGGCTGTCCATGCCGAGGAACGGATAGCCCGCCTCCGCCACCGTCGGAATGTCGGTCGCAATCCCGACGCGCTGGCGGCTCGTTACCGCGAGGATCCTGACCTTTCCCGCCTGCACATGCGGCCGCATGGTCGCGTAGGACGACATCAGCAGCTGGATGCGCGACTCCGATAGGTCGTTCGGAGCCTGCTGGATGTCGCGGTAGGGCACGCGCGTCACCGGCAGGTTCTGGGTCTTGATGAACGACGTCAGGATCAGGTCGGAATTCCCGGCGGCAGCGGCGACGTTGATCGTGTTCGGCTTGGCGCGGGCCAGCTCCACGAATTCCTTGAGCGTCTTGACGTTGAGCGCGGTCGGCACGCCGAGCGCAATTACGATCGTGGTCACGTTGACGATCGGAACCAGATCGCGTTCGGCGTCGTAGGTCAGCTTCTCGCGCGTATAAGGATGCGCCGTATAGGTCGACGCCGGGACCATCAGCAGCGTGTGGTCGTCGTTGGCGCTGATAAAGGCGTTGATCGACACCATGCCGTCGCCGCCGGGCCGGTTTTCGACGATGACCGGCTGGCCCCACAGCTTCGACAGCTTGTCGCCGACGAGGCGCGCGCTGATGTCGACGCCGCTGCCCGGCCCGAACGGCAGGATGAGTTTCACCGCGCGCTGCGGATAGGACTGCGCCGTCGCGGGCGCAAGACTCAGGGCGCCCGCAAGCAGCGTTGCGGCAATAGTCGTCAGCAGTCGGACCATGGCGTGCTCTCCCTCCGTTCGGCGCGTCGATTGCCGCGGCTTTGCCGCGCGCGCGCCATCGTTCTGAACGGGCATCATAGCGCATCCGGCCGCCGTTTGAGGCGGCAATCCGGCGCATGGATGGGCTCCGGTCCCGGCTGTGCAACGAAAGCCGCGCGGCAACCTCTACGTGTCGCGGCTACGACGCCTTGCGTAATGCCGCGCCGCCGCCGCGCAATCCGCCGAGGATTGCAAGCGCCCGCGCCATGGAGAATTCGCGTGCGGCCTTGTCGAAGGCCTTCGGGTTGCCCGGCATCATGTAGCCGTGCTGCACGCGCGGGAAGATATGGACCTCGACGTTCTTCATGCGCGCGGGCACCGGCCGGTAGGCGTCCAGCACCTCCGGCGGCGCGCGGCTGTCGTCGTCGCCCCACATGATGCAGACCGGCTCGGTGACGCCGTCGAGGTCCTTGAGATAGTCCAGAAACTGGGTGCCGTGGCAGGAGATGCCCGCGGCATAGCCCAGCCGCTTCGGTCCCAGAATCGCATAGGGCCCGCCGTAGCAGAAGCCCATCGCCGCGGCGCGGCCGTTGAACTGCGGCAACGACTTGAGGTGCTTGAGCGCATCGGCCATGTCCGCTTCGCCGGCCGCGATCTTCTCAAGCCGCGGTTGCGAGCGCGGCTGGCAGCGTGGATCGTCATGCGACAAGGGACCGGGCACCGAACGCCAGAACAGGTCGGGGGCGGCGGCGATATAGCCGTGGCCCGCGAACTCTTCGGCCAGCGCCACGATGTCGGCATCGACGCCATGCACCGCGCTGGCCAGCACGACCGCCGGGACAGGCTCCTGCGCCGACGGCACGGCCAGGTAGCAATCGAACTCGCCGCCGCCGCTCGCTCGGATTTTGACAGTCTTGCCGGTCATGCTCGGTCTCCCGCGATATGGTTTGTCGGCGCCACGGTAGCCCAGCGGACGAAGCCGCAAAAGCCCGGCCGCTATGCCGGACGGCATGTCGATTCCGGTGCGGCTTTCTCCTAATCTGCCGGTCAAGAAGCCGTTTCAGGAACGCGAGGGAGGAAGTCATGGAGCGTATCCCGCAACCGATCATGGACAAGCGCGGCGAGCCGCATGTGCGCCGCTTCGAGGAGCAGCGCTGGGTGCTGGACAACATCGTCCGCGCCAACGGTGTGGATTGGGACCAGCCGCGCTCGATCTACATTTCCAGTCCCTGCGGACCCGAAGGAACCGCCGATATCGTCGGCGTCCGCGAGCGCGTCAAGCGCATGGCCGACATCGCGCCGGCGTTCGAGGCGGTGGCGCGCCGCCGCGAGGCCAAGGCCAAGACCGCCGAGGAAAGCGGCAACATGGTCACCGCGCGCGACAACTACTTCATGGCGGCGGTTTACTGGGGCGCTGCGCAGTGGCCCTACGACCAGAATGACGAGCCCAACGTCGCGTGCCATCTCAAGAAGCGCGAGTGCTACACCAAGTACACTGCGCTCGCCGACCACAAGGTCGAGGCGGTGTGGATTCCGTTCAAGGACACCGCGCTGCCGGCTTGGCTGCACCTGCCGCCGAACTATTCGGGCGGCAAGATCCCGGTGGTGATCTCGGTGCCCGGCATGGACAGCTACAAGGAGATCCAGGTCGCGCTCTACGGCGACCGCTATCTCAACCGCGGCATGGCGGTGCTGGCGATCGACGGGCCGGGCCAGTACGAGGCGCCGATGCTCGGCATCTACTTCACGATGGACAACTGGGTCGCGACCGGAAAAGCCGTGTGCGACTTCCTCGCCAAGCGGCCCGAGATCGACATGAGCAAGGTCGTGCTCGCGGGCACCAGCTTCGGCACGCTGTTCGGCACCATCGCCACGGCGCACGAGCCGCGCATTTCGGCTTGCGCGGTGATGTCGGTGTGCCACGAGCCGGGCTGCCACACGATCTTCGAGGAGGCCTCACCGACCTTCAAGAAGCGCTTCATGTACATGTCCGGCATCACCGACGAGGCCGAGTTCGACAAGATGCGCCAGGGCATGACCTGGGAGGGCCACGCCGAGCGCATCAAGGTGCCGTATCTCTGCGTCGCCGGCGAATTCGACGAGCTCGCGCCGACCGAGAACTCGGTCAACCTCGTGAAGTCCGTGCCGGGGCCGAAGCGCATGGTCGTCTATCAGGACTCGCGCCACTCGGTCGGCAACGTGCCGGCGGCGAACATGGGGCCGTTCCCGACCATTCTGGTCGCCGACTGGCTCGCCGACCGCATCGCCGGCAAGTCGTTCGCGAACGAATACTGGTTCGTGCGCGCCAACGGCCAGATCGACAAGAAGCCGATTTGAATTACAGCGTTACAGCGATTGTTCCCAGGGAGGCTCTCTTCATGAGTTGGATCAATTGGAATTTAACGAAAGAACTATATTATGCCTCTTGAAATTGCTGCGCTGCACCATATTCTGTGATGCGAGATCCCGTCACCAAGTTGTGGCCGCCTACGCTGTAGATGCTTGCCCGGATTGAACCGACCGCGTTACTTTGGGTCGTCGTACGCGGGCCGGCCAAGAAGAGAGATGGTCCCGGTTTCCGGGACAGTTTGGCGGCTTGGCTAAGATGGATTCTGGGTTTGATTACGCCGCCAATTTTTCTGGCTCCATGTCGATATCATAGACCTCGTCGGGCGTCCTGCCGCCGAG
>VGEP01000004.1 GCA_016869215.1 Alphaproteobacteria bacterium | reverse complement strand
TCCCGCCGCCGCCGCCCCGTCGGGCGGGCTGCTCAACCGGCCGGGCCTGCTCGGCGGTCTCGCCGCGGGCTTCCTCGGCGCGGGCCTGATCGGGCTGCTGATGGGCAACGGCTTGCTCGGCGGCCTCGCGGGGCTCGCCTCGTTCTTCGGCCTGCTGCTGCAGGTCGGGCTGGTGGTTCTTGTCGGCTACCTGCTGTGGAGCTGGTGGCAGCGGCGCAATCAGCCGGCGCTCGCGTCCGGGCCCAACATGAGCCAGGCCGACATGCGCCACACCATGGATGCGCAGCCGCAGCCACAATCGCAGCCGCGCGCCAACATGGCCGGCCTTGGCGGCATGCTGGGCGGACTCGGCGGCTCGGCTCCTGCGACGGCAGGTGTGCCGATCGAGGTGAAGCCGGAGGACTTCGACACCTTCGAGCGGCTGCTCGGCGAAGTCCAGACCGCCTACGGCAACGAGGATGTCAACGCGCTGCGCTCGCGCGTGACGCCGGAGATGCTGTCGTATTACTCGGAAGAGCTCGCCTATAACGCGAGCCAGGGCGACATCAACCAGATGTCCGACATCAAGCTTCTGCAGGGCGACCTCGCGGAAGCCTGGCGCGAAGGCGACGTCGAGTACGCGACGGTGGCGATGCGCTATTCGATCAACGACAAGATCGTGGAGCGCACCACCGGCAAGCTGATCGAGCAACTGCCGTCGGAGGTCACAGAGCACTGGACCTTCCGCCGCAGCGGCGGCGGCAATTGGGTCCTCTCGGCGATCCAGCAGACCGACGATCAGGATTGATACAATTCAATTCGGCGAGAGTGACGATGGCCGGGCGAAAGCCCGGCCATTGTGCTTTGGCCATGCCCTGAGCGTCAGGGCAGATTCTTGAGGAACTCGATGTGCTCCGGTTCGTCGAACGCGCGCATGGTCGTGGTGCGGACGTTGCCCTTCGAATTGACGCTGAGCACGTATTTCGCCACCGCCTCGTCGTCCGGGGCCTCGATAATCTGCACGAAGTCGTACGGCCCGAGCGTCATGTAGACCGCCTTGCGGACGATGCCGAGCTTCGCTGCGGTCTGGCGCGAGGCCTCCTGGCGGTTGGGAATCTCCGCGAGGTTCTTCGCGCCGTGGTCGGTCGAATTCACCAGCAGGATGTAGGTGCCCATCGCGGCGCTCCTTTCTCTTGTTGGAGCATGATCTTGTCCGAAAACCGGTTCCCACTTTTCGGGATCATGCTCTACGGCACGTAGCCGATGGCCTCGACCTCCAGCCCGCAATCGAGCGGGGTGCGGCCGGCCTGCATGCGCGTGCGCGCGGGCAGGGCCTCCTGGCTCGAGAAGTACGTCCGGTAGATGCGGTCGAATTCCTCCTGCTGGCGCTGGTCTTTCAGCCAGACGATGACCTTGAGCAGGCAGTCCATGTTGGAGCCCGCGGCCTCGACGAGTTTCTTCAGGTGATCCATCACGATCCGCACCTGGCGGTCGAACGGCACATCGGGGAACTGCGGGATCGGCTGCTTGCTGGCGCGCGCCTCGCGCAGCTTGGCCGAGAACTCGGCGTCGAACGGCGGCAGGCCGGAAACGTAGATCATGTTGCCGTGGCGGACGCAGAGATTGAACGGCCCGCCGGTCTCGGGGACGTCGGCTTTGATGATCTGCTTGTGCATGGTTTCTCTCCCAAGTTCGTCTGTTGTTGCCGCCGCTCGTCCCCGCGAAAGCGGGGACCCAGTCTTTGGCTTAAGAACTCGGCTCCCGCTTCCGCGGGAGCGAACGGAGCGTGCCTCCAAGCAAAAACAACAACGTCTAGCGTTCCGGCTTCCCCCATCCGCCTGCGGTCGGAGTCTGGATGACGATCGCTTCGCCGGCGTCGACCACGGTGGCGTCGGCGCCCCTCAGCCGCTCCATCGTGCCGTCGTTGCGCCTGACATAGTTCTCGCCGATCTGGCCGTTCTCGCCGCCGGCTGCGCCGAACGGCGGGATGCGGCGGTGGCCGGACAGCACGGTGTATTCCATCTTCTCCAGGAAGCGGATGGTGCGGCGCACGCCGTCGCCGGCGTTCCACTGGCCGCGCCCGCCCGAGCCTTTGCGGATGTGGAAGTCCTCCAGCACCACCGGATAACGGAATTCGAGAATCTCCGGATCGGTCAGCCGCGTGTTGGTCATGTGCGTGTGCACCGCGTCGGTGCCGGGGAAGCCCGGCCCCGCGGGCGAGCCGGAGCAGATCGTCTCGTAATACTGATAACGCGCGTTGCCGAAGTTGACGTTGTTCATCGTGCCCTGCGCGCCCGCCATGGTCTTGAGCGCACCGAACAGCGTGTCGGTCACGGCCTGCGAGGTCTCGACGTTGCCCGCGACCACGGCGGCCGGATAGTGCGGTTTCAGCATGCAGCCGTCGGGGATGACGATGTCGATCGGGCGCAGGCAGCCCGCGTTCATCGGGATGTCGTCGTCAACCATGATGCGGAAAGCATAGAGCACGGCGGCACGCGTCACCGGCTCAGGCGCGTTGAAGTTCGTGCCCTGCTGTCCCGACGTTCCGGTGAAGTCGACCCTGGCCTCGCGCTTCTTCCGGTCGACGGTGATCTTGACCTTGATGACGCTGCCCTGGTCCATCTCGTAGGCGAATTCGCAGTCGTGCAGCGCACCGATCACGCGGCGCACGCTTTCGTCGGCATTGTCCTGCACGTGCTTCATGTAGGCGTGCACGACCGGCAGGCCGAACTGCGCCACCATCTTACGCAGCTCCTGCACGCCTTTCTCGTTGGCGGCGATCTGGGCCTTCAGGTCGTTGACGTTCTGCACCGGATTGCGCGCTGGGAATTCCGACTTGGTGAGCAGATCGTTCAGTTCCTGCTCTCGGAAGCGGCCGCGGTCGACCAGCTTGAAGTTGTCGATGTAGATGCCTTCCTCTTCGATCCGCGTCGCGAGCGGCGACATCGAGCCAGGCGCGATGCCGCCGATGTCGGCGTGATGGCCGCGCGAGGCGACCCAGAACAGGATCGTCTTGCCCTGGAAGACGGGCGTGCAGACCGTGAGATCGGGGATGTGCGTGCCACCGTTGTAGGGCGCGTTGATCAGGTAGGAGTCCCCAGGCCTGATCCGTCCGGCGTTGTCGCGGATGATCGTCTCGACCGAGCGGTCCATCGAGCCGAGGTGCACCGGCATGTGCGGCGCGTTGGCGACCAGCGAGCCGTTCTTGTCGAAGATCGCGCAGGAGAAATCCAGCCGCTCTTTGATGTTCACCGAATAGGCGGTGTTCTGCAGCGACACGCCCATCTGCTCGGCGATCGACATGAACAGGTTGTTGAACACCTCCAGCATGATCGGGTCGGCTTTGGTGCCGATTGCGCTCTTGCGCTTGAGCTTTACCGCGCGCTCCAGCACCAGATGGTCCTTGGCGGTGACGACTGCGCGCCATCCGGGTTCGACCACCACGGTCTGATGCGGCTCGATGACGATGGCTGGGCCCATGACCTTGTGACCGGGCGAAAGCTGCTCGCGGGTATAGACCGAGGCCTTGTGCCGCTTGCCGCCGGAATAGAACGCCGTGCGGCGCGCCGGGGAGGGGAGCTTGCCGCGTGTGACCTTGCGCGTGCGCTCGCGGAACTTGGCCCCGCCGCCGATGGCCTCGACCGACGCGGCCTCGATCACCAGCGCCTTGCTGCGGTCGATGAATCCGAAGCGCGCCTTGTGGGCCTTCTCGAACGCGGACTTCATTTTCGCCAGCGTTCCAGCCTCGACCGTCAGCGCCGTGTCGGTGCCGGCGTAGCGGATGTGCGCGCGGACGATCGTCTCGATCTTGCCGGCGGAGACGCCCTGGCCCGCGACCTCGGCCTTCGCGTCCTTGCCGAGCCTCACGCCCTCGCGCTTGAGGGCTGCAAGCGCCTTGGTCCCGAAAGACTCCTCGATCGCCTGCTGGCGGGTGGCGCGGATGTCGGCGAGGCCCATGCCGTAGGCCGAGAGCAGCGACGAGAACGGATGGATCAGCACCTTGGTCATGCCGAGCGCATCGGCGACCAGGCAGGCGTGCTGGCCGCCTGCGCCGCCGAAGCAGTTGAGCGCATAGCGCGTCACGTCGTAGCCGCGCTGCACGGAGATCTTCTTGATCGCGTTCGCCATGTTCTCGACCGCGATCTTGATGAAGCCGTCGGCGACCTCCTCCGGCGACTTGCCGGCGTCTTTCGCCAGTTCGGCGAAGCCCCGGCGCACCGCGTCGGCGTCGAGCGGCTGGTCCTGATTGGGGCCGAATATCTTCGGGAAGAAATCGGGAATGAGCTTGCCGACCATCACGTTGGCGTCGGTGACGGCGAGCGGGCCGCCGCGGCGGTAGCACTTCGGGCCGGGATTGGCTCCCGCCGAGTCGGGGCCGACGCGGAAGCGCGCGCCGTCGAAATGCAGGATCGATCCGCCGCCGGCCGCGACCGTATGAATGAGCATCATCGGCGCGCGCATCCGCACGCCCGCGACTTCCGTTTCGAACGCGCGCTCGTATTCGCCGTCGTAGTGCGACACGTCGGTCGAGGTGCCGCCCATATCGAAGCCGATCAACTTCTTGAAGCCCGCCTCGCGCCCGGTTTCGGCCATGCCGACCACGCCGCCCGCGGGCCCGGACAGGATTGCGTCCTTGCCCTGGAACAGCTCGGCCGCGGTGAGCCCGCCCGACGACATCATGAACATCAGCCGCGCGCCGGAGCGCCGGGCGTCCAGTTCGGAATCGACCGTCGCCACGTAGCGCCGCAGAATCGGCGACAGATACGCGTCCACCACCGTCGTGTCGCCGCGGCCGACGAGCTTGATCAGCGGCGACACCTCGTGGCTCACCGACACTTGCGGAAAGCCCATGTCGCGCGCCAGCACTGCGACCTGCTTCTCGTGCTCGGGATAGCGGTAGGCGTGCATGAAAAGGATCGCGACCGCCTTGATGCCGTCGGCCATCGCACGCTCAAGCTCGGCGCGCACGCTATCGAGATCGAGCTTGCGCTCCACCGTCCCGTCGGCGCGCACACGCTCGTCGACTTCGGCGACGCGCTCGAACAGCATCTCGGGCTTGATAATATGCTTGGCGAAAATCTTCGGCCGCGCCTGGTAACCGATGCGAAGCGCGTCGCGGAAACCCCTGGTGGTGACGAGAAGCGTGCGCTCGCCCTTGCGCTCCAGCAGCGCATTGGTCGCGACCGTGGTGCCCATCTTCACCGCGCCGACCAGGCCGTTCGGGATCGGCTCGCCTTTGCGTAGCCCGAGCAGCTCGCGGATGCCCTGCACAGCGGCGTCGCGATAGGCCTCGGGGTTCTCCGACAACAGCTTGTGCGCGGTCAGCGTGCCGTCCGGCCGCCGCCCGACAATGTCGGTGAAGGTGCCGCCGCGGTCGATCCAGAAATCCCAGTTGCCTTGCATCGGAATGGTCCCAATCCCAGGCTATCTATGAGGATGGTGGCGGATTGCGCAACCGCTCGCCATGGCCGCGCCGGCCGTGCTATGGACCCCAGCCGCCGCGGCACCCCGGGAGCTCGCTGGTGGCGACTTTCAAGCTCGATCCAAGGAACAGGACAGGCAATGGCTCAAGTGCTCGCAATTTGCGGTTCGCTGCGTAAGGGCTCGTTCAACCGCCAGCTTATGAACGCCTCCATCGGGCTTGCGCCGGAAGGCATGACGATCAAGGAAGCGCCGTCGTTCGCCAAGATGCCGATCTACAATTTCGACGACCAGCAGGCGACCGGATTCCCGAAGGACGTGGATGCGTTCCACGAAGCGGTGCGCGCCGCCGACGGCGTGCTGATCGTGTCGGCGGAATACAACTGGTCGATCCCCGGCGGCCTGAAGAACGCCATCGACTGGCTGTCGCGCTACAAGGAAGTGTCGTTCAAGGACAAGCCGGTGTGCCTGCAATCGGCCGCGCCGGGCCTGCTGGGCGGCTCGCGCATGCAGTATCACATGCGCATGTGCATGCAGTCGGTCGATGCGATCCTGTTCGGCAAGCCGGAGGTGATCGTCAATCTGGCGGCCTCGAAGTTCGCCGACGGCCAGCTCAAGGACCAGGCCGCTATCGACCTGATCAAGCAACAGCTCGCAAGCTTCGCGAAGTTCATCGAGCGCGTGAAGGTGCGCTGAACCGATAAGGGAGTAACGCCATGTACGCAGTTGTAGGCGCGACGGGAAACACCGGCCGTGCGGTGGTCAAGGAATTGAAGGCGCTCGGCGAAAGCCCGGTCTGTGTGGTTCGCAATCCGGACAAGGCCAAGGACGTGCTTGGGGCGGATACGAAGTTCGCCGTCGCCGAGCTCGACGACCGCGCCGGCATGGAGAAGGCGATGGCGGGCGCCAAGCGCGTGTTCGTCGTCACCGGCCATAACCCGAAGTCCGACGTGCAGCAGATCAACGTGATCGATGCCGCGAAGGCGGCGGGCGCGGAATATGTCGTGAAGGTCTCCGGCGGCCGCGACGTGATCGGCCCGAACGTCGAGTCGGTCAACGGCCAGGCGCACTACAGGATCGAAGAGCACCTGAAGAAGACGGGGCTGCAATGGTGCATCCTGAGCCCCGGCCTGTTCATGCAGAACATCCTGGGCCAGGCCGCCAACATCAAGGACCAGGGCAAGATCATCCAGCCGTGGCCGAAGGACCTGCCCGTGGCGCTGATCGACGTGCGCGACACCGGCGCGCTCGGCGCGCGCGTGCTGCGTGAGCCGGGCAAGCATGCGGGCAAGATGTACACGTTCACCGGCGCGGCCACGACCTTCGGCGAGTTTGCCAATGTCATCGGCGAGGTCATCGGCAAGCCGCTGACCTACGTGACGATCACGCTGGAGCAGGCCGAGGCCGGGTTGAAAGCGCGCAACATGCCGGACTGGCTGGTGGCGCACCTGATCGCGATCGCGCGCGCGGGCGGGCAGGGTGCGTTCTCCAAGGAGAACACGCAGCCGATCCGCGACATCGTCGGTCGTGCGCCGATCACGACGCGGCAGTTCGCGCAGGACTTCAAGGGCGCGTTTGGCTGAGTTGTGCTTGCAGCATCTACTGCGCTGCCGCCACACACATCGCCGTCATGGCCGGGCTTGACCCGGCCATCCATGAGTGCGCGCAGCGAATCGAAATCGCAAGGTCGATTTTTTCCGGTCCATCGGGTGGCCCCCGGGTCAAGCCTGGGGGTGACACCGGTTATGTTGCAGCAATGGTGCGCTACCCCACCGGCTCTTCGAACTTGAACCCGATCTTCTGCAGGCCCTCCAGCGCGGGCTTGCCGAATTCGCTTTCGATCTCCTTGCCAAGACTCGGCGCATAGACGATCGGATCGACCTGCTGGTCGGTCTCCGGAACGATCATCACCAGCAGCCGGCCGACCTCGTCGGAGATGTTGAAGAACATCCGGTTCTCGCCGCGCGGCACCGAGATCATGTCGTTCGGTTCGAGGATGAGCTTGTGCTCGCCGTTGTCGCCCCATGAAATCTCAAACCGGCCGCTGAGGCAGAAAAAGTTCTCCACCGTGTTGAGATGGCGGTGCAGGCCCGGCCCGTTGTGCGGCGGGCATTCGGCGATGCTCACGATCAGCCCGCGCGGGCCTTTGACAGGCGCGCCGGCGCTGCGGCCCTGGTAGTCGGGCGGCGCCATCACCGGATAGACCTTGCGCGCGGTGACCTTCTCGACCGCGCCCGGCGGGATGTTGTGCGCTTCGAAGTTCTGGCGCTGGTAGGTCTGCAGCTTGTCGAAGCGGGCGACGCGGGTGGATTCCATCTGCTCGGGGGTCAGCGATCTTGCGGCCACGGCGAGTCCTCCGGTTGCGTGCGCGTATTGTTCACCAATCGGCCGGGGTTGTCAGCCCGCCACCGTCCGTCAGCGCGCCACATTGGAAATGCGCGCCGGCACGCCGAATTCGCGGTGGCAGACCTCGGCCAGGATCGCGATTCCCTTGCGTATTTCCTCGTGTGTGGGGCTCGCAAAGCAAAGCCGCATGCGGCTCGAACTGTGCGTCTTGTCGGTCGACCATTCCGGGCCGGGGTTGATCGCCACGCCGGCCTTCAGCGCCGCCGGATAGAGCTTCAGCGTGTCGACATTGTCGGGCAGCTTCACCCACAGGAAGATGCCGCCCTTCGGCTCGTTGAACTCGGCCGCGGTGCCGAAACGCTCGGCGAGCGACTCCATCAGCGTGTCGAGTTTCTTCCGCAAGCCCCGCGTCAGAACCGGTACGTGTTCTTCGAAATGCGGCTTGCAGTATTCGGCGAGCACCATCTGTTCCAGCGCGCCCGAGCCCGCGTCGGTCTTGGTCGCGAGCATCCGAGACAGCGCGTTCCAGGGCGCGACGATGTAGCCCACCCGCAGCGCCGGCGCGATCGACTTGGAGAACGAGCCGATGTGGATGACGTTGTTGCTTTTGCTCATGGCGTGGAGCGCGGGCGGCCGCTTGTGGTCCCAGATCAGGTCGCAATAGCAGTCGTCCTCGAAGATCGGCACGCCGTAGTCGTCCGCGAGCTTCAGCATTTCCGCGCGCCGCGACTCGGGCAGGATGGTGCCGGTCGGGTTCTGCACGGTGGGGATGGTGTAGATGAACTTCGGGCGCACGCCGCGGCTCTTGAGGTCCGCGAGTGCCGCCGCGAGCGCGTCCATCCGCATGCCGTCGCGGTCGAGCGGGACGCCGACCGCAGTGACACCGAGCCGCGTGTAGCGGTTGAGCGTGCCCTGGTAGCTGTCGCGTTCGCAGATCACGGTGTCGCCCGGCGCGAGGAAGATGCCGTTGACGAGGTCGAGCGCCTGGAGCGAGCCGGAGGTGATGAGGATGTCGTCGGCGGAGCAGGCGATGCTGGCGTCGCGCTTGAGCTTTTGCGCCAGGAATTTGCGCAGTGGGCGATAGCCCTGCGGGCCGCTTTCCAGGCCGTAGGTCGCGAGCGTCCGGCCCTCGCGCGCCATCACCGAATTCGCCGCCGCGATCAGGCCGGCCAGCGGCAGTTCGTCGGCATCGTTGTTGCCGCCGGTGAAATTGTATGGCGCAAGCCCGGTCCATTTCGCGGCGGGCTGCGGGAGGCCCGGCCGCAGCAGCGGCGCGAAGTCGAAATTCGGTGCGTTCATCTCGGAGCCTTGTCGGTCGATGTTCGGTCCATATTAGGTTGCGGACCGGGACTAGGCCAACAGCGTTCGCCGTTTGAAGGCTCGGCGCGATCCGCGCTAGGTTGGCGCGGACGCCAGCCCATGGAAACAGGAGTTCGCAATGACGCGGCCGTTCGAAGGCATCCGGGTGATCGACGTGACGCACGTTCTGGCAGGGCCGTTCGCGGCCTATCAGCTCGGTGTGCTCGGCGCGGACGTGATCAAGGTCGAGGACCCGAACGATCCCGACCAGAGCCGCGGCGGCGGAACCGACAAGGCGCTGAACCACGCCGGGATGGGCACTGCGTTCCTGACCCAGGCCTCCAACAAGCGCTCGATCGCGCTCGACCTGAAGCAGGAGGCCGACCGCGAGGTGCTGAAGAAGCTGGTCGCGACCGCCGACGTGTTCGTGGAGAACTACCGGCCCGGCGCGTTCGAGGCGCTGGGGCTCGGCTACGAGGACCTGGCGAAGATCAACCCGCGGCTGATCTACGCGTCGTTCTCGGCCTTCGGGCAGGGCGGGCCGCGCCGCGAGCAGACCGCCTACGACCACGTCATCCAGGCGACCTCCGGCATCATGGCGATGACGGGGACCAAGGAGGTCAACCCGGTCAAGTTCGGCTCGCCCGCCATCGACTACGCCACCGGCATGACCGGCGCGTTCGCGCTGTCGGCGGCTTTGTTCCAGCGCGAGAAGACCGGCAAGGGCCAGCGCATCGATATGGCGATGCTCGACGTCGCCATGATCCTGATGAGCTCGCATCTCGCGGGGTATCTCCGCAACGGCGTGCATCCCAAGCCCCACGGCAACCGCCATCCGCATGCGACCAACGGCGCTTTCGCCACGAAAGACGGTCTCGTGATGCTCGGCGCGTCGAACGTCCGCCAGCAGGCGCGGCTGTGGAAGCTGCTCGGCCGCCCCGACATGATCAAGAAGACCAACGACGAGCGCGACGCCGACCACGCCCGCGAGATTGCGGTGCTGGAGGAGATCATGCGAACGCGCACCGCGGACGAGTGGGAGGTGTTTCTCCAGGCCAATCACGTGCCGGCGGCGCGGGTGCGGACCATGGGCGAGGCGCTGGCCGACCCGCAGGTCGCAAGCCGCGGCGTGGTGCATCGCCACGCCGGCGGCAACGGCGTGGACGGCGGCTTCGGCGTGCCGCTCGCGGCGTTCAAGTTCGCCCACGGCGGCCCGAGCATCGAGACCCCGCCGCCGCGGATGGGGCAGCACAACGAGGAAATTCTGAAAGAGCTGGGATTGGCGCAGCCGAAGGAGCGCGCGAGGGCGTAGGGGATAATTGCCACGGGCACGGTGCGCTCTCCCCGCATAGCCCGTCGAAGACGGGCGTGAACGCCCTTTCGCTGGGGAGAGGGTCGGGGTGAGGGGGAATTTCGGCGATTCTGAGCGATTCAGATTTTCCGATGCGCCCCCTCACCGGACCTCGCCTCGCTCGGTCGACCTCTCCCCGCAAGCGGGGAGAGGTAATCGAACCTGCTGCACTCGCTACTTCAACCCGCTGGCGCGTGCCTGCTCCAGCGCCATCACCGCCCAGTCCTTGTCGCCGTCGCCGTGGGCAACTGCGCCGATCAGCCGGTCGCGCCAGACATTGCCGCTCGGCAGCGGCACCGATGCGATATGGCCGGCTTCGAGCGCGAGATTGGCGTCCTTCAGCCCCAGTACGGCCATCTGGCCGACCTTGGCGTAGCTCTCGTCGACCATGATCTTGCCGTAGACCTTGTAGGCCGAGCAGTTGAACAGCCCGTCGGTCATCACGTCGTAGAACACGTCGGTCGGCACGCCGTACTTGCGCGTGAGCGAGAAGCCTTCGCCCATCGCCTCGATGGCGCAGCCGAGCACGAAGTTGTTGGCGATCTTCATCGCGGTGGCGGCTTCCGGATCGTCGCCGCCGGCGAAGGTCTTGCGGCCGAGCGCGTCGAACAGCGGCTTGCACTTGGCCATTGCGTCCGCCGGGCCCGAGGCGAACACGCCCGCGGTGCCGGACGACACCAGTTCGGGACGACCCATCATGGGTGCGGCGACCAGAAGCTGGCCCTTGTCGGCATGCGCCGCCTTCAGCCGCTTGATGATCGGAATGCTGTGGGTGCCGGCGCAGACATGGATGCCGCCTCTGGGCAGCGCGTCGAGCAGGCCCTGCCGGAACACGACGTCGTCCAGCGCCGCATCGTCGGCGAGCATGGTGTAGACCGCGTCGCCGTAGCGCGCCGCTTCGGCGACGGAGGCGACGGACTTCGCGCCCACGTCGGTGAGCGGCTTCGCCTTGGCGGGTGTGCGGTTGTAGATGCCGACGTCGTGGCCCGCGGCCAAGAGCCGGCCGACCATGGCGCCGCCCATGCGGCCTGTCCCGATGAAACCGAGTTTCATGGCTTGCTCCGCTCTTTCCGCCCGCTCATTCCCGCGAAAGCGGGAATCCAGGGGGCACGCCGTTAAACTGGCATTTTGCGCTGGGTTCCCGCTTTCGCGGGGACGAGCGGATGGTATGCCTCTTCAAGCTATTGCAACTGCCCGCGCACCCACTCCAGCTCGCGGCAGACGTAGTCGACGATGTCGCCGGTCTTCAAGTGCTCCGGCAGCACATCCCAGGTGTAGGTCTCGATCTCAAGCTGGCGCGACAGCGGCTGCTTCTTGTGGAACTTGAGCGCGTCTTCGATGGCGAAGCGCGTGGTGCCGAACTCGCCCAGGTCGTCGAGGAACACCGGCACGTGGAAGTGCGTGCGCCACTCGCGGGGGCCTGGGTCGGTCTCCCAGGCCTTGAACGCGTCTTCGAGGTTGAGGAAGCGGTTGAGCTTGCCGTCTTTTTTCTCGACGGTCTGCGTCAGGTAGATCGTCTTGGCGTAGCGCTTCAGCGTGTCGACGATCTTTTGCGTCACGTTCGGAACCCGCATCGCTGCGGCTTCCTGAAGCTTGAAAATGGGGATGCCGGCGTCGACCAGCTTCTGCAGCGATGCGGAAATGTCCTCGTACACCACGGCTTGGTGGCAGATGTCGAACACCGTGCCGATGAAGCGGCGCTGCGCGCCGATGGCGTCGGCCACGGGAATGTTGGCGATTTTCGCCAGCATCTCGGCGGACTTGCCGGTGTAGAGATGGTTGGTGAAGTAATCGACCGTCTCGTCGGTGGTCTCAAGAAAGCAGAACGGCTCCGGCTCGAGCGCCAGCGTCACGGTGCGGCCGGTGCGCTTTTCTAGGTCGATCAGGCGCGCGGCGACCCGCATGACGTGCTCGGTGTAGCTGTTCACGACGTTCGGGCCGGTGACGTTCGGCTTGAAACCGAGCGGTGCGCTCTGGATCGAGGGCTGGATGTGCTCCGGCACCACGTCGGCGAGAATCTCGGCGACGTTCATGGTGTATTGCGTGCGCTCTTCGCTGCGCCAGTCCGGCTCGTACACCTGCTCCTTGACGATGGTGTTCTTGAACGGCCCGTACGGAAAGGCGTTCACGGTGTAGAGGTACATGTTGTTGTCGGCGAGGAACTTCTTGAGCTTGTCGCGCTCGCCCTTGTCCTTCACCAGCGTCGAGGCCGAGGCGTTCGACAGCCGCAGCGACACGCCGAACGGCGCGGTCGGGCAGACGCGCTTTTGCACCTTGGGGACGTAAGTGGTGAGCGACTCCCACATGTCGCTCCAGGTGTCGCCGGGATGCACCAGCGTCGAGTAGGTGAGGTGGCCGAGGCCCTTGCCGAGGTCCATGAAATGCTCCGTGTCGCGTCAACTCGTTCTTTGTCATCACCGGGCCGCGCGAAGCGCGAGTCCCGGTGATCCCGATCAGGCATGCGCATTGCTCCCCCAAGCGGGATGGCCGGGTCAAGCCCGGCCATGACCGCGGGGCGAGGTATCAGCCCACTTTTTCCACCTTGCCGCTCGCGGCGGAGCGGATCACCGCCTCGCTCACCGCGCAGCAGTGGACGATCTCGCTCGGCGGGATCGGGAACGCCGGCCCGCCCTCGCAGGCGCGCGCAAACGCTTCGAACGTGGCGCGCACGATGTCGAGCTTCTCGGCCTCCCAGGTCTCCAGCGGTCCCTTGACCGGCTGGAACTTGCAGATGCCGAACTGCCGCGTGCGCCGCTCCTCCGACGGTGCGCCTGCCACATGCGTCACGCCTTCGAGCCTGAGCCAGCCCTTGGAGCCGAACACCTGGAAGCTGAAGCCCGCGCCGGTCGCGGTCATGGTGCCGAGATAGCCCGACGCGCCTTCCTTCATGCGGAACAGCATCGACGTGGTGTCGTCGGGGCCGGTCTCGACCACGCGCGCGAAGCTCTGGCAGAACACCTGATCGACCTCGCCGAGCATCTGGATCATGCCGTCGATGGCGTGCACGCCCATCGGCCCAAGCCCGCCGAGCGGGGCCTCGTCCTTCTGCTGGCGCCACGCCGACGGCGGCAGGAACAGCGCATTCGGATAGGTCATCGTGGCTTCGACGTGTTCGATCACGCCGAGGTCGCCGGACTTGATGCGGTCGCGCAGCTTGACCATCTCGGGATGGAAGCGGCGGTTGTAGCCGACACCGACGACGCGCTTGGCTTTCAGCACCGCGTCGACCGCGGCCTCGGCCTCCTTCTTGGAGAAGGTGAACGGCTTCTCGCAATAGACGTGCTTGCCGGCGGCGGCCGCGGCCTGGATCTGCTTCATGTGCCCGGACGGCGGGGTCGCCAGCACCACCGCGTCGATGGAATTGTCCTTCAGCACGGCCTCGAAGCTGTCGAGGATTTTCATCCCGTGCTGTTTGGCGAAGGCTTCGACGTCGGGCTTCACGGTGCGGGTCTGGAGCGCGGCAAAGCGGATGACGCCGCTGCCGACGACGGACTCCACCATCGTCTTGCCCCACGTGCCGAGACCCACCACCGCAGCATTGATCATGTCAGCTTCCTCGACTTCATCCGTTACCGTTCGTCCCCGCGAAAGCGGGGACCCAGGGCTGGATTCCCGCTTCCGCGGGAATGAGCGGAGTGTGCGTCAATCCCAGCTCATTTGGGCCAAACTCATTTCGGCCAAGTCAGCATCGCCAGAGCGATGCAGCAGAACATCCAGAACACGCAATACTCGATGCCGCCGATCACCCAGATCCATTTCTTGGTGACCTTGTAGGTCGCAGCGCCCGCGACGAACAGGTGGAAGGCGGCGACCAGCGCGACCAGGTGCGTGTAGAAGCCGAGCACCAGCGCGATGGTGAGTACGGTCTCGATCGCGCCGGCGATATACATCCAGGTGGCCGGCGGATTGAACTTGGCGGCCTTGAAGAACCCGAGCGTGGCCGGCTCGGTGAACTTGCCCACCACATGGGGAATGAAGAACAGCGCCACGGTCAGGCGCAGGATCACCACGCCATCCATCAGATTGAATTTGTCGGCCCAGGACATGCTTTCCCCCATCTCGGATCGGCAGGCATTTCAATGGATTGCGCGGTGTGGTGCAAGGGTCGGTGGGTGCGTGTCCCAGTTCTGCTACGCACCACTTCGTGCTGTGCCGCGCCCGGGACACGCAAGCCTCACCACCCGATCTTCTTCACGCTGACGCCCTTCAGCCAGTTCGCGCCGAGCTTGTACAGCGCGTCGGTTGCAGGTCCGTCGACGCCCGGCATGTCGTCCTTCACCTTGTAGCCTACCTTGGTCTGCAAATAGGCGAGGTGGCGGTAGCCCACCGGGAAGCTGTTGAGAAGCTTCCGGTCGAGCTTCGGGGCTTTGGTGGGATCGACCGGCACGATCTGGTCTTTTTCGTAGGTCAGCCGCCGCCACACCAGGCCCCATTGGCCCTTGCGCTTCTCCAGGAAGTCGTAGAATCGCCCAATGCACAGCACGTCGCATTCGACGCCTTCCAGCGGCGCGCGCTGCGAGATCGACATCTTGGTCTGGGCGATGGCGCGCGTGCCCTTGATGTCGATCGAGGAGCCGCCGAGGAAATGGTAGATGCGCACGCCCTTCTTGTAGCCCGCGCGGTTGGCGGCGATGAATTCCTCGTAGGTGCCCTGGAACCAGGTCGCCCACATTCGCCCTTCCGGGTGCCAGACGGTGCGGAAGCGGTCCCACTGGAAACTGTCGCGCCACACCGCCCAGTTGTCGATCAGTTCGCGGATGGCGAGCTGGTCGGCGGTCTTCTGGCTCATGGCCGGCATTCGGTCGCTCCCGTTTCGGTCTTCTGGCGCGGTGCGTCACACTGCACTAACGTCAGGCCCCGATAAAGCACAGCGAGGGCGCCATGGGGAGACTTGACGGACGCACGGCGATCGTCACCGGGGGTGCGGTCGGCATCGGCCGGCACTATTCGCAGGCGCTGGCCGCCGAGGGCGCCCAGGTCATGATCGCCGACGTCAAGGACGGCGCGGGGCTCGCCGCCGAAATTGCGGCCAAGCACGGCCGCAACTCGACCGACAGCATGGTGTTCGACGTCAGCGACGAGGCCCAGTGCAAGGCGCTGGTTGCGAAGACCGTCGAGCGGTTCGGCAAGATCGACATCCTGATCAACAACGCCGCGCTCTATGCGCCGCTGCCGACGCTCAAGGTCACGGATATCGACGTGGACCTCTGGGACAAGGTGATGGGGATCAACATCCGCGGGCCGTTCCTGATGGTGAAGCACGTCGCGCCGCACATGATCGCCAGGAAGTATGGCAAGATCGTCAACATCGGATCCGGAACGGTGGCGCGCGGCATTCCGGAGTTCTCTCATTACGTGACGTCGAAGGGCGCGGTGCATGCGTTCACGCGCTGCATGTCGCGCGAGCTTGGCGAGCACGGCATCTGCGTCAACACGCTGGCGCCGGGCTACACGCTCTCCGACACCGGCCTCACCAACACCGTTCACGTGCAGGCCTCGCGTGCCGGCGCGGTCGCCCGGCGCGCGATCAAGCGCGACCAGGTGCCGGAAGACCTGCTGGGCAGCCTGATTTATCTCTGTTCGCCGGACAGCGATTTCACGACCGGTCAGGTGCTGGCGGTGGACGGCGGCTCCAACAACACTGCCTGATCGCACGATTTTCGGCGGCATTGCGCCAGATCAAGGCCTGCCCCAGCCCCGCGGGCGGGGAATACCGCCTGCGGCGGGGCGGCGGCTACCAATTTGCGCGGAATTCTCTATTTAAGGGGCACGAATTCGGCCCCGGCCGGGCCGACCCAGACACTGCCATGGAGACTGCAATGTCGGTTGCAACCGTCGATCCGAAGCACAACGTCACGGGGAACCGTCAGGCGTTCTACGACAAGATCAGCAAGAAGGATCTCGCCCCGCTGTGGGAGGTGCTTCGCAGCGTCGTCACCAAGGAGCCGAAATCGAAGTGCGCTCCGAACGTGTGGAAGTTCGACGACGTCAGGGGCCTGATGCTGGAGGCCGGCGGTGTGATCTCCGCCGAGGACGCCGAGCGTCGCGTGCTGGTGCTGGAGAACCCGGCGCTGCGCGGCCAGTCGCGCATCACCAACACGCTGTTCGCCGGTATGCAGCTCATCATGCCGGGCGAGATCGCAGAGGCCCACAAGCACGTCTCGTCGGCGATCCGTTTCGTGATCGAGGGCGAGGGCGCCTACACCGCGGTCGAGGGCGAGAAGGCCCAGATGTCGCGCGGCGACTTCATCCTGACGCCGAACTGGGCGCCGCACGACCACGGCAACCCCGGTAAGGAGCCGGTGATGTGGCTCGATGTGCTCGACATGCCGACGGTCAATCATTTCGAGACGTCGTTCATGGAGCACTTTGACGAGAAGGCCCAGAACACCAGCCGCGGCGATGGCGACTCGCTCGACCGCTACGGCTCGGGTGTGCTGCCCGACGGCTCGCTGCAGGAGTTCGTCCGCCGCAGCCCGGTCATCAACTACACCTACGCCCGCACCAAGCCGATCGTCGAGCGCTTGATGAAGGCCGGAGACATCGACCCGCGCCACGGCGCGCGCGTGCGCTACTCCAATCCGGTGACCGGCGGCCACGTCATGCCGACTATGGGCGCCTACCTCGCGATGTTCCCAAAGGGCTTCAAGGGCAAGGACTACCAGTCCACCGACTCGACGATCTTCGTGTGCGTCGAGGGCCACGGCAGGACCAAGGTCGGCGACAAGACCCTGGAGTGGGGTCCGAACGACGTGTTCGTGGTGCCGTCCTGGCACAAGTACGCGCACGAAATGAAGGATCAGGCGGTGCTGTTCTCGATTTCCGACCGCCCGGCACAGGAAGCGCTTGGCTTCTGGCGCGAGCGGCTGTAAGCGGAATTTCGGATTTCATTCGGCGCGGCGCTCCTTCGGGGCGCCGCGCTTTTCGTTCGAGCCGCGGCACCGCCTGCGGCCTGGGCTTCGCCCTCGTGCGGCTCAGGGTGCCGCAACGCCTGCGGGTGCTCGCGCCACACGGCTCTGCATGTAGTTGATGCCGAGCAGGACCGCCGCGGTGCCGAGCCCGATCCAGTCGATCACGTCCGCGCCGGGGAACGTGCTGGGCGGGATCAGGATCGCCACGGCGGTCGCGAAGTAAAGCACCCGCAGCGGCGCGGGCAGCAGCGTAAAGGCGAAGCCGACGATCCCCGCGGTGCCAATGAAAATGCCGAACAGGTTGCGCGCCAGGTGCCAGAGGATGACGCCCGGGCTGCCCTGCATCAGGAGCGCGGGCTCGACCACGAACATGAACGGGATGAAGAACGTGCTCCAGCCGACCATCACCGAGACCCAGCCGGTGGTCCAGCCCGAGGTGCGCGCGATGTTGGCCGCGGCATAGGCCGCGATCGCGACCGGCGGCGTGATCATCGACAGCATTCCGAAGTACATCACGTACATATGCGCGGCCATCGGCGTGACGCCGAGCTTGACCAGCGACGGCGCGAGCAACGTCGCGGTGAGGACGTAAACGCTGATCGTAGGCATGCCCATGCCGAGGATGATGCTGATAACCGCGGTCAGCAGCAGCAGAACGACCAGGCTTTCGCCCGAAATGGCGATCAGCTGCAGCGTCAGCCCGAACGAGATTCCGGAAATGTTCAGCGCGCCGACCACCATGCCGGCCGCGGCGCCGATCAGCACGATGTCGAGCGCGGCGCGGCCGGTGTCCAGGACCGCGCGCACGATCTCGCCGACCGTGTTCTTCTTGCCGCGATAGCCGAACACCAGGCACAGCGCGATCAGGATGATGGTCGAATACACCGCCGCCCGCTCGATCGGGATCTGGAATACCTCCGGATAGGCGATGGTGACGATCAGGAACGCGATAGGGATCGGGAAGTGCCAACCGGATTTCACGATTTCCATGAAACGCGGGATTTCCTCGACCTGCGCGGCGCCGATCTTGTGCTTGGCGGCTTCGAGATCGACGTGCAGGAACAGCGCGGCATAGTAGAGCAGCGACGGAATGACGGCCGCGATGCACACCGCGCCGTACGATACCTGAAGGAACTCCGCCATGATGAAGGCGGCCGCGCCCATGACCGGCGGCATGAGCTGGCCGCCGGTCGAGCCGACCGACTCGATGGCCGCCGCGCGCGTCGCCGTGAAGCCCGATCGTACCATCAGCGGGATCGACACGATGCCGACCGCGACCACGTTGCTGACGGCCGCGCCCGATATCATGCCGAACAGCGCGGAGCCGACGACCGAGATTTTTGCCGCGCCGCCACGAAACGCGCCCATGCCCGACATCGCGAGGTCGGCGAAATAGGCGGCGCCGCCGGTGCGTCCGAGCACCTGACCCATGAGCGTGAACGGCACCACGATGAGAATCGCGACACCGAGCAGCGGGCCGATCATGCCGTTCACGTCGAGGCCGAAATAGACCAGCAGCCGCTCAGGTGTGACCGGCCGGGTCGCGAAATCGCCGGGCAGGTAGGGTCCGACGAACACATAGGCGCACAGAACCAGGATGATCCCGACCAGCGTCGCGCCCGCGGTGCGCCGGGTGGCTTCGAGAACCAACAGGACCAGGATCGCGCTGCCGATGACGCCTTCGAGCGGCAGCATCGCGATCTCGAACGTCAAGGGCTCGTATCGCACCGTGATGTAGGCGCAGATGACGAGCGAGAGCGCGGCGGCGAGCCAATCGAACCAGCGCTTCGCCCAGGTGCGGCTGCCGACGAACGTCCAGACCACGGCAATGGCGAAGCACAGGACGAGCACGACCAGCGCTGCGGCGGGCAGCGAGTCGAAGCGATAGAAGACGTAAGCCGCAAGCCCGATGGCTGCCATTGCGCCGCCGGTGTCGAAACGGGCGGGCTTGCGCTCGCTGCTGCTGACAAAACACAGCGCGAGCGAGATGCCCATGCATACCGCAAGCAATTGCTCGGTGTAGAAGGCAAGCCCCAGCGTGCGGCGCGGGATGTCGAGCACCCAGCCGCAGACACTGGCGATCAGCAATCCCTGGAGGATGTCTGTCGCAATGATTGTGGCCCTGGACGCGGTGGAGGAGGCCTCCGCCGCGTCCGAGGGCCGCGCAGGTTCGTTCACTGGAACGCCTTGGCCGCGATGTTCTTATCCTTGAAGTACTTCAGGGCGCCCGGATGGAACGGGAAGTCCTTGTAGTCCTTGTAGAGGCCAGCGGCGGAGAACTCGCGCAGGTTCGGCGATACCGCGATCATGTCGGCCTTGTTGGCCTCCATGGTCTCGATCACCTTGTACACCACCGCATCCGGCACTTTGGCGTGGGTAAACAGGATGTTGTCGATGGTGTAGGTCTTCATCGGCTTCTCGACGCCGACGAAGATCGGTCCGGGCGCGATGTCGCTCAGATAGCCGAACGGCGAAATCTTGCGGGCCTCGGCCATGCCGGGCTTGTCGTTGACCTCCAGGAACCGGATGCCGCCCACGTTGGCGTCCACCTCGCGGACCTTCGGCGCGCCGAACGCGAACATGAACATGTCGGCGTTGCCGGAGACAAAGTCGTCCGCCGAGCGGATCACGTTCGGAACCGGGACGGCCTTGATATCTTTCTCCGACAGACCGCCGGTCGCGAGGATCGCCCGTGACAGCGGGTCGAGCGCCCGCATCGCCGAGTATCCCATGGTGACGCGCTTGCCCTTGAGATCGGACACCATGCGCATGCCGGAGTCCTTGCGGACCCAGAAGCCGGTCTTGAGCGTATAGACCGCGCCGATCATCCGCAGGTTCGGCTGGCTCTTGACGATGGCGCCGATCTCCGGCGCGTTGGCCATGCCGAAATCGGCTTCGCCGCGCCCGACGATGGCGAGCATGACGGACTCGCCCGCGGTCGGCTGCACCAGCGTGTTGAGCCCGCCCTTCTCCTTGAGCACTTTGGCGATGGCCGAGCTGGTCGTGTGGTTGATGGTGCCCGGCTGCATCGAGGTGAAGCCGAGGGTCTGTGCTTGTACCGCATTGCCGGCGAAGGCGAGCGCCAGGGCGCAGGCACCGGCCGCGGCCAGGTTCCGAACGTTTGTCATCATATTCCTCCTGAATGGCTGCTGCCTTGTGCCGGCCGGTTCGGCCTCTTCATGGGCCGTGCGTTCAATCCAGCGCCCGTGGCTGGAGTTTCCGGTCGGCGAAGAACTTCAGTGCGCCCGGATGATAGGGCGCCCCATACTTCTTGTATCCGAATGCAGGCGTGAACTCGCGCAACACCGGCTGGACCGCAACGAGTTCGCCGTGATGCTTCTCCAGCGTCTCCAAGATCTTGTAGACCGTGGCGTCCGGTGTCTTGGCGTGGGTGAACAGCACGTTGTCGAAGCTGTAGATGTTCATCGGCTTTTCGACCCCGATGAAGATCGGCCCCGGCGCGGCCTTGGTGAGATAGCCCCACGGCAGGATCTTGCGCGCCGCCGGCATGCCTTTCTCGTCGGTGTCGATGGCGCGAATGCCGTTCACCGTCGCATCGACCTCGCGCACCTTCGGCGCGCCGAAGGCGAAGAAGAACGCGTCAACGGCCCCTGACACGAAGTCGTCCGCGCCGCGCACCACGTTCGGCACCAGGACCGGTTTGATGTCCTTCTCGGTCAGCCCGGCGGTGGCGAGCATGGCCTGCGAGACCTTGTCGAGGTTGCGCATCGCCGAGTAGCCCCAGGCCACACGCTTGCCCTTCAGATCGGCCGTGGTGCGCATCGTGGTGTCCTTGCGCACGAAGAACGGCGTGCGCAGTGCGTGCACCGCGGTGAGCAGGCGGAGGTCCTTGAAGCGCTCGGAGCCGTCCTGCGCCTCCATGATGTTGCTGATGCCGATCTCGGCCTCGCCGCGCCCCACCATCGGCACGATCACGGTGTCGCCCGCGGTCGGCTGCACCAGCACATTCATGCCGGCGCGCTCTTTCAGCACCTTCGCGATCGACGAAGCCGTGGTGTGATTCAGGGAGCCCGGCTGCAACGTCACGAAGCCGTAGGTCTGCGCGCCTGCAATCCCACTCGTCGTTGCCAGCGCGGTGAGCGCGGCCAACGCCATTCCCGCAAATTTCGTCGGCATGATTGTCCTCCCCCTTGTTGGGGGCAATCATTGCACAGAGCGCAAGGCTAGGCGAGACGCGCCAATGGGCGGTTCAGGGCGGTTCGACCCGGAAGCCGTCGGTGCGGTCGAGCACGAACCGGCCGCTCGCCGCGGCCGCGGCCCAGCGCGACGTCGCTGCGGCGCCGCCAAAGGAATAAAAATGCGCTGCGACCTGTCCCAGCCGCCCACCGGCGCAAGCCTCCGCGAGCGGCCGGATCAGCCCGTCCGGCGCATGCCAACCGATCAGGTGCTTCACCAGGCCTGCGTTGCGCGTCAGTCCCTGGGCCGAGGCGCGCACGCCACAGTGCCGGGCGTAGCGCAGCAGGGCGGACAGGCTGACCGGCCCCGCCATGCCCACGCGCACGGGTTGCTCGATGCCGAGATCGCGCAGCCGCCGGAGCCAGTCGACGATCGGGGCCGCCTCGAACCCGAACTGTGTCACGATATGCACGCGCAGGCCGGTGTGATCGGCAGTCTCTATTTTGGCTGCGAGCGCACGCGCCAGCGTGTCGAAGCCGATGCGGCGATGCCCGTCCGGATAGCCGGCGATGCCCGCTTCGGTAATGCCGTGACGCTGCAGCAAGCCGCTCTCGATCAGGTCGAGCGCGCTGCCGAACGGCCCGAGCGGCATATCGCGGTCGCCCGCGACAGCGAGGACGCAGCGGACTTGCGCCAAGGCGGCAAGCCGCGCCAGTAGCTCGTCGAGCGCCCCGTGGTCGGCGATGCTGCGCGCCGCAATGTGCGGCACCGGCTCGAACCCGAGTGCGCGCAGCCGCATTGCGGTCTCGACGGTTTGGTCAGGCGCACGGCCGGGGAGCGCGGTCAGATAGACGGCGGTTCCCGCGGGCAATGCTGTCTTGAGGCCAAGCAGCGCGGCATCGTCCAGGCCCGACGCTTCGACCGAGAAACCGTTCAGGAACTCGCGGATGTGCCGCGCCGGGTCCGGCGTTTCGACGGTCTGCAGCTTGACGGCCGTGGCGGGCATTTGCAGCCCCTCACTCGCGCCGGCGCGAGATGACGTAAGACTCGTCGAAGAACCAGAGCCCGCCGTGCTGTTGCAGCACCTCGCGCGTGGCATCGAGATAACGCCCGTCGGCGGCGGCCTCCGCCACGCGATGATCCTCGACCTGCGACACGTAGATCGCGGCGTTCCAGGCCGCGAACAGCGTCGATGTGCCGATTGAGGACTCCTGGGTGATTTCGCTCGGCAGCGTGTGCATGTCGTAGCGGAACAGCGAGCGGTTGTCGGCGTAGGCGTTGAAATTGAGGTCGCGGCCCGCCGGTCCCAGCTCGTGCTTCACCGCCTTCATAATCTGATGGCGGTCATGCAGGAACGGATTGTCGCCGGGCCAGACCTTCTGGATGATTTCGTGGCCCGGATCGTGGCCGTGCGAATGGATCGCGATCAGCCGCCCGCCGGGCCCGAGCGCTTTCGCAAGCGGCGCGATGACGCGCTTGGCCTTGAATTCCAGCGATGCGCGGGCGCGATAGGGCTGCGAGGCGATGACCAGGTCGTAGTTGGCGACCGTGCCGCCCGGCTTCGGGATGATCGGATCGAGCAGGAACTTGTGGTCCTCGCGGTAGATCACGAGGACGACGGGGCGCTCATAGACCGGATTACCGGTCTTGGGCGAAACGCCGGCCTTCCAGTTTTCGTTGAGGAACGGCACCAGATCGGTGATCTGCTGCTCGAACTGGTGCGCCGAGGAGCCGGTCAGCTGCACCTCGTGCCAGACCATGCTGGAAGCCGCGCTCAGCGACTTCACCGCGAGCCACGGTGCGTCGGCATAGGCGAGGTTGGTCAGCACCAGCACGGTCGCCGGATGCTCCATGAAGCGGTCCGACATCTTCTGCGTCGCCAGCCGCACGTCTTCGAGGCTGATTTCCTTGCCGACGACATAGAACGGCGTGTGCGGGAAGCGGTCGTGCATCGCGCGCATCGCACGCAGCAGCACGGTGCCGTCGCCGACTCCGGCGTCGAACAGGCGCAGCGCCGGCGGGCGCGGATGAATGTTGGCGAGCTCCAGCGAGACGCGGTTCGCCACCACCCACTTTTCGCTGCAGGTGTTCACGAACAGCAGATACTTCTGCCGGTTGTCGAAGAAGCGGAAGTTGCGCTGCGGATCCTGACCGTTCAGCGCGGGCGCAAGGACGTCGGCCGGCAGCGGCATCGGCCGCATGGGCGGAAGCTGCGGCATCGGCTCGGGCGCGCGCTCGATCGGCCGGGTGATCACCGTCGGCCGCACGCCCGGATTGCGGTTGTTGGCCATGAAGCCGCGGATGCGGTCGAGCGTTTCGGTGGTGATGCGGCCGCCGTGACGCAGGCGGCTTGCGAGCTTGCCGTCGTTGACCGCGCGGCGCCCGAAGGTCGACTCCGCAAGTCCGGTCTGGCGGCAATAGTCGGAAATTTCCTGCAACAGCTCCTGCGCGTTCATCGCCGGTATCCCTGCGTTTCCTGTCGCCGGTCCCCGGGGTTGCGGTCTTCGAGCCGATCTGTTGGCACGCCGGGCGGCATGGAAAGGCAACCAATCTGCCGCCAACGGGTCAACCACAAACAATCCCACTGAACCAGTGGGCAATTAGATGGGCATTAGCCCAAATTCCGAAAGCCCTTGGACGGGCAGCATTATTGGAAGATTATTCCAGAGCATCGCCCACGGTGGATATTTTGGGCAAAACCGCTCCTGCGGGCCTATAGACTGCCCACTACATTGCCCACGAGTCTGGGCGAAATAGAAGGAGATTCAGTCGATTACGCGCCGGTGGGGCGATCCAGCGCCTCGAACACGGCCCGGGCCATGCCGGCGGTGCCGTCACGGCCGCCGAGGTCCATCGGCCTCACGCCTGCGGCATAGGCTGAATCGACCGCGCGCTCGATCCGCGCCGCGGCCTGTGCCGCGGGCGCATGGCCGTGCTTGTCGGCGAGCCAGTCGAGCATCAGTGCGGCGGACAGGATCATCGCAGTCGGGTTGGCCTTGCCCTGGCCCATGATGTCGGGCGCGGTGCCGTGGCAGGGCTGGAACACCGCGTGCTTGTCGCCGATGTCGGCCGACGGCGCCATGCCCATGCCGCCGATCAGGCCGGCGGTCAGGTCGGAGAGAATGTCGCCGAACATGTTCTCCATCACCATCACGTCGAAGTCCCACGGCCGCTTCACCAGCATGGCCGAGCAGGCGTCGACGTAGAAGCGCTCGGTCGCGACCTCCGGGTGCTTCTTGGCGCATTCGTCGAACATCGAACGAAAGAACGCGTAGGCCTTGAACGCGTTGGCCTTGTCGACGCAGGCGAGCTTGCCCTTGTCCGGCCCGCGGGACTTGCGCCGCGCCGCGTAACGGAACGAGAACTCGAACAGCCGCTCCGACGTTTTGCGTGTGATCAGGAGCGTCTCGCGGCCCTCGTCGTGGGTGACGACACCCTTGCCCATCGAAGCGAACAGGCCTTCGGTCGACTCGCGGATCACCACCAAGTCGATGCCGCGCTCGGACGCGCCCACGATCGGGGAGGGCGCGCCGGGGATGAGCCGGCACGGCCGTACGCCGGCGTAGAGGTCGAAGATGAAGCGCAACTCCACCTGCGGCATGATCTCGGTGTTGTCGGGATAGCGCACGCTCGGCAGGCCACAGGCGCCGAGCAGGATGGCGTCGGCCTCCTCGCAGAGCTTGATCGTGGAGTCCGGCATCGACTTGCCGTGCTCCCGGTAATAGTCCGCGCCGGCGGGGGCCTCGGTGAAGCGGAATTTCAGCCCCGGCGTGGTCGCCTCGATCTTGCGCAGGACGTCCAGCGCCGGCGCCATGACCTCATGGCCGATGCCGTCGCCGGGGAGCACGGCAATGTGGAAGGCGTCGTTTGCGAGCATTTCCGGTGTCCATGGGCTTTGGCCGAACGCGGCCTGACAGGCGTTGCAACCGACAATGGACACCGTGCACTCTGCCGGTCAATGCCGCCGGACCGGTCATGCGCAGCCTCGCCGCCAAGCTCCTTCTGTACACCGGCCTGTTCGGCGGTCTGCTCGCTGCCGCCACGCTGGCCCATTTTATCTGGAGCCTGGACTGGGGCACCGGCCGCCGCAGCGGGCTGATCGGCGGAATTTCGCTTGTCTTGTTTCCGGCCTTGCTATGGGCCGCGATTTTCTTCTTCTTTGCCTGGCTTGTATCACTCCTTGAAAAAGAACCCTGAAGAGCGAATCCGATATGCCCCGCATCGCCGCGAATATCGCCTATCTCTTTACCGAACGCCCCCTGATCGAACGTTTCGCGGCCGCCGCCGCCGCGGGCTTCAAGGCGGTCGAACTGCAGTTTCCCTACGATCACGCGGCGTCGGCGGTGAAGGCCGAGTTGCAGAAGCACGGCCTGACCCAGCTCGGCACCAACACGCCGCTCGGACGCGAGGGCGAATTCGGGCTCGCCGCGCAGCCCGGCCGCGAGCGCGATTGGGATGCCGCGTTCGGCCAGGCGCTCGACTACATCTCCGCGATCGGGGGCACCGCGATCCATTGCCTCGCCGGCAAGGTGCCGCCGGAGCAGCGCCCGGCGGCAGAGCGCACCTTCATCGCCAATCTCGAACGCGCGGCCGATCTCGCCGCAGCCAGGAACATCACGCTGCTGATCGAGCCGATCAACCAGCGCGACCGGCCGAACTACTTCCTCAATCGCGTGGAGCACGCCGCCGATATCATCGCCAAGGTCGGCAGGCCGAACGTGAAAATCCAGTACGACTTTTATCACGTGCAGATCGTCGGCGGCGATCTCATCACGCGCTTCGAAAAGCACCAGCCGCTGATCGGTCATGTGCAGATCGCGGCGGTGCCGTCGCGCCACGAGCCGGACGAGGGCGAGATCAACTACCCCGAGGTGTTCAAGGCGCTCGACCGGCTCGGCTGGGCCGGATGGGTCGCGTGCGAATACCGGCCCCGCGCGCGCACCGAGGATGGGCTCGGCTGGGCCAGGCCCTACGGCGTGGTTCCGCGCGGTGCGTGAGTTCCGGAGGGCGAAGTACCCACAATTTGTCTCGCTTTGCGCGGATTGTCCCGGCTGCTAACCTGACAGTATGTGGGGACGTAAGCCGAAGGCCGAGGAGCAGGCCGCGCCTGCGCCGGGCGAATCTGCGCCGCTCAAGGACGCAATTCGTCAGGCCAGGATCGAATCCGCCGAGCAGTCCGCGGTCGTCGTCGACCTGCGCGATGCGGAGCTTGCACGTCTCGAACTGCTCAACGAGGCGCTCGATCCGCTGTTCGCCGAAATTCCGCCGGAGGTCGAGCTGTTCGATCGCGGCATCAGCCGGGGCGACACGCCGCGCCTGTGGATCGATCCGGTGGCGCACGTCGTCATGGGCCGCGACAAGCGGCGCTACCGGCTGGTGCAGGACACCCGCTACGGGCGGAAAATTCTGGCGGAGTCGCACGACATCGGCGAGATGGCCGACGCGGTGAAGCACTATCTCGCCGCGCGTCTGGTCGAGCGCGAGCGGGCCCTGACCGAAGGGTCGAGCGCGCTGGCCGGGAATCTCGAACACGACATGCGGATCGTGTGGCGCAAGCGGCGCTGGCGCATGATCCGCGCCTTCCTGTTCGGGCTGGCGATGGGCTGCCTCGCGCTGTTCGGCGCGCTGTGGCTGCTGGCGCTGCAGCTAAAGCCGTAGCGCCGCTTCAGCCGATCAGAGTCCGCCGCCCGGTCTCGGCGATGCCGCCGCCGCGCAGGCCACGTGCGATCATCGTGCAGCGCCAGCCGCCCGCGCCGCCGCCAATCTCGTAGAGATTGAAGCCCGCGGGATCGTCATGATGGCCCTGCGCGCCGGAGGCCGAAGGCACGCCGACGCAGGGAATTTCGACGCCCAGACCGTCGAGAAACGCGACGGATTGTTCGTGATGGTGGCCGTGCAGCACGAGTTCTGCGCCATGGCGGTGCAGCACCGCGCGCAGGGCAGCGGCGTCCTGCAATCGCCGGAAGCGATTGGCGCCCGGCGTCGGTGGATGATGGATCAGCACGGTTCGGAACAGCCCGTCGCGGCCGGTGCGATCCAGGATTTCGCCAAGCCGCTCCAACTGCCCGCCGTGCAGGCGGCCGGTCGCAGCCAGCGGCAAGGTCGCCAGCGACGTCGACAGGCCGATCAGAGCCACGGGTCCGCGCCGGCGAACGTAGGGGAACGCGCCGCCGTCGTCGCCGCGCATGAACGCGCCCCAGTCGCGCTCGGCGAAACCCGTCACGGCGCGGACATAGGCGTCATGATTGCCCGGTACGACGCTTACGCCCTGCGGCGACCCGAGCCCTTCGAGCCAGGTGCGCGCACGAGCGAATTCGGCGCCGAGCGAGAGATTGACCAGATCGCCGGTGACCGCGATGTGGTCCGGCGCGTTCGCCTTCAGGTCGGCGACGACTGCCGACAGCACCTCGGCGCGATGGATCGCTCGGCGCTTGCGCAGCCAGTTCAGGTAGCCAAGCCCGCGCTTGCTCGCGAGTTCGCCGAGCCGCGGCCGCGGCAGCGGCGCGAGATGCGGGTCGGAGAGGTGGGCGAGGACGAACATCGCGCTTGTCAGGTAATGGCCTGTGGCCGGCCTGCCAATAGCGAAAACCCGGCGCGCGCTACGAACTCCCGATCAATATTCCCGCCGCGAACACCAGCGCGCCCCCGACCATCACCTGGAACGCCGCATTGAGGAACGGCGTGTCCATGTAGCGGAAGCGGATCCAGGAGATTGCCGCCAACTCCACCACAACGACCACGATGGCCAGCACTGTGGCGGTCCAGAAGTCGTTGATCAGGTAGGGCAGGGTGTGGCCGACGCCGCCGATGGTCGTCATCAGGCCGCAGACCGTGCCGCGCATCCACGGCGTGCCGCGCCCGGTGAGCGAGCCGTCGTCCGACAGGGCTTCCGCGAAGCCCATGGATATGCCGGCGCCGACCGAAGCCGCCATTCCGACCAGAAACGTCTCCCAGGTGTTGTGGGTGGCGAACGCCGCCGCGAACAGCGGCGCGAGCGTCGACACCGAGCCGTCCATCAGCCCGATCAGGCCGGGCTGGACGTATTGCAAAACGAACATGCGCCGCTCGGTCTCGGCTTCCTGGGCGCGCGCGTCGGTTGGGATGCTCCTCTCCGCCTTCTCCGCCAGGTTCACGTGGTCGGCCTCGGCCTCCGCCAGTTCGATCAGGAGCTGGCGGATCGAGGCGTCGCGCGCCTGATCGGATGCCTTGCGGTAGAATCGCGCGGCCTCGTATTCCATGTTCTGCGCGAACTTGCGGACCTCTTCGACGGCCAGCGGCCGCGTCAGCCACAACGGCTGCTTGGGAATGAAGCCCTTGACGTCCTGGCGGCGGATCAGCGGCAGATATTCCCCGAACTTCTGCCGGTAGAGGTCGAACAGCATCGTGCGATGCTTGATCTCCTCGTCCGCCATTTCCTCGAACACGGTGGCGGAGGCGGGAAAGGCCTCGCGCAGGCCCTCGGCGAAGCCGCGGTAGATGCGGCTGTCCTCGTCCTCGTTGGTGATCGCGAGCGCGAGGATTTCCTGCTCGGTAAGATCGGAGAAGCGCTTCACACTGACCTCGATTCGGGGCGGACAAGGATGCCCGAAGAATATTTTGGAATCATTCTAAACAATGGAACCGTCATGGCAATGACGCTTTCGCCGCAGCGCGAACGGGGCCCTCAATGCTGAAGCGCCTGCGGCGCGCGCGAGCGCTCAACCGGCTGATCCACGTCTATTGGCGGTTCAGCCGCGGGCTGACGCTTGGCGTGCGCGCGGTGGTGCTCGACGGCGAGGGCCGTGTATTCCTGATCCGCCACAGCTACACCGACGGCTGGCACCTGCCGGGCGGCGGGGTCGAAGCAGGCGAAACGCTGCTCGAAGCGCTGGCTCGCGAACTGCGCGAAGAAGGCAACATCGAGCTGACCGGCCCGCCCGAGCTGCACGGCGTCTATTTCCACCCGCTCTATTCCAGGCGCGACCACGTCACGCTTTACGTCGTGCGCGCGTTCCGCCAGCCATCGCCTCCGGCGCCCAACCGCGAGATCGTGGCGCACGGGTTCTTCGCGCCCGATGCGCTGCCGGAGGATACGACCAAGGGGACGCGAGCGCGGATTGCCGAGGCAATGAACGGTGTGCCGAAGCCGGAGCGGTGGTAGGGCTCAGCTCACGAACCGGTCGCGATCGTGCGGCGCGGTGAAGTCGAGATCGGGCCCGAGCGGCACGATGCCGGTCGGGTTTACCTTGAGCTGGCTGCCGTAATAGAGCCGCTTGATGTGACCCATGTTGACGGTGTCGGCGATGCCGGGCGTCTGGAAGAGATCGCGCAGGTAGTTCCAGAGGTTTGGATAGTCGACGATCCGGCGCAGGTTGCACTTGAAGTGGCTGTAGTAGACCGCGTCGAAGCGCACCAGCGTCGGGAACAGCCGCCAGTCGGCCTCGGTGAGGCGGGCGCCCGCGACGTAGCGCTGCCGCGACAACTGCCGTTCCAGTTCGTCGAGCGCCGCGAACACGCCGCGGAACGCCTCTTCGTAGGCGGCCTGCGCCGTCGAGAAGCCCGCGCGGTACACGCCGTTGTTCAAGTTCGTATAGACCAGATCGTTGACGCGATCGATCTCCGAACGCAGTTCCTGCGGGTAATAGTCGGTGCGGTCGTTGGTGTATTCGTCGAACGCCGAGTTGAACATCCGGATGATTTCGGACGACTCGTTGCTAACAATGGTGTTTCGCCGCTTGTCCCACAGCACCGGCACGCTGACCCGACCGGTGTATTTCGGGTCGGCCCGCAGATAAATTTCGGAAAGTCTCTCCGCGCCGTTCACCGCGTCGCCGCTCGACCCGGTATCCCGGTCGAACGTCCAGCCGAATTCGCCGAGGTGCCAGGACACGACCGACATCGGCACCACGTTGTCGAGGCCCTTCAGCCGCCGCATGATGACGGTGCGGTGAGCCCACGGGCAGCCGAGCGCGACATAGAGGTGGTAGCGGCCCACATCCGCCGCAAAACCGCCCTCGCCGGACGGGCCCGGCCCGCCGATCGCGGTCACCCAGTTGCGGAACCTGGTCGTCGGCCGGTTGAACCGCCCCTCCTGAAGCCGCGTCTTGTCGTGGCTGTCGTCGACCCACTCGCCTTCGAACAGATACCCCATCGTCCGCTCCGTCCCGCCGGCCCGTTCCCGCTCTCCGCCGCACGCATCTTTCGCGTGTAACGCCTTCCGGAGCGGGATATAGTTTCTTTAGCACGATATCGGGAGGCCGCCTTGCCCGCACTGGCGCTTGCATTGCTTGCATTGTTGTTCACGAGCGTCGTCGCCGCGGCCCAGGGGTTGCCCGCTGGCTCGCGGTGGGAGAACCAGCGCGGTTCGTACCTTTTTGTGGACGCATCGGGCGCCGACGGTAGTTTTTCCGGCCGGTTCTGGAATCGTGCGCCCGGCTATGGATGCCATGACACATTTGCCGCGGCCGGCCGCGTCATCGGCAACCGGGTCCGCTTCGTCGTGGACTTCAGAAATGCGGTGATGGATTGCCGGACCGTGACGGTGTGGACGGGAACGGTCCGCGGGCGAGTGCTGTCAACCAAATGGCGGCTGGTCTATCGACCGCGCCCGCCCGCCCCACCGCAGATTTTGTCGGGCACGGACGAGTTTCAACGCCGCTGACCGCCGAGGCGCCAGCTTGTAAGTTGCTCCGGCCGCGCAATCTCGGCTGTCGAACAGCGGCTGAAAACATCATGAACGACCTGTCCCTGACCATCCTGCCGGAAGCGCCGGACGACGCCGAGGCGATCGAGCATCTGGTCGAGCGCACGTTCGGGCCGGGGCGCTACGCCAAGTCGGCCTATCGCATCCGCGAAGAGGTTGCGCACAGCCTGGAACTGTCGTTCACAGCGCGTGTCGGCACCTTGCTGGTGGGATCGGTGCGGCTGTCGCCGGTTACGATCGGGGACGCGCCCGCGCTGCTGCTCGGTCCGCTCACGGTCGAGCCGCCGTTCCGCGACCGCGGCATCGGTCTCAAGCTGATCGAGCGGGCATTGTCGGAAGCGCGCACGCGCGGTCACCGGCTGGTGTTTCTCGTTGGCGACGAGCCCTATTACGGCAAGGCCGGATTCAAGCCGGTGCCGAAGGGCCAGGTGAAGATGCCGGGTCCGGTCGATCCGAAGCGCCTGCTGGTGGCCGAGCTTGCGCCCGGCGCGTTCGAGGGCGTGTCCGGATCGATCCGCGGTGCGGTGTAGTCAGCGCCCTTCGCGCGCCCAGGTCGCCGCCAGCGCGCCGACCATCAGCAGCAGGCCGAGCAGTCCCGCGAACATCGGCAGCACGCCGATGCCGCGCACGACGCTGGCGTCGCGCATCTTCAGGCCGAGCCAGTCGTCGCCGCGGAAGGTGTCGCTGGAGCGCATCGCGACGACGCGCGGCAGGGTGACGTCGGTTCCGGCCGAGACGCGGATGACGCCGCCGCCGGTCGCGGCCGCGAGCGGCAGCAGCGCCTCCGCGGTCGACGTCACCTCGGCGAACTCCCGCGGATTGGCCGGGCCGACGTTGATCAGTGCGTTGAGCTTGCCGTCGGTTGCGCGCCACAGGCCGAGCTCGGTCGCGCGCACCAAGCCGCGCCACAGCCCGGGTTCGCCGGCCTGCAAGGTCACCGTGCGCCTCGTGCCGGAAGGCAGCGTCAGCGTCACGTCGCCCGCGCCGTCGGCCATGGTCTGGCGCTCGATCAGCAGGTCGCGGCCGCGCACGATCAGGCGCAACGCCTCCTCTTCGAGGTCGGGCTGCTTCATCAGCCAGTGCGACAGACGGCGCATCAGGTCGAGGTGCGGGCCGCCGCCCTCGAAGCCGCGCGCCCACAGCCAGATGTGATCGGAGAGCAGGAGGCCGACGCGGCCCTCGCCCTCGCGCGAAAGGACGAGCACCGGCTTGTTGTCGGGACCCTGCATGACGGAGGTGCCGTTGGCCGAGCGGGTGTCGATCAGGCGGAACCAGCGGCTCCAGTGCGGCGGGTTGGAATCGGCGCCGCTTAAGCCCCGCGTCACCGGATGCCGCCGCCCGGAGTCGGTCAGCTGCGCATGATAAGGCACCTCGACCGTGCGCCCGCTCGGCTCGGCCGGAAGAATCTGGTCGAGCGGCGTGCGCCACAGGCTCGTCGGGCTTGCGTAGTCGGGGCCGGCCGCGATCAGCACCGCGCCGCCTTCGCGCACGTAGCGCGCGATGTTGTCGAAATAGACGATCGGCAGCACGCCCTGGCGGGCGTAGCGGTCGAATATGATCAGATGGAAGTCCTTGATCTTCTGCTGGAACAGCTCGCGGGTCGGGAACGCGATCAGGGACAGTTCGTTGATCGGCGTGCCGTCCTGCTTCTCCGGCGGGCGCAGGATGGTGAAATGAACGAGGTCGACGCTGGCGTCCGACTTGAGCAGGTTGCGCCAGGTGCGCTCGCCGGCGTGCGGCTCGCCGGACACCAGCAGCACGCGCAACTTGTCGCGCACGCCGTCGATCGACACCACGGCGCGGTTGTTGACGACGGTCAGTTCGCTTTCGAGCGGCGAGGCCTCGATCTCGACGATGTTGGGCCCGGCGTGCGGAATCGCAATCTGCGCATTCACGGTGCTGCCGGTGCGTACGGTGCGTCGCTCGATCACCTCGCCGTCGCGGCGGATGGTGACCTCGGTGCTGCCCGGACCCGCGCCCTGATCGTCGACGCGATAGACGACGGTCTGCGACTGGCCGACGATGCCGAAGCGCGGCGCGGTCACCAGTACGACGCGCCGGTCGCGCTCGCCGGGACGGCCGGTTATCAGAGCGTGCAGCGGCGCGTTGAAGCCGAGCGCCGAAGCCTCCGCCGGCACATCGTGCACGCGGCCGTCGGTAAGCAGGATCGCGCCGGCGACGCGGTCCGGCGGCACGTCGGAGAGCGCGGCTTGCAGCGCCGAAAACAGGCGCGTGCCGTCGGTCTCGCCGTCGGCCTCACCGGCTTCGACGAAACGGATGTCGAGATTCGGAATGCGGCCGAGCCGCTCGGCCAGTTCCGCGCGTGCGGTCTCGGTCTGCTTGAGACGGTCGCCGAAATTCTGGCTCGGGCTCTTGTCCACCACCACTGCGACCACGGACGTCAACGGTTCGCGGTCCTCGCGGGTGAACGACGGGTTGGCCAGCGCCAGCACCATCATCGCAAGCGCGAGCGCGCGCACGAAGGCGCCCCGGCTGCGGATGACGAACAGCAGCGCAGCGAGCACGAGTGCAACGCCGGCTGCCGCCCAGAGGACGTAGTCCGGAACCAGCGGCGAGAAGGCGATACCGAAACCCAACGTTAAGCTCCTACTGTCCGAGCCGCTCCAGCAGCGCCGGAACGTGGACCTGGTCGGCCTTGTAGTTGCCGGTCAACGTGTACATCACGATGTTGACGCCGGACCGGAAGGCGAACTCGCGTTGCCGCGGATCGCCCGGCACCATCGGCAGCATCGCCTGGCCGTCAGGCCGCGTCGCCCAGGCGCCCGCGAGATCGTTCGAGGTGATCAGGATCGAGGAGACGCCGTCGCCCGCGCGCGCGGGGCGCTTCTCGCGTTCCTCCTCGCTCTCGTCGCCCGCCGGCATCGCCTCAACCCAGAGCTGGCCGGAATTGAAGCGTCCAGGGAAGTCGCGCAGCAGGAAGAACGTCTTGGTCAGCACGTGGTCGCGCGGCACCGGCTCGAGCTCCGGAATATCGAGCGAGGACAGGATTGTGCGTAGCGCCACCATTCCAGGCGCGCGGTTGCTGCCGCCGGGACCGGGCGGCGCCATCAGCGCGTCGCGGGTATCGAACAGGACGGTGCCGCCGTTCTTCATGTAGGCGTCGATGCGCGCGAGCGCGGCGGGCGTGGGCTTGGCCGCGCCGGGCACGACTGGCCAGTAGATCAGCGGAAAGAACGCCAGTTCGTCGCGGGAAATGTCGAGGCCGATCGGCTCGCCGCCTTCGAGCGCGGTGCGCTGCGCGAGAAACACCGTCAGGCTTTGCAAGCCGGCGCGGGTGATGTTGTCAACCTCGGCGTCGCCGGTGAGAACATAGGCGAGCCGCGTTTCGAGCGTTGCCTTCATGGCTAAGTCGATGGCCGCGGTCGAAGGCGGAGCCTGGCTCTGCTGTGCCTGCGCGGGAGCTGCAACCAGCGCCGCGCCAGCGAGGATGGCGCATGCGAGCGCCGCTGCCGCCGCCGCGCGGCGCGGCCGCCCGCGCATCAGGCGGCCAATTCCGCCGGCAAGGAAGAACACGACCAGCGCGTCGAGCGCCAGCAGGAACAGCGCCGCTAGCAACACCGGCCCGCGCAAGTCCTGCGGCTCGCCGACCTGATACGCCTCAAGGCGCGCGTTGAGCGGCGAATAGTCGATCGGCGCCAACCGGTCGTTCGGAGCGAGCGCGTTCACCGCGAGCAATCCTTCCGGCGGACCGTAGAAGCCCGGCGGATGGTCGGCGGTGGCGCGCGCCACGTAGCCTGCCGGCACCGGCCGCGTGGTCGCGGTCGGCGGGCCGAACGCGCCGAAGCCGTCGAGGATGCGGGTCGGCGCCACGACTTCGCGCACGGTGCGGCCGTCGGCCGGCGTTTCGTTCGTGGTCGAGGTTCCGGCAAGCCCGACGATGCGGCGGAGCATGTCCACGAACGAACCCGACAGCGGCAGGTCGGACCAGCGGGTGTCGGCGGTGACGTGGAACAAGACAATCATTCCCTTGCCGCGCTTGACGGCGGTGACGAGCGGCGTGCCGTCGGCGAGCGTCGCCCAGGTGCGGTCGACGAGTCCCGCTTCCGGCTCTGCCAGGACCTGGCGGTTCACGGTCACGTCCTTCGGCACCGGCATGGTATTGAACGGGCTTTCGCGCGAGAAGGCGGTTAGCTGCTGCGGCTGGTCCCAGCTCAGGCTGCCGCCCAGGATGCGCCCGCCACGGCGCAGCTTCACCGGCACAAGGTCGTCGTTGGAAGCGGCCAGGCGGGGACCGGCGAACCGCACCAGCATGCCGCCGTCGTCGATCCAGGCCGCCAGCCGGTCGCGCGCCTCGCCCGCAACGTTGCCGACGTCGGCCAGCACGATCATCGGCACGCTCTGCTCGATGAAGCGCCGCACGGCTTCCGCGGGAGCGGCCGCTTCGACAAGCCGCACGTCCGCAAACGGGTTCAGCGCGCGCGAGAGATAGTAAGTGGATGCGAGCAGCGGCTGCGCGGTATCGGCGGTCGCACCGGAGATGAGCCCCACGGTGCGCCGGCGCCAGCGCTTGTCGAGCAGTTGCACCGCACCCGCCGAACGTTCGCCCGCGATTTCAAGCCGCGCGATATCGTTGCGGATTTCTACCGGTAGATTGATTTCGGCGTCGGTTTCGCGCTCGCCTTCCTTGAACCCGAAGGTGCCTTCGCCGAGCGGCAGGCCCTTCAGGTCGAGCGCGCGGATGATGCCGCCCTCGGTGCCGGCGGCGGTCGGGCGCAGCACCTTGACGGTCAAGGCGCCCGCGGCGTTGTCGGCTGCGGCAAGCGCGTGTGCGGTCGGAAGCCCGCCGGTGACGACGGCCACGGGATGGCCCGCCGCCGTCTTGGCGAGACCGGAGACGAACTCCGAACCGCGGCCGAGGTCGGAGCCGTCGGACAGCCAGATCAGCTCCATGCCGGGCGTTGCGGCCAGCAAGCGGCCGATCGCCGGCAGCGCGTCGGTGCGTTCGATCGCGTGCGGCTTCGGCTTGAGCTGCGCGAGCCGCACGCGTGCGGCGGCCGGCGGCTGCAGGGAAATCTCCCGCGCGGCGTCGCCGAGCGGCACGATGGCGATACCGCGGCCATCGGCCTCGGCGCGGGCAGCGATGTCGTCGGCGGTGCGGATGCGCGCGTCCCAGCTCGCGGCGGCGCCGATGCCGTCGTCGATCAGGATCGCGATCGGCGCCGAACCGGTCGAGGTCGCGACCGGCGGATTCCACAGCGGACCGGCGGCGGCAAGAATCACCAGCGCAGCCAGCACGAGCCGCAAGAGCGTCAGCCACCACGGCGTGCGCGCGGGCGTGTCTTCCTTCGGCTTGATATCGAACAGGAGCCGCGTCGGCGGAAATTCGATCCGCCGCGGCCGCGGCGGAATCAGCCGCAGCAGCCACCACAGGATCGGCAGGCTGAGAAGTCCGAGCAAGATGAGCGGCGAGGCGAAGCCGAGCGGCAGGCCCATCATGCGACGGCCCTCCCGCGACGGCCGCCGTGCCGCCTTCGGTTCATCGCGACCGCAGCGTTGCCCTCGCCGATGCGCTCATGCAGCGCCAGCAGCAGGTCGTTCGCCGGGCGGTCGGTGCGGTGGACGGTGAAGCTCCAGCCGAGCCGGTTCGTCTCGGCGCGGATTTCATCGCGATGGCGTCGCAGCCGCGCCTCATAGTCGGCGCGCCAGTTCTCGGCGCGGCCGGCGGTGACTTCGCCGGCACCCTCGGGCTCGGCGAATTCGACGCGGCCGGAGTAGGGGAAGGTCTCCTCGGCGGGATCGACGATCTGCACCAGGTGGCCGTGCGAGCCGTTGGCGGAAAGCTGCGTGAGCGTCGCGCGGATTTCGCCGATCGGGCTCCACAGGTCCGAGAGCAAGATCACCTCCGACAGTGCCGCTGGCGCGAAACCGACCGGGAGGCTCGACCGTTCGGCGGGATCGTGGATCAGCGCCTCGGCCATGCGCTCGATGATGGCGCGGCTGCCGGTCGGGCGCATCAGGCCCGGCACGCCGACGCGCTCACCGGCTTCGACCAGGATTTCGGCAAGCGCGAACGCCATGGCCAGCGAGCGGTCGAGCTTGCTCTCGCGCGCGAGATTGGAGACGAAGGCCATCGACGGCGAACGGTCCGGCCAGATCCAGATCGTGTGTGCGGCTTCCCATTCGCGCTCGCGCACATAGAGGGTGTCGTCGCGGGCGGATCGGCGCCAGTCGATGCGGCGCACTTCCTCACCGGAGACGAAGCGGCGGAACTGCCAGAAATTCTCGCCGGAGCCCGCGCGTCTGCGGCCGTGCAGGCCGTGGATCACGGTGGCGGCGATCTTGCGCGACTCCAAAATCAGGCGGGGCATGACCGCGGCGAGCGTGCGGCCCGCGCCGCTCGCGCGTTGCGTAGCCCGAAATTCCTCTCGCCCGCCCGGTCCGTCAGCCACCGTCGATCATCCGATCCGCGCCGCGAGCTTGGCGATCACGCCGCCGAGAGTCTCGCCGTCGGCGCGTGCGGCGAACGTCAGGGCCATGCGATGCTTCAGGACCGGCTCCGCCATGGCGACCACGTCGTCGATCGAGGGAGCAAGCCGGCCGTCGAGCAAGGCGCGGGCGCGTGCCACCAGCATCAGCGCCTGTGAGGCGCGGGGGCTCGGCCCCCAGGAGATCAGCTTGCCCAGATCGCCGGCCTCGGGGCCGGGGCGCGCCGAGCGCACCAGCGTGAGGATCGCGTCGACCACCGACTCGCCGACCGGCAGCCGCCGCACCAGGCGCTGCGCCGCAATCAGTTCGTCCGCGGTCATCGCGGGCTTGGCCTTGGCTTCCTCGACGCCGGTGGTCTCGAACACGATGCGGCGCTCCGCGTCGCGGTCGGGGTACTCGACGTCGATCTGCATCAGGAAGCGGTCGAGCTGCGCTTCGGGGAGGGGATAAGTGCCCTCCTGCTCGATCGGGTTCTGGGTTGCGAGCACATGGAACGGCTTCGGCACATCGTGGCGGTGGCCCGCAACGGTGACGTGCAGTTCCTGCATGGCTTGCAGCAGCGCCGATTGGGTGCGCGGGCTGGCGCGGTTGATTTCGTCGGCCATCAGGAGCTGGGCGAAGATCGGTCCCGGTATGAAGCGGAAGCCGCGCTTGCCGCCTGCGCCTTCTTCCAGCACCTCACTGCCGACGATGTCGGAGGGCATCAGGTCGGGCGTGAACTGGATGCGGCGGGTGTCAAGGCCGAGCACGGTGCCGAGCGCGTCGACGAGCTTGGTTTTGGCGAGGCCGGGCAGGCCGACCAGCATGGCGTGGCCGCCGCATAGCACGGTCATCAGCGTTTGCTCGACCACCTTGTCCTGGCCGAAGATGACGGCGCCGATTGCGGCCTTGGCCGCCGCCACGTGTCCGGACGTCGCTTCGGCGGATCGGACGATCATGTCCTCCAGCTTCTCGACGCCTTCTCCACCCACTGCCATCGTGAACTCCTCAAATCCGAGTGATTGCCGCCGCCCGCCGAAGGGCCGCACCGCATCCGGACGCGACCCATGCACAAACAATAATCATGCCAGCGCGATATTATTCCTGATTCCTGCGCCGCACTTTCACATTTCGCCGAGAAACCCCGCTATTTTTCGGCAAAAGCGGCAGGCGGCTTGAACTCATGCCGGCCTTTGCGGCAAGCCGCCGATAGCCGGTTATACGTAGGGCCAACCATGGCAAACGAAAGGCAGCCAGGGACGCTGGACGGGATAGCCCGCCATGCGCGCGCGGCAGGGGCGAAGGCTCCGCCTCCGGTGCATCTGTGGAATCCGCCGTTCTGCGGCGACCTCGACATGCGAATCGCCGGCGACGGCACCTGGTACTATCTGAAGACCCCCATCGGCCGGCCTGCAATGGTCCGCTTGTTCGCCTCGGTCATCAAGCGCGAGGGCGATCGCTACTTCCTGGTCACGCCGGTCGAAAAGTGCGGGATCACGGTCGACGATGCCCCGTTTCTGGCGGTGGAAATGCGGTTAGAGGATGCGGACGGCGTTCGGACCTTGCACTTCCGCACCAATGTGGATGACTGGGTCGCCTGCGGGCCGGGCCATGCGTTGCGTTTCGAACCGGAACCGGATACCGGCGGGCTGAAACCCTATCTCCATGTCCGGAGCGACCTCTGGGCCAAGGTGACGCGCGCGCTGTTCTTCGATCTGGTCGAACTCGGCGAGGAGCGCGAGATCGGCGGACAACTTATGTTCGGCATTGAGTCGGGCGGCGAGTTTTTCATCATGGCGCCGGCCGACAGCTTGAAGGAATTCGCGTGATGCAGCCGGGCGTGTCCATCGACGAGGTCAAGGCGCCGACGCGCGAGTTCTTCGAGCGCGCCCGCGTGCGGCTCAACCGCGAAGTGCCGGCGGCGCTGACCGATTTCGAGGCGCCCGCCGTGCGCGGCGATCTCGATCTGGATCAGGCGAACTGGGACAAGGTCGGGGTAAAGGCGACGAAGCCCGCGGCCGTGCTGGTGCCGGTGGTGGCGCGGCCCGAGCCTACGGTTCTGCTCACGCAGCGCACGCCGGACCTGTCCAGCCACTCCGGCCAGATCGCGTTCCCCGGCGGACGAATCGATCCGGAGGACGAGAGCCCGCTGGCCGCCGCGCTGCGCGAGGCCGAGGAGGAGATCGGCATCGACCGTGGCCTGATCGATCCGATCGGCTATCTCGACCTGTATCTGACGTTCTCCGGCTACCGCATCCTGCCGCTGCTGGCGCGCGTCGAGCCGGACTACCGGCTGACGCTCAACCCGAGCGAAGTTGCCGATGCGTTCGAGGTGCCGCTTGAGTTCCTGATGCAGCCAGGCAACCACCAGCGCCAGTCGCGCGAATGGAAGGGAATCGAGCGGCATTATTACGCCATGCCGTTCGGCGAGCGCTACATCTGGGGCGTGACCGCGGGCATCCTGCGGAACCTGTACGAACGGATTTACGCGCGATGATCCGTCCCGTCGCCATCGAGGTCGCGCTGTTCTTCGCGCCATTCGCCGCCTACGCGGTTTTCCTGTGGCTGACGAAGGGCGGCGTGCTTGATCGCGCGTCGTGGCCGCCGAAGGTGCTGATGTCGCTCGGCATCGTCGCCATGCTGCTGATGATCGGCAGCTTCCTGGTGCTGGCGGAGTTCTCCGGCGCGCGGCCGGGCTCGACCTATGTTCCCGCGCATGTCGACGAGCGCGGCAACTTCGTGCCGGGGCAAACGCGGTGACCGCCGCCCGGCTATCGCAGGCCGCATGGCTGCGCGATACGCCGCTCGCCCGCTTGCTTGGCGTGCTCCACCGCGACGGCGAGGAGGCGCGCATCGTCGGCGGCGCAGTGCGCAACGAACTGCTCAGCGAGGCCGTCCGCGAGTTCGACGTCGCCACCACCGCGGTGCCCGACGAGGTCGTGCGCCGCGTCACCGCTGCGGGCTTTAAGGCAGTGCCGACCGGCATCGACCACGGCACGGTGACCGTGGTGATCGACGGCCATCCGTTCGAAGTCACCAGCCTGCGCGAGGACGTCGAGACCTTCGGGCGTCATGCAAAAGTGCGCTTCGGCCGCGACTGGAAAGCCGACGCCGAGCGCCGCGACTTCACCATGAACGCGCTATCCGTCGGCGCCGACGGAACGGTGCACGACTACGTCGGCGGGCTTGCCGATCTTGAAGCGCGGCGGGTGCGCTTCATCGGCGATCCCGCAAAGCGCATTGCCGAGGACTACCTGCGCATCCTGCGCTTCTTCCGCTTTCACGCGGCCCACGGGCACGGCGCGCCCGATCCGGATGGACTGCACGCCTGCATTGCCGCACGTGCGGGGCTCGATCGGCTGTCGCGCGAGCGGGTGCGCATGGAACTGCTCAAGCTGCTCGCCGCGCCGCACGCGGTGCCCACGCTCGCGGTCATGTCCGAGTCCGGCCTGCTGATCCCGTTCCTTGGCGGCGTGCCCGACCTCGCGGGCTTTTCCAACATGCGCAAGGTCGAGGCTGCGGCCGGGGTCGCGCCCGACCCGGTGCACCGGCTCGGTGCGCTTGGCGTGCGCATCGCCGAGGATGCCGAGCGGCTATGGCAGCGGCTGCGGCTCTCCAACATGGAACACGAGCGGCTCGCGTCGATGGGCGAGGGCTGGTGGCGGATTGCGCCGGACGGCGACAAGGCGGCGCGTGCGCTGCTGTATCGGCTCGGACCGGAGCGGTACGCCGACCGCGTTCTGATCGCCTGGGCGCGCGCCTGGCCGGAAGGCGCGGCCGACGAGCATTGGCGTGCGCTCGCTGCGCTGCCGGCGCGCTGGAACGCCCCGGCGTTCCCGCTCAAGGCCGCGGACTTCATCGCGCGCGGTGTGCCGAAGGGTCCGGCGTTGGGCGCGGCGATGCACGAGGCCGAGGAGGCGTGGATCGCTGCGGACTTCCCTGGCGACCAAGCCGCGATATTGGCCATTGCGAACGCTGCGGCGGCCGAAGTCCGGCCGATGTGATGGGGATCGCTGCCCATCGCAAGGGATCGTTCATTCTGCTATGATTATTGCAGGTTTGGATCATGTCCCGCGTCGACCGCCCAAGAGATCTTGCCCGCCGAATGGCGCAGAGCCGCGTGCGGTACGGTCGTGCGCGCGGCGACAGCTATCGCCGCGAGACGTTCTCGCTGCCGCGCGAGGCGGCGCGCGCCAAGGCTCGCGAGATGTTCGCGCGCTATCCCAAGGCGGCCTACATGACCGAGATCGAGAGCTGGCGCGAGCTGCCGGGCGACACCATCGAGTTCACCATGCGGCGCTTGCCGACCGCGGATTGATCCGGTCGCGCTGCCGCGAGCGCGACGTGATCGCCCATGAAGGCATTGTGATCGCGCCGCCACGACGACTCGACTAGGCTTGCGTACAATCCTGTGAGGGAGGTTCGTCGTATGCGCGGCTTCTGGCGCGGACTTGCGATTTTCCTGCTCGGCGGCGTGCTCGGCACCGGCTTCGGCGTCGCGCTGGGCTTCTTCCTGTTTCCGTTCGTGTTCCCGCCGCCGCCGGCCGCGGAGCAGCTGACCGAAGCGGACCGCTCGGCGCTGCACGCGACCGGAACGTTCATCCACGCCAACCCGTCCGACCCGATCCACTGGGGCAAGGGAAAGGTCAGCGTCTATGAGCGCACGGTGTTCCTGGAGCCGGACTTCGAGGTCGGGCCGGGACCGAAGTACCACGTCTACCTCGTGCCGAACGCGAACGTCCGCAAAGAGGACATGGTCGCCAAGTCGATGTTCGTCGATCTCGGGCGGCTGCGCGCGTTCAAGGGAAGCCAGCGCTACACGATCCCGGCCGGCGTCGACCTTTCGAAATATCCGAGCGTCGTGATCTGGTGCGAAGCGTTCGGCGTGCTGATCTCGCCGGCCGATCTGTCGCCCGCGAAGAAGTAGCTCCGCCGGCGCGGCCTCGCGGTCACTTCTTCGGGCTGTAGCGGTCTTCGATCGCGGCCCAGTCGTTGAAGCCGACGATGTCCTTGTACTCCTCGAAGCCGACTCCCTTGCCGACGAACGACGTGTCGCCCTTGGCGAGCCTGTCCAGTACGCCCTGCATGGTCTTGACCGCGTGCATCAGGAGCGAGATGCCGTAGACCGCCATCCTGAAACCCATCTGCGACAGTTCCGCGGGAGTCAGGATCGGCGTCTTGCCGCCCTCCAGCATATTGGCAAGCTGCGGTACGTCGAATTTCTTTGCGATTTGTTCAAGCTCGGCCACATCGTGCGGCGACTCGATAAAGACCCCGTCGGCGCCCGAGCGCAGATAGAGATCGGCGCGGCGGTAGGCCTCGTCGAGCCCCAGCACGTCGCGCGCGTCGGTGCGGGCGAGGATGAACGTGTCCCGGTTGAGTCGGTTCTCGGCGACCGCGCGCACCTTCGCGGCCATCTCCGCCGCCGGCACCACGTCCTTGCCTGCGATGTGTCCGCAGCGTTTGGGCGCGACCTGATCCTCGATCATGATCGCGCCCGCGCCGATCCGCTCGTAAGTGTGCAGCGTGTGCACGATGTTCTTGACGTCGCCATAGCCGTTGTCGCCGTCGACCATGAACGGCAGCGACGACGCCTGCGCCACGTCGCGCACGCCCGCCGATATCTCGCCAAGCTGTGCCAGCCCGATGTCGGGCAGGCCCCAGCGCGCGCCGATCATCGGAAAACCGCCGGTGAAATAGGCCTTGAAGCCCGCGCGCTCGATCAGCCGCGCGCTCAAGGCGTCGAATGCGCCCGGCAAGACCAGCGGGCGCTCGGACTGCACCAGTGAACGGAAGCTCATTTCAGCTTGATCTTTCCGTCGCTCAGGATCGCCTTCCAGCGTGCGATGTCGCCGGCGAGCATCGACTTCATGCCGTCGGGTCCGGGATTGGACGGCGGCTCGGCGCCGGTGGCGGCGAGCTTGGCGATGACGTCCGGCTCGGCGAGCACGGTGGCAAGCTCCTTGGAGAGCCGTTGCACCACCGCGTCCGGCGCTTTCGCGGGCGCTGCGAGGCCCAGCCAGGTGATCCCCTCGAATCCCGGCACGCCGGATTCCGCAACCGTCGGAATGTCGGGCGCGAGCTTGGACCGCTCCCGCGTTGTGATCGCAAGGCCCTTGAGCTTGCCCTGCCGCACGACCGGCAGCGACCAGATGATGTTGTCGAACATGTACTGGATGCGGCCTTCCATCAGGTCGGGCGCGGCCTGCACGCCGGTCTTGTAAGGCACATGCACCACGTCGATGCCGGCGCGGGCCTTGAACAGCTCGCCGATCAGGTGCGTGATGGTGCCGTTGCCGCTGGAGGCGAACGACAGCTTGCCCGGATTGGCCTTGGCGTGCGCGATCAGTTCCTGCACCGACTTTGCGGGGACCGACGGAGCGGCGATCAGCAAGTTTGGCAGGATGCCGGTCAGCCCGATCATGGCGAAGTCCGAGGTCGCGTAGTTCAGCGATCCCGGCGGCTGAATCAGCGGCAGGATGACCTGTGCGCTATTGGTGGTCATCAGGATCGTGTAGCCGTCGGGCGCGGCGCGCGCGACATGCGCGGTGCCGATGGCGCTTGCGGCGCCGGCGCGGTTTTCGACCACGACCGATTGCCCGAGCTTCGCCGCCAGCCGGTCCGCGAGCACGCGGGCGATGGCGTCGGTGCCGCCGCCGGCAGCGAACGGCACCACGATCGTAACGCTGCGGGCCGGCCACGCCTGCGCCGATGCGGTCGACGGCAGTGCGGTGGCGGCGAGCGCCGCGCCCAGCGTTGCGGCAAGAACGGTTCGAAGGGTCACGGGCGTCCTCCGGTCGGTTGATCGGCGATCGGTCATACCATCCGAATGCGCGCAGGCCAGTCAATGCGGGCAGGCTGTGCCGTGCGCCGGGCGGTCATGCGTTTTCGGCTGCGGCGGGCCTCTGCCGCAGCCCACGTCATTCCGGCTTCTATGGCGTGGGCTGATATTCACTCCGCGCCGACTCGCGCTAACGTGCGACGCCGTGTTCGCAGCCTTCGCCGACGTTTCGATCCTTCAGCTCCTGCTGGTTGCGGGCGTTGCGCTTTTCGCCTCGGTGATCGGCGGCGTTGCAGGCTACGGCACCGGCGCGCTGATGCCGCTGGTGCTGGTGCCGATGCTCGGGCCGGAGCCGGTGATCCCGATCATCGCGCTCGCGGGGCTCACGACCAACACCAGCCGCATGGTCGCCTTTTTCCGCCACGTGGCGTGGCGCAAGGCCATGCTGGTGACGGTCGGCGCGGTGCCGCCCTGCATGCTCACCGCCTACGGCTATACGCTGCTCACCGGCCGCGCGATCCAGTTCGTCATCGGCGCGATGCTGATGCTGACGGTGCCGCTGCGCTACACCATGCGAAAGCGCGCGGTGACGCTCGGCGACCGCGGCCTGCTTCTCGGCGGTGCGGGCTATGGCGCGGTGGTCGGCGGCACGGTCGGCGGCGGCGTCATCCTGCTGTCGGTGCTGATGTCGTCGGGCCTGATCGGCGCTGCGGTGATCGCGACCGACGCGGTGGTATCGATCGTGGTCGGGTTGTCGCGGATTTCGGTGTTCGGCCTTGCGGGCGCCATCGATGCGCGCACGATTGCGTTTGCGGTTCTGATCGGCGCGGTGGCGTTTCCCGGTGCGTTTCTAGCGCGCGCCTTCGTCGATCGCCTGCCGGTGAAAGTCCACACCGCGATCCTCGATGCGGTGGTGCTGTTCGGCGGTGCGGTGATGGTGGCGGGAGCGATCTACCGTTAGATCAAGGCCACCGCACCGCTGGCGGCATCGACGACAGGATAGAGTCCACGTTGCCGCCGGTGCGCAGGCCGAAAATCGTGCCGCGGTCGTAGAGCAGGTTGAACTCGACGTAGCGGCCGCGCCGAACCAGTTGCTCCTCGCGGTCGTTCTCGCCCCAGCGCCTGGCGTAGTTGCGCCGCACCAACTCCGGATAGATGGCGAGGAATGCTCGGCCGACCTCCTGTGTGAAGGCGAAGTCCGCCTCCCACTCGCCGCTGTCGTGCCAGTCGTAGAAGATGCCGCCGATGCCGCGCATCTCCTTACGGTGCTTGAGATAGAAATACTCGTCGCACCATTTCTTGTACTTCTCGTACGGCGCGACCTTGGCATGGGCCTCGCAGGCCGACTTCATCGCCGCGTGAAACGCGGCCGTGTCCGGGTCCTGCTGGGTGCGGCGGCGGTCGAGCACCGGCGTGAGATCGGCCCCGCCGCCGAACCAGGCCTTGGTCGTCACCACGAAGCGGGTGTTCATGTGCACGGCCGGGACGTGCGGATTGTGCATGTGCGCGATCAGCGAGATGCCCGATGCCCAGAACCGCGGATCGTTCTCGGCGCCCGGGATCTCCTTGCGGAACTCGGGCGCGAACTCGCCGTGCACGGTCGAGCAATGCACGCCGACCTTCTCGAACACGCGCCCGCGCATCATCGCCATGGTGCCGCCGCCGCCCGGCTTGCCGGTGTGGTCGGTACGGTCCCAGGGCGTGCGCACGAACCGGCCGGGCGCACGGTCCGACAACGGCGCGCGTGCCGGCAGGGAGTCCTCGATCGCCTCGAAGGCCGCACAGATGTCGTCCCGTAGCCGCTCGAACCAGTTGCGGGCGCGCGACTTGCGGGATTCGAGCGTGGCGGGATCGGGGAGCGGGGAGGTCATCGAGCCCATCTTATTCGTGCCGGGAAGCATTCGTCTGCCGCATCGCCTCGCCAAGCGCCATGGCGGCCGACATAGCGACGTTGATCGAGCGCAAACCGGGTTGCATGGGGATCAGGAGCCTGGCGTCGGCCGCAGCGTGTACGGCATCCGGCACGCCGGCGGATTCCCGGCCGAACAGCAGGAAGTCGTCCGGCCGATAGGCATGGTCGAGGTAGGACACCGTGGCTTTGGTCGTGAACAGCAGGAGCCGGTGGCCATGAGACCGCCGCCAGGTGTCGAACGCCGTCCAGGAGACATGCCGCATGAGCGAAACCCGGTCGAGATAGTCCATACCGGCCCGCCGGAAGGCGCGGTCGGAGGTCGGAAAGCCTGCCGGTTCGACGATGTGGGCCTCGGCGCCCAGGCAGGCCGCGAGCCGCAGAATGGTCCCGGTATTCTGCGCGATGTCGGGCTCGAATAGGGCGATCCGCATGGCCGCCTTCTTGGGGCTGGCCTTGACCTGGATCAAGGGCGGGAACCCGCGTGGGACAAAGGACTTGTGCGACTCTTGGTCGTTTCCGCGATAGCGGGCTTGCGCTATCGGAACAAGGGTGCCAATAAACGCCGCCGGATCGCCGCCTTTAGTCCTTCCTCAGGGTCGGGGCGGCCGGCCCAACCGCCGCCGCGATATGTCACATCGTTCGCGGTTTCCCGCGCGGAGGGGCGGACCGGTCAACGAGGGACTTGAACGACCGTGACAGCAACTTCGGCAGAGCCGACACGCCGCGATTTCCTCTACATCGCAACAGGCACCGTGGGCGCCATCGGCGCCGCAGCGACGCTTGTCCCGCTGGTCTCCCAGATGAATCCCGACGCGGGAACGATCGCGGCCGGCGCCCCGATCGAGGTCGACCTTGGCCCGATTCAGGAAGGGCAGGTCGTGAAGGTGTTCTGGCGCGGCAAACCCATCTTCATCAATCACCGCACCAAGAAGGAGATCGAGGAGGCCAAGGGCGTCAACGTGGCGAGCCTCCCCGATCCGCAGCCCGACTCGGCCCGCGTCAAGCAGGGCAAGGACCAGTGGCAGGTGCTGATCGGAATCTGCACACACCTCGGCTGCATCCCGATCGCACACTCCGGAAGCTATAACGGCTACTTCTGCCCTTGCCACGGCTCGGTCTACGACACCTCGGGCCGTATCCGCAGCGGTCCCGCCCCGACCAATCTGCCGCTGCCGCCGTATGAATTCCTCTCCGACACCAAGATCCGGATCGGCTGACGCGCCGCGATGATCTCCTTGCAGGTTCGACCATGAGCGGACACCAGACCTACCAGCCGCAGAACGCATTCATGAAGTGGATGGAGCGCCGGCTTCCGATCGGCGGGCTGATCTACTCCTCCTTCGTCGTCTATCCGACGCCGCGCAATCTGAACTACTGGTGGACGTTCGGCGGCATCCTTTCCTTCATGCTGGCGGCGCAGATCGTCACCGGCATCGTGCTGGCGATGCACTACACGCCGCATGTCGACCACGCCTTCAATTCCGTCGAGCACATCATGCGCGACGTGAATTACGGCTGGCTGATCCGCTATCTGCACGCCAACGGCGCGTCGATGTTCTTCCTCGCGGTCTATATCCACATGTTCCGCGGCATGTACTACGGCTCCTACAAGGAGCCGCGCGAGGTGCTGTGGATTCTCGGCGTCATTCTCTATCTGCTGATGATGGCGACCGGCTTCATGGGCTACGTGCTGCCGTGGGGCCAGATGAGCTTCTGGGCCGCCACCGTCATCACCAACCTGTTCTCGGCGATCCCGGTGGTCGGCGAGGCCATCGTGAGCTGGCTGTGGGGCGGCTATGCCGTCGGCAACCCGACGCTGAACCGCTTCTATTCGCTGCACTACCTCCTGCCGTTCGTGATCGCGGGCGTGGTGGTGCTGCACGTCTGGGCGCTGCATGTGGTCGGCCAGAACAACCCGACCGGCATCGACCCGAAGTCGGACAAGGACACCGTGGCGTTCACGCCCTATGCGACAATCAAGGACGCGTTCGGCCTGTCGTGCTTCCTGCTGCTGTTCGCCTGGTTCGTGTTCTACATGCCGAACTATCTCGGTCACGCCGATAACTACATTCCGGCCAATCCGGCGGTGACGCCGACGCACATCGTGCCCGAATGGTACTACCTGCCGTTCTACGCGATCCTGCGCGCCATCCCTGACAAGCTCGGCGGCGTGATCGCGCTCGGCGCATCGATCGTGATCCTGGCGTTCCTGCCCTGGCTCGACACCTCGCGGGTGCGCTCGGCCAACTACCGGCCGCTGTACCGGCAGTTCTTCTGGATTTTCGTCGCAGTCTGCATTGGGCTCGGCTGGCTCGGCGCCAAGCCCGCGGAAGGCGGCTACGTGATCGCGGCGCGAATTCTGACGATCTACTACTTCGCGCATTTCATCATCATCTTGCCGCTGCTCGGCTGGATCGAGAAGACCAAGCCGCTGCCGAACTCGATCTCGGAGTCGATTCTCGCTCCGGGCAAGGCCGGCGGCTGAGCGGGCGGGGAGACAACAATGTCCAAGACCATCCTCGCCCTGATCGTTGCCGGCTCGATCGCGGTTTCGGCCGCGCCCGCGCTCGCCGCGGGTGAAGCCGCCACGCCGCCCAAGGAAAAATGGTCGTTCTCGGGACCGTTCGGAAAGTACGACCGCGCGCAGCTGCAGCGCGGCTTCAAAATCTATCGCGAGGTTTGCCAGATCTGCCACGGGCTCAAGCTGGTGGCGTTCCGCAATCTCGCCGACCTCGGATACTCCGAGGCCCAGGTCAAGGCGATCGCGGGGGAATACAAGATACAGGACGGCCCGAACGACCAAGGCGAGATGTTCGAGCGCGAGGGCCGTCCAGCCGACCGCTTCCCGCCGCCATGGCCGAACGAGAACGCCGCGCGCGCCCGCTACAACGGCGTGCCGCCCGACCTGTCCGTGATCGCCAAGGCGCGCACCTACGAGCGTGGGTTCCCGTATTGGCTGGGCGACATGTTCACCCAGTACCAGGAGCACGGACCCGACTACATTGCGGCGATGCTCCAGGGCTACAGCGACCCGCCGGCCGGCACGAAGGTCGAACCGCCGCTCGCCTACAACAAGTTTTTCCCCGGCGGCGCGCTCGCGATGCCGAAGCCCATGGAGGACGGCCGCGTCACCTACGACGACGGCTCCCCGCAGACGCTGGCGCAGTATTCGAAGGACGTCACCGCGTTCCTGATGTGGACCGCGGAGCCGCATATGGAAGCGCGCAAGAAGCTCGGCTTCCAGGTCATGATCTTCCTGATCGTGCTGGGCGGCCTGCTGTACTTCACCAAGAAGAAGGTGTGGGTCAGCGCGCATTGATCCGTGCTTCCGATGAATTGAGTTGACGAAGGGCCCCGCAAGGGGCCCTTTGCATTTCGAGACGTCGGGAAATCGGACATGACCAAGGCCGTTCTCGGGATTATCGGCGGTTCCGGCATCTACGATCTGCCGGGGCTGGAAGGGGTGCGCGAGGAGCGGATCGCGTCGCCCTGGGGCGAGCCGTCCGGGCCGCTGCGGATCGGTGCGATTGCGGGCCTGCCGGTGGTGTTCCTGCCGCGCCACGACAAGGGGCACCGGTTGTCGCCCTCCGACATCAACTACCGGGCCAATATCGACGTGCTCAAGCGCGCGGGTGTGACCGACCTTGTGTCGCTGTCGGCCTGCGGCTCGTTCAAGGAGGAATTGCCGCCGGGCACCTTCGTGCTTGTCGACCAGTTTGTCGACCGCACCCACAAGCGCGAGAGCTCGTTCTTCGGCAAGGGCCTGGTCGCGCACGTCTCCATGGCGCATCCGGTATCGCCGCGGCTGCGCATCCACCTCGCCAATGCCGCGATGGCCGAGGGTATCGCCGTGCACCGCGACGGCACCTACGTCTGCATGGAGGGTCCGCAGTTCTCCACGCTCGCCGAGAGCCTGACCTACAAGCATCTCGGCTATTCGGTGATCGGCATGACCAACATGCCGGAGGCCAAGCTCGCCCGCGAGGCCGAGCTTGGCTACGCGACCGTCGCCATGGTCACCGATTTCGACTGCTGGCACCCCGACCATGACGCGGTAACGGTGCAGGACATCATCAAGGTGCTGACCGCCAACGCCGAGAAGGCCAAGCGCCTGGTGGCGCGGCTCGCCCGCGATTTCCCGCGCGAGCATGAGCCGTGTCCCATCGGTTCGGACCGCGCGCTCGACAGCGCGCTGATAACCGCGCCGGAGGCGCGCGATCCGGCGCTGATCGCAAAGCTCGACGCGGTGGCGGGGCGCGTGCTGGGCCGCCCTCAGGGCTGAGCGCCGGTCAGCCGGTCGTGGATCGCGCGCGCCGCGGTCGCGCCCGCGGCCAGTGCGGACGCCGTGCACGGATTGCGCGGGTTCGACACGTCGCCGATCGCGAACACGCCGCGGTGCGACGTCACCATGCCGGCGTCGACGGCGAGATAGCCATTGCCGTCCATTTTCAGCCCGAGACTTTCGATCCAGGGCTCGCGGGTGTTGGGCGTGAATCCGAGGCACAGCACGACGCGATCTGCGACCAGCGCCGAGCCGTCGTCAAACTGCACCGCGATGCCGTGGCCGCCGTCGATCAGCGCCGTCACCTCGGCGTTGGCCCGGATTTCGGCGTTTGCCGACCGGTACGCGCGCTCGACCAGCGCGGGCTGAGCGCGCGGCTTCGCTCCGCGCAAGGCGACGGTCACCCGCCGGCCGGGCCGCGCGATCTGGTGCGCCACGTCGAACGCGTTGTCGCCGCCGCCGACGATCAGAACGTGCGCGCCGAGGTCGATGTCCGGCTCTCCCGCAGCGGCCGGGTTCGGCAGGATGCGGCCGGCCGCCACCAGCGCCCGCGCGCCCGCGACGCGCCCGATCCATTCGCTGCCGCGGAACGCCGTGCCGGTCGCAATCACGAGCGCCGGCGCAGCGACGCTCCGTATGGCGCCGTCCGCACCCGCGAGTTCGAGCGTGAAGCCGCCGTCGCCATTCGTCTGCACACGCACCGGCGCGGTTTCGCGCAGCGTTTCGATGGCCTCGCTCTCGATGTGGCGCTCGAAGGCGTCGGCGTTCTCGCGCGCGGTCTTTCCCGGCGCGCCGAGCAGGCCGAGGTTGGGGTAGGGGCTGGCGCGCTGCATGCCGCCGAGCCGCGCGGAGTGCTCGACGATCAGCGGGCGCAGCCCGTAGCTCTTCAGCCACAGCGCGCACGACATGCCGGCGGGCCCGCCGCCGACGATCGGCACGATGGGTGGTTGGGCTATCGCCATGCCGGTCGCGCACTCACATCCAGCGCCGGATCACTACCGTCGGACTGCCGCCGAGCACGACCGCGATCGCGGCTGCGATCACCATGACGATGACGGTGACGATGATCGCCGCGGGAATCGCGGCGAGACCCGCCTTGACGAAAAACAGCACCAGCCGGAAGAAGGGAATGCGCAGGTCGGTGATGATGACGGGGGTCTGGCCGTTCATGGCGGAGTCTCCGGTTGCGTCGCGGCCCATGCTTCGCCAGAGTGCGCCGTCCCGCAAGTCCATCCGAGAGCCTTTCATGATTTCTCCCGCGCTCGAATTCGATCTGAGGTCGTCGATCCGGACCATCCCGGACTATCCCAAGCCCGGCATCATGTTTCGCGACATCACGACGCTGCTTGGCGACGCGCGGGCGTTCCGCCGTGCGGTGGACGAACTGGTGCAGCCCTGGGCCGGCTCCAAAATCGACAAGGTCGCGGGCATCGAGGCGCGCGGCTTCATCATCGGCGGCGCGGTGGCGCATCAGGTGTCGGCGGGCTTCGTGCCGATCCGCAAGAAGGGCAAGCTGCCGCACACCACCGTGCGCATCGCCTATTCGCTGGAATACGGCATCGACGAGATGGAGATGCACGCCGACGCGGTGGCCAAGGGCGAGCGCGTCATTCTGGTCGACGATCTGATCGCGACCGGCGGCACCGCCGAGGGCGCGGTGAAGCTGCTGCGCCAGATCGGCGCCGAGGTGGTCGCGGCATGCTTTATCATCGACCTGCCGGAGCTCGGCGGCGCGGACAAGCTGCGCAAGCTCGACGTGCCGGTGCGGACGCTGATCGGGTTCGAGGGGCATTGAGGCAGGCCCCTCGGTTGTCATTCCGGACATCGCTCCTTAGCGCGATGTCCGGAATCCATAATCCCTGTCTGTCCATGATCGCGCCTGTCGTGGTTATGGATTCCGGCACTCGCGGCCTTCGGCCGCTCGGCCGAAATGACGGCGCGCGGGATCGCTTTCCGACCATCCGTCCTATTCAATTGTCAAACAGCCAAGCTTCGTCGCCCGGGGTTTTTGTCGGCGCCCGGTCGCCGGTCTCATTTTCCACCGCTCGGAAGGCCCGAGGGGGTGAAGCGCCGACAGGCGCCGATGCGGAACGCCGCACCCCGTGGCCCGATCTCGCGATCGGACCTGTCTCTCCTTCGGGAGAGACCGCCGGCCCAAGAAACTCAAGGTCTCGCAGGCCGGCGCGCCACTCGGCGCTTCACCGCGGCGTTTCTCGGCATTCCGGGGCCGCGCTTTTCGTCGGCGTTGCCGCCGTCCGTCAGCGAACCTGTCGCAGGAGGTCGTATTGCCTCCGGGCGATCCCGATGCCGCCCGGGTGTCTGGCTGACGAGGCCGGACCCGCGGGCGCCGCACCCCGCTCCGTCAAACAGCGTCACCGGTTGACGCCCTCGGATAAGCAAGGCGCACGAATGATAAGGCCGGTTTGGAAGGCGGGGATAAGTTTTGTTGCAGGAGGAATTTCAACGATGCCGTGGGCAGTTAGCCGGTTGCCAGTTGAGACAACCCAGAATCCCCCGAAGCTCCATTTTGCTGCGCTCGCTGCGATTCAATCGGCCTCAGGCGGCATGGACATTATATGATCCATGAACTATATAAGGGTCAGAATGGCTCCGGAACCGCCGCGCAAAATCCCGGTCGTGTTCTATCGGACGCGCGGCGGCGCCGAAGTGGTCCGCGATTGGCTGCGCGCTTTGGACGAAGCGGAGCGCAACGCCATCGGCCAGGACCTGATGCGGGTGCAATACCGCTGGCCGGTCGGCATGCCGCTTTGCCGCGCGATGGGAGATGGCTTGTGGGAGGTCCGCAGCGCGCTGCCGAGCAGCCGGATCGCCCGCGTGCTGTTCAGCGTGCATGAAGGCCGGTTACTCGTGTTGCACGGCTTCATCAAGAAGTCGCGCAAGACCCCGGATGACGATCTGGCATTGGCCCGAAAGCGCAAGCGCGAATTCGAAGATTGAAGGAAAGAACCATGGCGAAGAGAAAGAAGAAGGCCCGCACCACTGAGAAGCTCGCGACGCTCGATGATTTCCTGGCCGAACAGGGCAAGCGCGAGGAATTCGAAGCCGTGGCGATCAAGGAGGTGCTGGCCTGGCAGATCGCCGAGGCGATGAAGGCCAGCAAGCTGTCGCGCAGCGGGCTGGCGCGGCGCATGAACACGAGCCGCAGCCAAATAGGGCGGTTGCTCGATCCCAAAGACGGCAACGTCACGCTCGCCACGCTGCAACGGGCGGCGAAGATTGTGGGGCGGTCGCTGCGGTTGGAGTTGGTGTGAGCGTTCTCGGTGCAATTCAAGAAGTGGTATTGAGAACTGATGAGCACACAGCCGGACGGTTTGGAGATATCGTTTTCTGCGCTGTTCGATACTCATGCGCATGAAGAGAAGTTGCGTGGGGAAAGCATGAGGCTCATTGAGAATAACCATGAGCTTGCGCATCGCTTGGACATCATTCAGCGGGCGATGGCTGTTGTCCTCCGCTACACATTGGACCATACGGCGCGTACTGCTGACGAAAGCACGATGCAATTGCTTGGTATCCGCCTATTCAATGCGGGGGCATCGGGTACCAAGCTAGCGTTGTCCGGCTACTATCAAACTGCGTTCCAGCAGGCGCGCGACATAATGGAAACTGGTTATCTTTTGGATTTTTTTCGCACCTCGCCGCATCAAATTGGAGTGTGGCGAACGGCAGACCGCCCGCTCCGGCGAAAGCTATTTGATCCGGTGAAAATTCGAACTGCGCTGGACGAACGCGACGGGGATGTTGAGAAGCGGCGGGCAAAGCAATACGGCGAATTATCAGAGCTGGCCTCTCATGCCAGCTATCGCGGATTTCGTCTTACAGTGCGCGGTGGGGTGGGTGAGCTCGGGCCGTTTGTCGAAGAGATTAATCTGAAAGCGTGGCTACACGAAATGGTTTTGAGGTTTGGGCCATCAGCCGTAATGTATGCAAATCAATTTCCCGACGCAGAAGAGTCCCTTGAACATGAGCTACGGGTGTTCGGAACAATGCTGGTTCAGGGGTACAAAGCGCCAGTAGGTGAACGTAAGTAACATCCCGGATTTCGCGCCGCTCCATCCGGGCTACGAGTGCCACGCTTCTACCCCACCCTCTTCAACCCCGGCCTGATCTCCCCGAGCAGCATCCGCACCTCGATGTCGCGGAACGTCACGAACACCCGCTTGGTCCACTCGTAAAGCTCCGACGTGGTGTCGGTGATCGAGCTCACGTAGCCCAGGAACGTGAACCCCTTGCGCTCGATCACCGAGCGCGGCACCGGCGTCAACGCCGGCACCGTCACAGGCTGACCGCCGCGCGGGGCGGGCGGGAAATGTTCGCGGCAGCGGGCGATCTGCGGCACCGCCTCGTTGAACACCGGCACGATGGGGAGGTCCGGAAACCGCGCGGTCAGCATGGCGTAGCCCTGGCGCGCGCGCTCGTCGGGGTCGGGCAGGTACAGCACCGCGGGCAGCACGCCGCGGCGCCGCGCCTCGCGCTCGAAGCCGGTGTCCTGCATCACGGCGAAGAAGCGGTCGAACATGGCGTGGCCGAGATCGACCACCTTGGGCACGTTGTCGTTGACCACGAGCTGGTCGAACAGCGCCATCTCGCCGCGGGTGTCGGCGATGCTCGCGGCCGCGGTATAGGCCGGCAGGCGGTCCACCAGCGAGAACGAGTCCGGGTTGACGTCGAAGGCCGCGACCGGGCGCTGCTGGGCGAGGAAATATTCTGTCAGCGCGCGCGACAGCAGCGTCTTGCCGACGCGCGGGCGCGGGGAGGTGACGATGAAGACGGGGGTGCGGGGTGTCATTGCGCCACTTCAGCGCCTGCCATGTTAGCGCCGGTCTCTCCACCGCTCATTCCCGCGAAAGCGGGAATCCAGATTTGTCCGGCCAACACGTCGCGGACTGCGCTCGACGACGCGATGGAGTCCTGGGTCCCCGCTTTCGCGGGGACGAACGGAGGACAGGCCCCGCGTCAATCACGCCGACTTGGCGCTCTTCTTCTGCCGCTCCGAAGCCACGAGGTCGATCAGCTTCACGCGGTCGAACTCGGCCCAGACGTTGCCGAGCCAGTGGCGCACGTAGCCGCGCAGCACGAACGAGTAGTTGGCGGGCTGGCCGTCCGGCGCCTTGTTGGCGACGAAGGACACGTATGACGACGACGACAGCTCGACCTGCTCGCAGGCCATCTCGTTGAGCTTGGGGATCGTGAGTTCCTGCGCGTCCTTGAGCTTGCGGAAATAGGCGTCGTAGGTGGCCGGATCCCAGTCGAAGAAGGTGGTGTTGTTGATGAAGTTCTTGACCAGGAAATAGCCGGCGTCGCCGAGCGTCGCCGAAGTCTCGGCGATCTCGTCGAGCGAGGCGATCGAGGGACCAAGCACATGGAACACCATGAAGGTGATCTGGTCCTTCTTGGCGGCGTCGAGGAAGCCGATGTCGCGCAGCGAGCGCAGCGTGGTCGAGAGCAGACCGGCGCGGATGTCGATCACTGTGACCTGCGCATCCTCCCCGGACAGCGTGTCGAAGATCGTCATCTGGCCCGCGGTCGAGGTGATGTCGACGATGCGGGCGAGATCGGGATGGAAGCGGTTGAGCGTGCCCTTCGGCGCCTCGGTGTCGAAGGCGCGGGTCGAGATGTTGTGGGCGAGGAAGTAGTCGAGCAGCGCACGCGAGACGGTCGTCTTGCCGACGCCGCCCTTGTCCGCTCCGACCAGGATCACTGCGGGTTTTGCCATCGGCCGACTTCCCCCTCGGCGTTGTTGACCGGCGACCTGGGCGCCAAGGATTTTGGACGCCAAGGAATCTGGACGCCAAGGGTTTACGCGGCGTCGCAAGACGTTGCGCGGACTTCCGGCCCCGGAACGACGAATCCTTTCTAGGTGATTCGTGCCGGTTTCGACACTGGGGCAGGGGGTTGTGCGTCGGTTGAGGGCCTAGGCTTGGTTCCGCGGTCCCCAAGGACCGGGCTGCGGGCCGGGCGGTCCCGGCTCGCCGATCGTGACCGGCGGCGCGTCAGGCAGGAAAGGCTTCGGCGGTTCCTTGGGCGGCTCGCTCTCCGGTTGCGCGCCGTCGTCCGCCTCGGAGTCGTTAGGATCGGGCAGTGCGAGCGGGCCCGGGTCGTGGCCGCCAGCGAAGTCGATCAGCGCCTTGACCCGGTTGTCGATGGATGGGTGCGTCGCGAACAGGTCGGCGAAGCCCTCGCGCGGGTTGTCGACGCACATTTCCATCACCGCCGAGGTGACGCCGTCGAGTTCGCCGCGGCCCTCGATCTTGCGCAGCGCCCCGATCATGGCGTCCGGGTTCTTGGTGAGCTCGACCGCGCCCGCGTCGGCGAGGAATTCGCGGCGGCGCGACAGTGCAAAGCGGATGACGATGGAGAGGAACCAGGCGAGTGCGACCAGCGCGAGCGCGATCAGGATCGCGATGAACGCGCCGCCGCCCTTGCCGCGGCTGCGCGAACTGCCGCCGCTGGAACCGGAGCCGAACCAGCGGAAGCCGCCTTGGAACAGCAGGCGGAATACCAGCTCCGCGAAGAACCCGATGACGCCCGCGATCACCACCGCGATCACCAGCATGCGGACGTCGCCGTTGCGGATGTGGGTCAGTTCGTGCGCCAGCACGGCCTCGATCTCGGCATCGTCGAGATGTTTGACCAGGCCGGTGGTGACGGTGATGGAATACTGCCGCTGGTTCAGGCCGCTGGCGAAGGCGTTGAGCGCGTCGCTTTCCATGATCTTGAGCTTCGGCATCGGCATGCCGCGCGAGATGCAGAGGTTTTCGAGCAGATTGTAGAGCCGCGGCTCCTCCAGGCGCGTGACGCCATGTCCGCCGGTCACCGTGTCGATCAGCGTCTGGTGGAAGAAATAGGCGATGACGATCCACAGCGCCGCGCCGGCGGTCGCAAACGGCAGCGCCAGAATCAATTGCCCGAAGGCCGAGGCGAGCATCCGGTCGAGCGGCCAGTCGTCGTGCGCCAGCGCCTCGAACACGAGCGCGCCCGCGAACACCATCACATAGACCAGGAAGAACAGGCCGAGCAGCAGCGCGATCGAGCGCCGCCGGTTAGCCTGGATGTGGGTGTAGAGACCGAAGGCGGCCATGGCCTGGCGTCTCCTGCCGCCCGTGCCGCCCGTCGCATTGCCGCGACGGGCGTTCCCTCATCGTCCTTAGAACTTGACCTGCGGCGGCTTCTCAAGCTGCGCGCGCTCTTCGCCGACGTCGAAGAACGTCTGCGGCGGGAAGCCGAGCGTGGCCGCGAACAGCACCGCCGGGAACTGCTGGATGCCGGTGTTGTATTCCTGGACCGCGTTGTTGAAGAAGCGGCGCGCGGCGGCGAGCTTGTTCTCGATGTCGGACAGCTCGGTCTGCAGTTGCTGGAAATTGGTGTTGGCCTTGAGGTCCGGATAGGCCTCGGCGAGCGCGAACAACTGCCGCAGCGCGCCGGTCAGGATGTTCTCGGCCGCGGCCTGCTGCGCCGGACCGTGGGCCGCGATCGCGGCGTTGCGCGCCTGCACCACGGCTTCGAGCGTGCCGCGCTCGTGGGTGGCGTAGCCCTTTACGGTCTCGACCAGGTTCGGAACCAGGTCGTGGCGCTGCTTGAGCTGCACGTCGACGTCGGCGAACGACTGGTTCACGCGCTGCCGCATCGCGACCAGGCGGTTGTAGATCGCGATGACCCACGCAACGAGAACGACGATCAGTCCGAGAACGATCCAGCCGGTCGTGGACATTGGGGGCGGCTCCTAGGGCGACTGTTGTGGCGAGAACGGCGGCAAATTTAGCGCAGGCTGCGCGCACAGGGCAGTGCGGCGTCCGAGGCTTTGTCTCGTCCTGGAGCTATCAGGTTCAGCGCAAAGGCGAAATCGCGGGGAGCGCACAAAAAAGACCCCAGGCGGACTGGCCTGGGGGAACGCGCCGGGCGGCCTTTTCGGGGGGTGAGGGGGGGCTGGCCGCCCGGCGATTCGACAGTGCGAACGCCCAATCAACGCAGGTCCGGGCGGCGGGGTTCCGGGGACCGGGCGAAAAAGTTTTCCACAGGCCTCGCGGTTGCGTGCGCGAAATTCCTGCGGTGCTTCTGAGGCTTGGACGGGCATCCCCGCAGGGCTACGCGACGTTTGCGTCCTTTATCCTGACCGCGGCCTCGAGATCGACCGACACCAGCTGCGACACTCCGCGCTCGGCCATGGTCACGCCGAACAGCCGGTTCATCCGCGCCATGGTGATCGGGTTGTGGGTGATGATCACGAACCGCGTCTCGGTCGAGCGGGTCATCTCGTCGAGCAGGCTGCAGAACCGCTCCACGTTATGGTCGTCGAGCGGGGCGTCCACTTCGTCCAGCACGCAGATCGGCGCCGGGTTGGTGAGGAACACTGCGAAGATCAGCGCGAGCGCGGTCAGCGCCTGCTCGCCGCCCGAGAGCAGCGACAGCGTGGCGGGCTTCTTGCCCGGGGGCTTGGCGAAGATTTCGAGGCCGGCTTCCAGCGGATCGTCGTGTTCGATCAATTGCAGTTCCGCGGTGCCGCCGCCGAACAGCTGCGTGAACAGCCGCTGGAAATGGCCGTTCACCACTTCGAACGAAGCAAGCAGCCGCTCGCGCGCCTCCTTGTTCAGGCTGACGATGCCCTGGCGCAGGCGCTTGATCGCCTCCACGAGGTCGTCGCGCTCGGCGGTGAGCTTTCCGTGCTGTGCCTCGACCTCGTTCAGTTCCTCTTCGGCGCGCAGATTGACGGCGCCGAGCCGCTCGCGGTCGCGGCGCAGGCGGTCGAGCTCGGACTCGATCGTGGCGACATCCGGCAGGGCTGCGTCCGGTTCGATGCCGGCGAGCCCCGCAACCGCGTCGGGCTCGACCTCCATCATCTCGCGGATTTCGTGGGCGATGTCGGCGAGGCGGCGCTTGGCGCCCTCGACGCGCTCCTCGGCGCGCGCGGCCTCCTCGCGGGCGGCGCTCAACGTCTCCAGCGCCGCGCGCACCGCGCGGTCGCAGGCGGCGAGCGCATTCTCGGCATCGGCGAGGCGATCCGCGGCCTCGCGGCGATTGGCCTCCGCGGCCTCGACCTCGGTGATCAGCGCGCGGCGCTTTTCGGCGAAGGCGGCCGGCGCGTCGGCGAGCGAGGCGTGCTCGGTCTGAGCCTCGCGGCTGCGCTCTTCGAGCGTGGCGATCTGCGTGCCCGCGCTGCCGCGGCGCTCGCTCCAGGCCTGGCGCTCGGAGCCGATGGCGGCAAGGCGGCGGTCGGCAAGCTCCGCTTCGCGCGCCAGCGCCTGGGCCTCGGCGCGCGCTTCGGCGAGACGTGCGCGCTTGCCCTCGATATCGGCGCGGATCGCGGCAAGCTTCTCCTCAAGCTCGGCCGACGGCGGCAATTCGGCGAGCGCGTGCCCTGCGGCCTGTGCCGCGCTCTGCGCCTCGTCGCGGGCGGAAGTGAGCCGGGTCTTGGCCTCGGTCAGCGCCGACATGCGCGTGGCGTTGCGCGCCACTTCGCGTTCGGCGATGGCGTGCAGGTCGCGTGTGCTGTCGGCCTCGCGCTGCGCCATACGCCAGCGCTCGCGGGCTGCGGATTCGGCCGCTGCTGCGGCCGCAAGCTCGGATTGCGCGGCTTCGACCGCGGTGCGCTGGGCATCGACGGTGTTGCGCGCCGTGGCAAGCTCGGCGTCGATGTCGGACAGGCGGCTCCTTTCGGCGAGGCGCCGCGCCGCGCCGGTCGGCGCGTGGGCGTCGGCGGCGAAGCCGTCCCAGCGCCACAGGTCGCCGTCGCGCGACACCAGCCGCTGACCGGGCTTGAGCATTGACGCGAGCCGCGGCCCGTCGGTGTGTTCGACCACGCCGATCTGGGACAGGCGGCGCGAAAGCTCCGGCGGCGCCTGCACACGGGCGGCAAGCGGCTCTGCGCCCTCCGGCAGCGCCGGATCGGACGGATCGGCCGCCGCGCCCATCCAGCGCATCGGCGAGGTCTGGTCGACCGGCGCGTCGAGATCGTCGCCGAGCGCCGCGCCCAGCGCCATCTCGTAGCCCTTCTCGACCGTGACGCTGTCCATCACCGGCGGCCACAGGTTCTTGGTCTCGACCGCAAGCAGCTTCATCAGCGTCTTGGCTTCGGTCTCGAGCCGCTGCGCCGCGCGTTCGGCGTCGGCGAGCGGAACGCGGGCCGCGTCGAGCGCCTTGCGCGCGCCGGCATGCGACGCTTCGGCTGCCATCGCGTGCTGCTCGGCCTGCGACACTGCGGCCTGCGCGGCTTCTACGGCGGCGGCGAGCGAGGCGAGGTCGGGCCGGCTTTCGGACGCTGCAGAGATACCCGCTTCGATGTTGGCAAGCTCGCCGTCCATGCGCGCGATGCGCTCGGCCTGCTCACGGGCGGCAGCGGTAAGCTGGTTGCGCCGCGCGGTGAGGTCGGCGAGCGCACCGGTCAGTTCGCCGAAGGACTTTTCGGCCTCATAGACCACGGTGTCGGCCTCGGCCGCGCGCTGGTCGACGCCGGCGCGCCGCTCGGCGGACGCCAGCGCCTCGCGCCGCAGCGTCTCTTCTTCCTGCGCCAGCCGTTCGAGGGCGGTTTCGGCATCGGCGATCAGCGCGCGCTCGCGCGCGGAATCCTCCTGGAACTGGGCCAGCCGCCGCTCCAGCTCGGCGATGCGCTCGCGGGCGCGGGTTTCCTCGGCGTCGAGCGTATCGCGGGCGATCACAAGCCGCTGCAGGGCTGCGGCGGCGCGGGCCTCGGCCTCGCGTAGCGGTGGCACGCCTTCGGCCGCGGCCTCGCGGCCCTTGCCGGCCTCGGCCTGGGCGAGCGTGGCGTCGGCGACCGCGCGCACGCTTTCGTCCTTGGCGCGGCCGGATTCCCCGACCTCGGCGTTGGCGCCGATCCAGCGCAGGTAATAGAGCGTGGCCTCGACCTTGCGCACCTCCGCCGAGACGTTGCGGTAGCGGATCGCCTGCCGGGCCTGGCGCTTGAGCGCGTCCATCTGGCCGGCCAATTGCTGGACCACGTCCTCGACGCGCACGAGGTTCGTTTCCGCGGCTTTGAGGCGCAACTCGGCCTCGTGGCGGCGCGCGTGCAGGCCGGAAATGCCCGCGGCTTCTTCCAGCACCCGGCGGCGCTGCTCGGGCTTGGCCTGGATGATTTCGCCGATGCGGCCCTGATGCACGAGGGCGGGCGAGCGCGAGCCGGTGGAGGCGTCGGCGAGCAGGGTCATCACGTCGCGCGCGCGCACCTCGCGGCCGTTGATGCGATAGACCGAGCCTTTTTCGCGCTCGATGCGGCGGGAGATGTCGAGCGTGTCAAATTCGGCATAGGGCGCGGGCGCGTCGTGGCGGCTGTTGTCGACCTGGATCGCCACTTCGGCGGTGTTGCGCGCCGGACGGTTGTTGGTGCCGGAAAAGATGACGTCGTCCATCTCGGCGGCGCGCATCGACTTGTGCGACGTCTCGCCCATCACCCAGCGCAGCGCTTCCACGAGGTTCGACTTGCCGCAGCCGTTCGGTCCGACGACCCCGGTGAGGCCCGGCTCGATCAGGAAGTCGGTCGGCTCGACGAAGGACTTGAATCCGAGCAGACGCAGGCGGGTGAGCTTCATTGCACGTCGATTCCAATTGCAGGCCGCGCAGGGGCCTTAACGCCCAAAACGGGGCCGATTTCCGTCATGCCCGAATCTGGCATGCGCATGGCCGGAGGGAACGATCCGCCGGCCGCAGGCGGGAGGGGTATCGCATCGGCGCGGAGAATGAATCGGCGGCGCGCCGACAGCAACACAAAGCCGAACTTGTCCCCCGTTTCCGTCGCCATGCGGGCGGAAAAACGCTTCCGATTTCAAAGCAATAGACAGGGCTCAGGGGGCGCCTGCGAAAGCGTCCCGAAGCGCCATTCAGATGACGGTTGGTGGACTCAAAGCCGCACAACCGCGGCCCAGGTGATTCGCCGCGCCGAACGCGGTCACTTCACCAGCGAGTCGATTTCCTTCGCCAGCGTCTCGATGGTCGCCCCGCCGCGGAACATCTTGTTGTTGACGAACACCGTGGGGGTCGAATTGACCCCGAACTTCTGGGAGGCACGCTCGCGCTCGGCCTGGAGCGCGTCGAGCATCTTGTTGTCGGACAGGCAGGCGTTGAACTTCTGCTCGCTGAAGCCGGCCTGCTTGGCGATCGTCATCAGCGGCGGGATCGGCTTTTCGACCGCCCACTGCCGCTGGCGCTGGAACAGCGTCTCGATCATCGGGAAGAACCGGTCCGGTTCCGCGCAGCGCGCCAGCATCGAGGCGCCGGCGGCGAGCGTGTCGAGCGGGAACTCGCGGAAGATGAAGCGCACCTTGCCGGTGTCGATGTAGCGCTTCTTCAGCTCCACGTAGGTCGTCTCGTGGAAGGTGGCGCAGTGCGGACAGGTCATCGAGGCATACTCGATCACCGTCACCGGAGCGTCGGCCTTGCCGAGCGCGCGGTCGCCGAGCTGCGGCGGTATCAGCAGGTCGCCGAGTGAAACGGTTTGCGCCGTTGCGGGGCGGGGATCGAGGAGCGCCATCGCGCCGCCGAACAGGGCTGCGGTTGCAATGAAACTGGCTCCGGCAAGCAAGGAACGGCGATCGATCACGGGGGGCTCCCAAATGGCCGCAGGTTCGGCCGCATCGTCATGGGGCGGGAATGTGGCATTGGCGGGCCGCTTCGCCAAGACCGTCTGGGACCGGCCGGTCACGTTCGGTTGATTGCGTTAAATTTGGAATTTCGGCGTTTCAGCGGCCCTTGACCGCGGCGCCGAGGCGGGCGAGCGCGCCGCGCAAGGCGTCGTCGGCGACGGCGCCGAGCGTTTCGGCGACCGCTGCGACCGCCTTCGGATCGGGGGCCGGGCGCTGCGGCTTCGGGGGCCGGCGCGACAGCAGCGCCTGGCGCAGCGCGATCCGGCCGACCGCCTGCCAGCCGAAATAGCGGTTCACGCGTTCGACGATGACGTTCGACAGGTGCTGGATTTCGATCGCCGCCGGGCCCTCCACGCGCAGCACCAGCGTCGCGGGCTCCGGCGGTTCGCCGTCGGCGGTGCGCTGCCATTGCAGCTTCGCGGGTTCGGCATGGGCGGCGATCTCCGGCCCGACGATGGTGGCCCAGCGCGTCACCAGTTCGGTTGAGGCGAAGCCCTGCTTCTTGAAGGCGTCTGCAACGATGCCGGATGTGAGTTCGGCGAGCGTTCGGGAGGGGCGGGGCTTGTTCACGGGCGGGCGCTCTGTCAGATCGATCCTATGAGGGTAGCAGGTGCGGCCATCCGCAAGAAGCGCGGCGTGTCGGGCGGTGTGGACACGCCCGATCCCGCGCAACTGCTCGCCTGGTACGACCGCCACCGCCGTACGTTGCCGTGGCGCGCTCAGCCGGGCGAGCGGGCCGATCCGTACCGGGTGTGGCTGTCCGAGATCATGCTGCAGCAGACCACGGTGAAGGCGGTCGGGCCTTATTACGCGCGCTTCCTCGCGCGCTGGCCGGATGTGATGGCGCTCGCGAATGCCCCGCTCGGCGACGTGCTGAAGCTCTGGGCCGGGCTCGGCTACTACGCCCGCGCGCGCAACCTGCACGCCTGCGCGCAGACGGTGTCGGAGCAACACAGCGGCGCGTTTCCCGATACGGAAGAGGGCTTGCGCGCGTTGCCGGGCATTGGCGCCTACACGGCGGCCGCGATTGCGGCGATTGCGTTCGACAAGCGCGCCACCGCCATCGACGGCAACATCGAGCGCGTGATCGCGCGGCTTTATGCGATCGAAGAGGAATTGCCGAAGGCCAAGGCCGAAATCCGCGCCCGCGCCGAGGTGCTGGTGCCGCAGCGGCGGCCCGGCGACTTCACCCAGGCGATGATGGACCTCGGCGCCACGGTCTGCACGCCGAAAAAGCCGGCTTGCGCCATCTGTCCCTTGTGCGCGCCATGTACCGCGCGCGCGCGCGGCGACGCCGAAACCTTCCCGCGCAAGGCCCCGAAGGCGAACGGCAAGTTGCGCCGCGGCGCGTCGTTCGTGGCGATCCGCGCCGACGGTTTCGTGCTGGTGCGGACCCGGCCCGCAAAAGGCCTGCTCGGCGGCATGACCGAGGTGCCGTCGACCGCCTGGACGGCCGACTTCGACGCCGCGCGCGCACGCGAGCATGCGCCGCTGAAGGCGAACTGGCGGCTCCTGCCCGGCGCGGTCGAGCACGGGTTTACGCATTTCCCGTTGCGGCAGTCGGTCTATGTCGCGAAGGTTCCGGCGAAGACGCGCGCGCCGGGCGGCATGCGCTGGGTCGCACGCGCCGCGCTTGCGGGCGAAGCGCTGCCGAATGTGATGCGCAAGATCGTGGCGCACGCGGGCCTGTGAGATTGAAACCACAGTCCAGTTGATTGATCCAGTTGATCGAGAATGTCCGGCACAGGCCGCCGCCCGCGGTGGAAATTCGCCGGCGCATCCATCAATGATTCCGAAGGTTGCAAGCGGACGATTCGCCGGTTCGGCGCCGCTTGGTCCGCCGTTCGTCGTCGCCGGGAAGGCTTCATGGATCCAAGGCAGTCCGCGCAGCACGCAGCGTCGCAAGGCAATCCGGCCGGTCCGGGCGAGGCAGTCCATCCGCAGGTCACAAAATATTTCGGACTACTGGAGGTCGGCGCCGCCGATCGGCAGAACGCGCGGGCGTTCTGGGCGATAGCCGAACCGCACATGGGCGCGGCCGTCGGACGGTTCTACGAGAAGCTGCGGCGGTCCGAGGTCGGTTCCTACATTTCCGACGACGTCGTCGAGCGTCTCATGCAGCGGCAGATTCAACACTGGGCGCGCCTGTTCGCGTCGCGGTTCGACGAGGATTACGTGCTCAGCGTGCAGCGCGTCGGGATGCGGCACCGCGACATCGGCCTCGGCACCGCGTGGTTTGTGGCCGGATACATGGCGCTCAAGATGGAGTTCATCGAAGCCGTGCTGAAGGCGGAGATTGCGGTGGTGGAGAAGGGCCGTATTCTCAAGACGGTGGAGAAATACGTCGCGCTCGACATGAGCATCGCGCTGGCCGCGTATGAGGACACCCGCTACGTGCTCGACTAGATACTGATTCAACTGCGTTGAATCAGTATCTAGTCTTTTCTCTTTGTCTGGGCATGATCTTTTCCGAAAACCGGTTCCCACTTTTCGGGATCATGCCCTAGCCGAAGCCGTAGAGCTTCTTTGCATTGTCCGCGAGGATGCGGTTGCGCACGGCCTCGTCGGGGCACCACTCCAGCATCATGTCGAGCAGGTCGCCGTCGTTGGGCATGCCGCGGCCGTCCATGTTGACGTGCGGCCAGTCCGATCCCCATACGAGGCGCTCGGGCGTGTGCCTGACGAGGGCGCGTGCGAGTTGCGTCACCGGCGCGTAGGGGAAATCGCCGGGCGTGCAGCGCATCGGGCCGGAGAGCTTGAGCCACACGCGGCCGCTGTCGAGCATCCGCATGACGGCCTTCATCGCCGGCTGATCGACGCCGCCCGCGGCCGGCAGGCTCGCAAAATGATCGAGCACGACGTCGTTCTTCAGCGCCAGAAGCTTGTCGGCGTATTCGACGATGTCGGTGCCGTGCGGATAGAACTGCACGTGCCAGCCGTGGGCGTGCGCGCGCGCCGCGGTCTCGGTGTTGAGGTGCGGCACGTGCGCGCCGCGCTTGACGCTCATCATGCGCAGGCCCTTGACGCCGAGAGCGGTGAGGCGCGCGAACTCGGCGTCCGGCGCGTCGTCGGGCATCAGCGCGATGCCGCGCAGGCGCTTGCCGTGCTTCGCCAGCACATCGCAGAGCATCGCGGCGTTGCGGCCATAGCCGCCGGGGCTGACGACCACGGCGGTGGACAGGCCGAGCTTGTCCTGCAACGCGAACAGCGTCTCCGGCAGCGCGTCGCGCGAGGTGTAGGGGCTGTCGGAGGCGAACGGATATTTTCCCGACGGCCCGAACAGGTGCACATGGGTGTCGCAGGCGCCGGGCGGCGGTTTCAGCTTGGGCGTCTTGGGATTGGGGTCGGGCGCTTGTGTAAGAATGGCCATCTTAAATTTCCTGAGAGAGACGAGGGCGATATCCGCTTGCGTGTCCCGGGCGCAGCGCAGCACGAAGCGAAGCGGAGTGGAGTGTTGAGCTGCAGACCCGGGACCCCGGTTGCTGGAAGGTAGCTAACAAACCGGGGTCCCGCATCTGCGGTGCACCGCTATCGCGCTGCACCGCGTGCGGGAAACGAGCCCTGCGCTTGTCTCATTGCACCTTGATGTTTGCCGACTTCACAAGATCGCGCCATTGCGGCAGTTCGCGCGCGATCAGCGCAGCGAAGTCCGCCGTCGTGCCCCCGACCGGCTCGATGCCCTGTTTCTGCAATTTGTCGATCACGTCGGGCGCGCGCATCGCCTTGGCGGTCGCGGCCTGCAGGCGCTCGATGACGGGCTTCGGCGTCGCGCCCGGCGCGACCAGGCCAATCCACAGGATGCCCTCGTAGCCCGGCAGGCCTTGCTCGGCGATGGTCGGCACGTTCGGAAGAAGCTTCGAGCGCTCGCGGCTGGCGATGCCAAGGTAATGCAGCTTGCCCGCGTTCACGTGCTGGTTCGCAGTGGCATAGGTGTCGAGCTTGAGCTGCACGACGCCGGACAGCAGGTCGTTCATCGCCGGTGCCGCGCCGCGATAGGGGATGTGCGCGACCTGGATGTTCATGCGCCGCAGCAGCAGCTCGAAGGTGATGTGCGGCAGCGTCCCGATGCCCGCCGACGAATAGTTCAGCTTGCCGGGGTTGGCCTTGGCGTGCGCAACGAAGCCCTTGAAGTCCTTGAACGGCGCGCCGGGGTGGCTCACCAGCACCTCCGGCACCTCAGCGACGATGGAAACCGGCGCGATGTCCTTCTCGGTGTTGTAGGGGATTGCGGCGTTGAGAGCCGGGTTGATGGTGTGGTTCGGCGTCGTCAGCAGCAGCGTGTAGCCGTCGGGCGCGGCCTTGGCGGTTTCGTTCGTCGCGATGATGCCGCCCGCGCCGGCCTTGTTCTCGACGATGACCGGCTTGCCGAGGTCTTCGGAAATCTTCGCCGCGTAGATGCGCGCCACGATGTCGACCGCGCCGCCGGCGGGGAACGGCACGTAAAGCTTGATCGGGTGTTGCGGATATTGGGCGTGGCTCGGGCTTGTCACGAGAGCGGCGAGCGCTGCGAGCGCCAGTGCTGCGATGCGGGTCATGATGCGGTCTCCCTGCGGATGGACGTCATGCGGCGGCGTCGAAGTAAAGCTTGAAAGCGGTTTCGCCGAACACCTTGGCGCGCGCGGCGGGGTCGGGCACGCATTCGGCGAGCCAGTCCATGGTGGACTTGTAGGCGAACTGGTTCTCGTGGCCGACGAACGGGCAGTCGCTCGCCCAAACGAGACGGTCGGGGCCCGCGGCGCGAAGAAGCTCGCGCGCGTATGTTACCGCCTGCGGTCCGAGTCGGTAGCCGGCCGACACCTTGACCCACGTGCGGCCCTTGTCGATCGAGCGCAGCAGGGCCTTGAAGCCGTCGCTGGCGATGCCGGTCTTCGGATCGGGCCGGCCAAGATGGTCGACCACGATCTTGACGCCGGAGGCTTCCAGCGTCGGCAGGATTTTCCGCAGGTCATCTCCGTCGACGTGCGGGTGCACGTGCCAGCCGAGGTCGGCGAGGCGGCGGAAGAACGCGCGATATTCGAACGTGGCGATGTCGGGCAGCTTCGGCAGCCCGATGAACGGCAGCCGCACGCCGCAGACGCCGTCCCGCGCCATCGCTTCGAGCGCGTAGCGCTCGACAGTCGGTTTGAGGATGACGGTACCGCGCAGCCGCCGCGGATGTGCGCGCAATGCTGCGAGCGTGTAGTCGTTGTAGTCGCCCCACGGGCTTGCGGCGGCGATCACCGCGCGGTCGATGCCGTTATCGTCGAGCGTTGCAATCAACTGCTCGTGCGTGAAGCTGTACTTCGGCGCGTGCCGCGGATTGTCGATCAGCGGCATGTCGGTCGTGAAGACATGCACATGCGCGTCGATTTTCATCGCTTCGGCACTGCCTTTGTCATTCCGGGGCGCCAGCGCAGCGAGCGAACCCGGAATCCAGGGCAACACACGCGGTGCAGGCGGCTCTGGATTCCGGGCCCGGCGCTTCGCGCCGTCCCGGAATGACTGCGGAGAGAGTGTTACACATCGTGCGACGCCTACCGCGGCTCGATGCCGGCCTTCTTGATGACGGCGGCCCATTTGGCAGCGTCGGCGGCGACGATCGCGGTCAGCTCCTCCGGCGTGGTGGCTCTGGCCTCGGTGCCCAAGTCGAGGACGCGCTTCTTGAAGTCGGGAGCGTCGACGATGGCGCGAATATGACCGGACAGCGTCGCGACGACCTCCTTCGGCGTCTGGGCCGGTGCGGCAATCCCGTTCCAGCCGACCACAACGGCGTCGACGCCGTTCTCCTTCAGCGTCGGGACGTTCGGCTGCATCGGCGACCGCTTCTCGCCGGTCGCGGCGATGGCGCGAACCTGCCCGGCGTCGATCGGCGCCTTCAACGCGGCGTAGGACTCCACGCCGATCTGGATATCGCCGCGCAGCAAGGAGGTGAGCACTTCGCCGCTGCTGCGGTGGGGCACGATCGTCATCGGAATTCCGGTCGCCGACTTGACGAGCTCGGCCGTGATGTTCTGCGTGCTGCCCGGGTTGATCGTGGCGACATTGAAGGCGGCGGGATTGGCGCGCGCGGACGTGAGCATGTCGGCGGTGGTGCGGAGCGGGCTGTCGCCCTTGGCGAGCAGCAGCAGGTCGAAGAATGCGACAGTCGATACCGGCGTAAACGCCGTCCGCGGATCGAATGGCATGGTCTTGAGCAGCGAGGTCGACAGGATGATGCCGCTCGACAGCACGAACAGCGTGTAGCCGTCGGGCGGCGCGGCAATGACGGCATTGGCGGCGACCACGCCGCCGGCGCCTGGCCGGTTCTCGATCACAACCTGCTGGCCGGTGCGCTCGGAAAGGCGCTGAGCCATGAGACGGGTTGTGATGTCGGCAAGCCCGCCGGGGCCGAACGGGATTACGATGCGGATCGGCTTGTTGGGGTAGGGCGTCTGGGCGTTCGCGTTTCCGACCGCGGCCCCGGCAAACGCCAGTGCAACCAGCACACTCAGAACTTTCGTCACGCGCACGCCTCCCCAGATGTCCACTTTCTTGGCCAACGAACCGGCGGCGGCTATCCTAGCGCTCGACTGCAACTCGGCAATGCCGCGGCTGCGGTGCAGCAATGCAAATGCCCCGCAGGGCAAAAATCACGGCAAGAACGGAGAACACGATGACGATCCAGCGTTTCGATAGCGGCGCCCGCATGTCGCGCGCGGTGGTGCATGGCGACACGGTCTATGTCGCGGGCCTGACGGCGGAGACGTCCGTGGGCAAAAGCGTGGGCGAGCAGACGGCAGAAATCTTGGGCCGGATCGACGGCTATCTCAAGCAAAGTGGAACCGACAAGTCGAAGCTTCTCCACGCCGTGATCTGGCTGCAGGACATCCGCACCGTGGACGAGATGAACAAGGTCTGGGACGCCTGGATTTCTCCAGGCAACGCGCCGGTGCGCGCCTGCATCGAGGCGCGGCTGCAATCGCCGGCGAAGATGGTGGAGATCATGGTGACGGCGGCGAAGTAACCGGCGTCCTGTCGTGCGCCAAGGCAGGCCTGAACTGGTTTGCCGAGAGTTGCGGGCCGGGGTGTGCCGAATCCCCGGTTCGCCGGATCGGCAATGCCATCGGCGGGCGCCCGTTCGTGCGAAGGACAGCCGATAGAGCGAGGCTGCGATCGCCACGCGAACCAACCGATGAGGTGCACCATGAAGCTCTTGCAGTCTGCAGCCGCGATCGCCGCCTTTGCGTTGCTTCCGTTCGCCGCAGCGGCCCAGAACTACCCCGCGCCAAAACAAGGCGAGTGGATCGCCAAGGACTTCAAATTCCATACCGGCGAGGTCATGCCGGAACTGCGGATCGGATATACGACGATCGGAGAGCCGTCGGGCGAGCCGGTGCTGGTGCTGCATGGGACCAACGGTTCCGCCAACAGCATGCTGACGCCGGCCTTCGCCGGCCAGATGTTCGGACCGGGGCAGCCGCTCGACGCCAGCAGGTACTACATCATCCTTCCGGACTCGATCGGTCACGGCCGCACGTCAAAGCCATCGCACGGAATGAAAACCAAGTTCCCGCGGTACAACTACGACGACATGGTCGATGCGCAGCACCGGCTGCTGACCGAGGGACTGTCGATCCGCCGCCTGCGCCTCGTGATCGGCCATTCGATGGGCGGGATGCACGCCTGGACTTGGGGCGTGAAGCATCCGGGCGTCATGGACGCGCTGGTGCCGATGGCGTCCCAGCCCACTGAGATGTCGAGCCGCAACTGGATGACGCGGCGGCTGCTGATCGAAACGATCCGCAGCGATCCAGGATACAACAATGGAAACTATACCGAGCAGCCGCGCTCGATGAAGCTTGCCGTCGTTGCATTCGGCGTCGCGACCAACGGCGGGACGCTTGCGTTGCAAAAGCTTGCGCCGAACCGTGCGCAGGCCGACAAGCTGGTCGACAATCGTCTGGCGGCGCCGTTTCGTGCCGACGCCAACGACCTGATCTACGCCTATGACGCATCGCGCGACTACAACCCTTCGCCGGGGCTGGAACGCATTTCAGCCGCGGTGTTGGCGATCAACGCAGCTGACGACGAACGGAACCCGCCGGAAACCGGGCTGATGGAAAACGCCCTCAAGCGCGTGAAAAACGGGCGGCTGCTGTTGATCCCGGCGGGCGACCAGACACGCGGTCACGGCACGACCGGCACCGCGAGGCTTTACGCCAAGGAGCTTGGAGAACTGCTTCGGACAGCGCCGCGGCGGGGCAATTAGGGTCGCGCCTCAGCTCGGAATCGGCCCCCACGCGCGCCGGATCAAGGGCGGCGTCTCCGCTACTCCGCCGCGACCTGCTCCGGCTTCCGGTACTTCGCCGGCACGTCGAGATTGAACACGCGGGCGGCGTTGTAGCCAAGGATGTTGCGCCGGCTGCGCTCGTTGAGGAAAGGCAGGTCGAACAGGCGCGCCGGCACGTCGAAGTCCCAGTGCGGCCAGTCGGAGGCGTAGAGCAACTGCGTCTCGGCATTGATCGCCTCGAACGTGCCCTCCAGCAGCTTGAGGTTGGTCGCTTCCATCGGCTGCATGGTGAAAAACATCTCGCGCATGTACTGGCTCGGCAGGCGCTTGAGCAGCGGCGCCTCGGAGGTGCGCATCAGGAATTCGTGGTCGAGCCGCTGCATGATGAACGGCACCCAGGCGAGCCCCGACTCGATCCAGATCACCTTGAGTTTCGGGAACCGTTCCGGCAGGCCGTTGATGACCCAGTTGGTCAGATGCACCAGGTTGCTGAGTACGAACGAAATCGCGTGCATCGAGATGAAGCGGTTGAGCTGCTTGGTGTATTCGTTCTGCCAATTGTGATGAGCGTGGAACGCGAGCGGCACGCCGGCCTCTTCGAGCATGGCGTAGAGCCGCATGTATTCGTTGGCGTGGACGGGCTGATAGCGCGTGCTGGTGACGACGAAGCCGACGACGCCCGGCTTGCCGAGGAAGCGCTTGACCGTGCGCTCGGCGGCTTCCGGCGTGTTGAAGGGGAGGTACACCATCGCCTTCATGCGCGGCTCGTGCGGCAGCACCCGCTCGACGATCCAGCGGTTGTATGCGGTCGACAGCTCGACCTCGATCTCGCGAACCGGGTGCATGCCGAGGAACAAGAGCGCATTCGGGAAGAACACCTGGCAGTCGAGCCCGAGCGCGTCGATGGCGCGGCGCGACAGCGTTACCTCCCGCGGCGCGCTCTTGTCGTCGACCGGCTCTTTCAGCCCAGCGCCGTGCGGCACGCGCCCGCCGACGCTCTGCCATTGCAGCCCGGGCGTGTCGTTCAGGAAGGCGCCGCGGGCGGCCGCGCTGTAGAAGATCGAATCGTCGCGCAGCACGTCGTTTTCGAGCAGCTTGAGGATTTCCGGCCAGGCCGCACCGTCGCCGATATGGGAGTCGACGTCGACGATGAAGTAATCGTCGAGACCGTGCTTCGCCGCTTGGCTGCTGGCGCGCGCCAGAATGTCGCGCGAGTCGGTGCGATCGTTGATGAGCGGCAGAATCTTGGGGTCTTCAGTCATCGGGAAGTCCATTCATTCGCAAGGCCGGGCCGGTCTCAGGCGGGCAGAACGACGTAAACAGCTCCGTCGCGGACCTTGACCTGATAACCGCGCAACCGCGTCGCCGCGTGACCGACATGGCGGCCCGTCTTCATATCGAACTCGTAGCCGTGCCAGGGACAGACGATGTTGCGATGCCCATCGGCCGCGTAGTGGATGCCGGAACTTTTGCGCTCGCCGTCGAGGCGCTCCTCGACTTTTCTGGTCATGACGCCCTGGCATACCGGCCCGCCCTGATGCGGACATTCGTTGCGCCAAGCGTAGTAATTGCCGTCGCTTCGGAACACGCCGATCTCGACGCCGCCGGTCGCGACGACCTTGCGGCCGCCGTCAGCAATTTCGTTCTCCGCGGCGACGAAAAGCTCTTTCATGGCGTATTCCCGGAAAGGTCGCGGCAGCGCACTACTTTAGCGTTTGGCTCCGGCGGCACAACGGCGGTTCGGCGGCCATTCACGCCCAGAACTCCGCAACCGATCGGATGTCCGCGCCGTGCTCGTAGAGCAGTTCGTCGGCCTGCTGCATCGTGTCCGGCCGCTTGAAGTCCGGCGAGCGGTGGAATTCGATGAAGGCGCCGAGCCTGCGGGCGCGCGCCACCATGCGCTTGCCGATTTTGAGGCGCTCGCGCTCGTACGATGCGAGCGCCGAAGCGATGTCGTCGCCATGGGCGCGAAGCGCGTCGGCCAGTCCGTGCGTGTCGAGCGCGGCCTTGGTGACGCCGGCACCGACGTGCGGACGCGCGACGAACGCCGCGTCGCCGAGCAGCACGGCGCGCCCGAACGCCAGCCGGTCGCATTCGAGATCGTAGATCGCCTGAAAGAACGGCTGCGGTTCGGCGCGCAGCAGATCGAGGTGCTGCGGCGGGAGCTGGTCCGCGGCCTCCCGAAGCAGATTAGCGACGACGTCCTTGCGGATCAGTGGCGGCGGAATCGCCATGCCGTGGCAATGGCCGGTCTCGTCGGTGCTCATGTCGCGCACTTCGGCTTCCGAAGCGGGGTGGTACCAGAGGAAATTGATCGAGCGCCGGCCGGGCACGATGTCGCCGTCGCGTCCGGGCACCGGATAGGACACAGCCGAGCCGCCGTCCGGCATGCTGAAAGCGTAGCGATCGTAAAGCCGCGCGCCGTTCTCCGGGATCAGCGCGCGCCAGGCGACATAACCGCAATAGCGCGGCTGTACCTGCGGCAGCAGGCGTTCGCGCACCGTCGAGCGGTTGCCGTCGGCCCCGACCAGCAGGTCGGCGGTAACGGTCGTGCCGTCCGCAAAATGCGCGACAGCGCCATTCGCGCCGGTCTCAAGCGCGGCGAAGTCCTTTCCCTGATTGAAGCAATCGTCGGGCAGCGCACGCCGCAGCGCTCGCCAGATCGTGGCCCACGAACTCTTGCGCTCCTGGAATGGGATTTCCTTGAGGACATCGCCAGAGCGCGCGAGACAGACGCGCGAGCCGACTGCGATCCCGGTGCGCTCGTCCACCGCGATGCCGAGCCGCTGCATGATCTCGAACAGGTCCTGGTGCGTGCCAAGGCCCGCGCCGCGGGCTGCGAGATCGCCCTCGGCGCGCTCATAGACCGCGATCTCCCAGCCGATGTTGCGCAGAGCATGCGCGGCAAACAATCCGCCCACGGAGCCGCCGACGATCGCCGCCTTTCCAGCCATGACGCGAAACCCGTGACGAAGCCCATGCGGGCCGCATCAGCTCGGGAACGGCCCCCAAGCGCGCTGGATCGCCGGCCGCGCCTCGATCGCATCGTGCCAGCGCTTGAGGTTTGGATACTCGCCAAGTCCGATGTCTTTCACGCCGTGCAGATGCACGTCGGGATACATGCTCATGTCGGCGATGGAATAGGCGCCTGCGACGTATTCGTTCGCCGCAAGATGCTTGTCGAGCGTCGAGAGCATGTCGCGTATCACGGCATCGTAATGCTTCATCGCAGCCGGCACCTTCTCGGGCATGCGCACCACCCAGCTGCCGAACTGCTGCGACAGCGTGGTGAACGTCGCCGAGCCGTAGAACAGCCATTGATCGACCTTGGCGCGGGCGAGCGCGTCGTTCGGGTAGAACTTGCCGGTCTTCTCGGCGAGGTATTTGAAGATCGCGCCGGATTCGCAGAGCGTGACCGTCGCGCCGCCGGGGCCGTCGTGGTCGACGATGGCCGGAATCTTGTGGCCGGGGCTGAGCTTGAGGAACTCCGCGGTCATCTGCTGCTTCTCGCGGATGTTCACCGGCACGATCTTGTGCGGCAGTGCGCACTCTTCCAGCATCATGCGCGGCTTGTAGCCGTTGTCGGTGGTCCAGGTGTAGCAGTCGATCATCGCGTTTTCCTCACAGCCTCTGCAATTGGTCGTGCCGTATTCGCGGCCGTTGTCGTTGTGCCCTCTCACCTTGAGGGAGAGGGCATCGCAAACATTTCCGCAAACTCGGTTGGGTGAGGGGTAATCTATCGAGAGGCCGTGACCCCTCACCCAATTTTCTGCGCTGACATTCCGAGTAGCCCTCTCCCTCAGGGGAAGAGGGCGCAACAACGTCGACAGCGCTCGCGGCAAGCCTGGATCGCGTGAATTCAATTCGCCTTCTGCGCCGCCGCCATCTGCGCCATGCGCAGCCGCTCGCGCTGGTCGTCGTAGTGCATCGGCTCCATCGCCCAGGTGGTTTCGTCGTGGCCCATGGAGTAGTTGCGCGCGGTCTGCGCCGGGTTGCGGTTGACCAGCTGGCGCAGCGCCATCGGATGGGTGAGGCTTCGCACCTCGTGCTCGATGGTGAAGAGGTGTTTGCCGGTCGCAAGATCGACGATGTCGCGAAAGCGGTACTGGTACTGGTTGTCCTCGCGGCTGACCAGGCCGCGCTCGCCGAGCCGCTTGTGGGGCCCGGAGAAGTTCACCACGTAAATCTGCACGTGGTGCTCGTCGAAGTCGGGCAGCGGCTTGTCGGTCTCGCGGAACAAGAGGTGCTGGCTCTTGCCGACGGTAACCTTCGCCGTCGTGCCGTCGCCGTTCACCACCTCCGCCGGCACGTCGATCATCGCACGGTAGAAGTCGGCGATGCCGCGCGCCGAGCCCACCGGCACGTCGAACTCGACATACGGGATGCCGAGGGTGATGCGGCCGAAGCGCGACGCGTCCGGCTCATGCACGCGCACGGTGTTGCCCCAGGGGCAAGTGGCCTGGACGTAGTCGTTGTGCTCGGCGAAATCGAACTTGGTGTCGGCGAGATGCGGCTTCACGCGCGCGAGCCGCGCCAGCAGCGCCTCGCGGCCTTCGATCACCAGGCCGGTCCGGCCGCGCAGCACCTGCGCCTTGCCGGTCGGCAGATGAAACTGGCTCTTCCCCGCGTTCATCCACATGTTGTCGTCCATCACCATCAGGAACGGATCGCGGGTCAGGCCGAGGCCCGCGCCGTAGAACAGCGAGGCGATGCGCTGGTCAGGGATCGCGACATTGACGTGTTCGAGATGGATGGAATTGCCGAGGTCCTCGGTTGAGCGGTCGAAGGTCTTGGGCATCTGGTTCATGGGCGATTCCTGGGGACGGTCCCGGACGGTGTGAGCGGACGCATTATAGCAACGAAGCCCTTCGTCCGCATGAGGGTTCCCGCGGCGGCAGTCCTGCTATGCTCCGCGCCAACCACAGGGAGGCCCAAGGGAATTGCCATGTATCCGACCACGACCGCGGCATGGGTGCTGAACGAACGCCTGCCGGACCCGGCGGTGAAGGTGCTCGACAAGAGCTTCGAGAAATACCGCGTGCTGCTCGCGAGCGTCGAGAAGCTCTCCGAGGGCTTTTCCTGGGCCGAGGGGCCGGTCTATTTCGCCGACGCGCGCTGCCTCTACTGGAGCGACATCCCCAACAACCGCATCATGCGCTGGGACGAGGCGACCGGCGCAACCAGCGAATATCGCAAGCCCTCGAACTACGCCAACGGCAACACCCGCGACCGCCAGGGGAGGCTCGTCACTGCCGAGCACGGCCGCCGAGTGACGCGCACCGAATACGACGGTCGCATCACCGTGTTGTGCGACCGCTTCGAGGGCAAGCGGCTGTCGTCGCCGAACGACGTGGTGGTGAAGTCCGACGACTCGATCTGGTTCACCGACATGACCGCCGGCATCGACGGCAACTGGAACGGCGAGACCGGCGAGCAGGAACTGCCGCAGCGGGTCTATCGCATCGACGGCAAGTCGGGCCAGGCGGCGGTGGTGAGCGAAGGCCTGGTGCGCCGCCCGAACGGGCTTGCGTTCTCGCCGGACGAAAAATTGCTTTACGTCATCGAGAGCCAGCCCGGCGACCGCGCGATTTACGTGTTCGACGTCGACGGCGAGAAAATCAAGAACGGCCGCATCCTGATCAAGTGCACCAGGGAGGAGACGCCGGACGGCTTCCGCGTCGATGCCGACGGCAATCTCTGGTGCGGCTGGGGCATGGGCACGGCGGAGCTCGACGGCGTTCGCATCTTCAATCCGCAGGGCCAGCCCATCGGGCACATCTCGTTGCCGGAACGCTGCGCCAACGTCTGCTTCGGCGGCCCGAAGGGCAACCGGCTGTTCATGGCGGCGAGCCATTCGCTCTATGCGCTGTATGTGAACACCAAGGGCGCCAAAGGCGGATGAGTGGGTCGCCGATGAACGAAGCAATGGGCATCCTTGCGATCTGGAACGGCTGTGCGCCGGGCCGCGAAGCCGAGTTCGAGGCCTGGTACCAGGGCGAGCATCTGGCCGAGCGGATCGCGGTGCCGGGCTTCCTGCTCGGCCGCCGCTACGAGGCGGTGCGCGGCACGCCGCCCTATTTCGCCTGCTACATCACGCAGTCGCCGGCGGTGTTGAAATCGCCGGCCTATCTCGAACGCCTGAACAACCCGACGCCGCTGACGCGCGGCATCATGTCGGGTCCGTTCCGCGACGCGATCCGCACGGTGTGTCATCGCAGCGCGCGTTTCGGCGCGATGCGCGGCGCGGTGCTGGTGACACTGCGCTTTACGTCGCCGCCCGCAGCGGGCGCGCTCGAAGCCGCAGCGATGGAGCTTGCCGCGGACAACGCCGTCGCCTGCGCGGAAGTCTGGACGGCGGCGAGCGTGGCCGATTTTCCGGTGTCCGAGGAGGAAAAGGTGCGCGGCGGCGACGGCAAGATCGCAGCGTGTCTTGCAGTCGAGACGCTGCGGCTCGCCGACGCCGAGCGGATTGCGGATGCGCTTGCGGCGCAATTCCCCGGCGCGGCGCTCGGCATCTACAAGCTGCTCTGCGAGATCGCGCCCGCCTAGACGCACAGGAAAGTTGCGCAACTGGGGATGTCACGGGATTGTCATCGCTGCGTCGTGCAGCGTTCACGGCTGAATGAGACTCGAAGCGCGCGAAACAGCGCACGCGAGTCTCCATGATCCGGACAGAACAGGCCGAAGTCGTCTATCCCAACGGCACGCGTGCCCTCGCCGCCACCAGCCTGACGTTCGCCCCGGGCGCCTTCACCGTCCTGCTCGGCCCTTCCGGGGCCGGCAAGTCGACACTGCTGCGATCGCTCAACGGCCTGGTCCGGTTGACCGCGGGCAAGGTCGTTGCGGAGGAGGCCGACGATCTTCGCGAGCCCCACGCGCTGCGCCGCCACCGCCGCCGCACCGGGATGGTGTTCCAGCAGCATCAGCTTATCGGGCGTGCCACGGTGCTCGCCAACGTGCTGACCGGCCGGCTGGGCTATCATTCGGGTCTGCGCACGCTGCTGCCGTTTTCGGCGACCGAGAAGCGCCGTGCGCTCGACGCCGTCGCGCGCGTCGGGCTGATTGAATATGCGCTGCGCCGCTGCGACCAGCTCTCCGGCGGCCAGCAGCAGCGCGTCGGCATCGCACGGGCGCTGGTGCAGGAGCCCGCGCTGATTCTCGCCGACGAGCCGGTCGCGAGCCTCGACCCGGCGACCGCCGAGCGCGTCCTCTCGCTGCTGCACGGCATTTGCAAGGCCGACGGCATCGCGGCTGTCGTCAGCCTGCATCAGCTCGAATTCGCGCGCCGGTTCGCCGACCGCATCGTCGGGCTCGCGAAAGGCGCGGTGGTATTCGACGGTTCGCCGTCGAAGCTCGGCCGCGCCGAGACGCTTCGCATCTACGGCGCCGAGCCGGCCGACAACGACGAAGACTCCGAAGAACCGCTCCAACTCAAGACGGGAACCCACGCATGAACCGCCGTTTTTTCCTCGGTGGCGCTGCCACCGCGCTCGCCCTGTCGTCCGCGCCTGCTCTGGCGCAGTCCCGCGATCCGGCCAAGCTCCGTGTCGCACTGCTTCCGGACGAGAACGCCTCCACGCTGATCCAGCAGGCGCAGCCGCTGAAGGCGCATCTGGAAAAGGCCCTGGAGAAGTCCATCGAACTGGTTGTGACGACGGACTACTCGTCCATGATCGAAGCGATGCGCTTCGGCCGCATCGAGGTCGCCTATTTCGGGCCGCTGTCCTACGTGCTGGCGAAGTCGCGCGCCCCGGACATCGAGGCCTTCGCGGTCGGCATCGAGCGCGGCAAGCCGACCTACCATTCGATCCTGATCGCCCAGGCCGACGGGCCGGTGAAGGAGATCGCCGACATCCGCGGCAAGGCGTTCGGCTATGGCGACCAGGCCTCGACGTCGAGCCATCTCATTCCGCGCGCGTACCTGCAGAAGCGCGGGCTCAAGGGCGGCCAGGACTACAAGGCGGTGCATCTGGGAACGCACGACGCCATCGCGCGCGCGGTGCAGAATGGACAAGTCCCCGCCGGCGCGCTGTCCGAGCAGATTTACCGGACCTTGATCGAGCGCAAGACCGTCGACGGGGCCAAGCTCCGGCAGATCGGCCTGTCCGATCCGATCCCGAACTATCCGATGACCATGCAGGGCAATCTCGTGGGACCGCTCAAGGCGAAAATCCGCAGCGCGTTCCTCGATCTCAAGGATCCTGCGATCCTGAAGTCGTTCCGCGTGCAAGGCTTCGCGCCGGTTGACGACAAGGCCTACGATATCCTGCGCGACACCGCGAAGATTCTCGACCTCGACCTGTCGAAGATGAGCTGATGCTCGCGCCGTCCGCAGGTCACATCGGCATCCTCCACGAGCACCGGCGCGCCGTCCTTCGGCACGCCGGGCTCGTCGGCGTGATCGTGCTGGTCTGTTTCGGCGCGCTGTGGCTGACGGGCTTCTTCGATGCTCAGCGGCTGATCGAGGGCGGCCCGGCGCTAGGTCAGCTCGCCTCCGAAATGGTGCCGCCGGACTTCTCGCGCTGGCGAGCCTGGGTCGGCCCGCTGGTTGATACTTTGGCGATGTCGATTGCGGGCACCGCGCTTGCGATCGTCATCTCGCTGCCGCTGGCGCTGCTGGCTGCCCCCAACACGTCGCCGAATTTTGCTGTCTCGCAGTCCTGCCGCCTGATCCTGAGCGCGCTGCGCTCGGTGCCTGAACTGATCATGGGCATCGTGTTCGTGGCGGCAGTCGGCTTCGGTGCACTGCCGGGCGTCCTGGCGCTCGCTTTGCATTCGACCGGCATGGTCGGCAAGTTCTATGCGGAGGCCATCGAGCACGTCGATCCGCGGCCGCTGGAGGCCGCGCGCGCAGCGGGCGCGAGCCGGTTCCAGGTCATCACCCATGCGGTGCTGCCGCAGGTTCTGCCGCAGCTTGCCGACATCACGATTTATCGCTGGGAGTACCATTTCCGCGCCTCAACCGTGCTCGGCATCGTCGGCGCAGGCGGCATCGGCTTCGAGCTGATTGCGGCGCTGCGCGTCATCCGCTACGACCAGGTATCGGCGATCCTGATCACCATCCTGCTCTGCGTCGTGGTGGTCGACAGCCTCGGCGCGTGGCTGCGCAAACAGCTGAAATGACATGCCCCGCATTGTGGTGACCAACTGGGTGCACGACGCGGTGCTGACGCGGCTTGCCGCGCTCGGCGAGATCGACGCCAACCGAACGCGCGAGCCCTGGCCGCGCGAGGAGGTGCTGCGCCGTGCGCGCGACGCCGACGCAGTGCTGGCATTCATGAGCGACATCGTGGACCGCAAGTTCCTTGCGGCCTGTCCGAGGCTCAAGGTCGTCGCCTGCGCGCTCAAGGGTTTCGACAATTTCGATGTCGAGGCCTGTGCCGAGGCCGGCGTGTGGATCACCATCGTGCCCGACCTTCTGACCGAGCCGACTGCGGAACTCGCGGTCGGCCTTGTCATCGGACTGGCGCGCAACATCCGCGACGGCGACGCCCTCGTGCGCTCCGGCGGCTTCGACGGCTGGCGGCCGGTGCTCTACGGAACAGGGCTCGACGGATCGACTGTGGCGATCGTGGGCATGGGCAAGGTCGGCAGTGCCGTCGCTCAGCGGCTCGCCGGTTTCGGCTGCGGGCTGATCGGCGTCGACCCGCAATTGGGATGGCCGGCGGGCGTCAATCCGGCTGAATTGCGCGAAGCCTTGCCGGTTGCGGACTATGTCATCGCCGCCGCGCCGCTGACGCAACAGACCCATCGTCTGATCGGGCGGCCCGAACTGGCTGCGATGAAGCCGGGTGCGCTTCTGATCAATATCGGCCGCGGCTCGGTGGTCGACGAGTCAGCCGTTGCCGACGCGCTCGAAGCGGGCCGGCTTGGCGGATATGCGGCCGATGTCTTCGCCATGGAGGACTGGGCGCTGCCCGATCGTCCGCGGGAGATCGACCCGCGGCTTCTCGCCCATCCGCGCACGCTTTTCACGCCGCATCTCGGCTCGGCGGTGGCGCGGGTACGGCTCGCCATCGAGATGCGTGCCGCCGACAGCATTGCCGATGCACTGGAGGGCAGGCCGCCGCGCGATGCGATCAATGCGCCGCGGCGGATGGAGACGGTCTAGAAACGTCAGGCCTCGGCCATCTCGGCCCGCACCTTGCCGCGCAGGTCGTCGATCGAGATCAGGCCCTTCGGCGTCTCGACGTGCCAAAAGGTCCAGCCGTTGCAGGCTTCCAGGCCTTGCGCCAGCGCACCGATGCGATGGATCGAGCCGACCTGCTCGCCGAGCGCGACGGCCCCGTCCGGGCGCACCAGCGCGCGGTGCTTTTTCTTCGCGTCCACGAGCTTCGCGCCGACCGAGATCAGCCCGCGTTCGACCAGCGCCGAGAACGGCACGCGCGGCGCATCGCGCGCGGTCATGAACGGCGCGATCGTGGGCGCCTCAAGGGGCTGCGTCGAGGCGATGCGCTTCTCGGCGGCCTTGGCATAGGCCTCTTCGCGCTCCAGGCCGATAAAGCGCCGGCCGAGGCGGCGCGCCACCGCGCCGGTGGTGCCGGTGCCGCAGAACGGGTCGAGCACCAGATCGTCGGGCCGCGAGCTGGAAAGGATCACCCGCGCCAGCAGCGCCTCAGGCTTCTGCGTCGGATGCAGCTTCTTGCCGTCGCGGCCTTTCAGCCGCTCCTCGCCGGTGCACAACGGGATGGTCCAGTCGGAGCGGACCTGGATGTCCTCATTGCCGGCCTTCAGCGCCTCGTAGTTGAAGGTGTAGCCGCGCGCATTCTGGTCGCGCGACGCCCAGATCAGCGTCTCGTGCGCGTTGGTGAAGCGCCGGCCGCGGAAGTTCGGCATCGGGTTCGACTTGCGCCAGACCACGTCGTTGAGGATCCAGAACCCTAAGTCCTGCAGCGCGGTGCCGACGCGGAAGATGTTGTGGTAGGAGCCGATCACCCAGATCGTGCCGGAGGGCTTCAGCACGCGCTTGCAGGCTTCGAGCCATGCGCGGGTGAATTCGTCGTAGGACGCGAAGCTCGAAAACCGGTCCCAGTCGTCGTCGACGGCGTCGACCTTGGAATCGTCGGGCCGCTTGAGGTCGCCCTGGAGCTGGAGATTGTACGGCGGGTCGGCGAACACCAGATCGACGGAGTCGGCGGGCAGCTTCGAAATTTCCGCGACGCAGTCGCCCAAAATGATGTGCGACGCGATGCGCGCCGGTTGCGGCGCCGAACGCGGGGACTCAAAACTAACGCGGGGCGCCCGTGAGGACGCCCCGCGACGCGACTCTACCATGACTCAGAACTCTGACTCAGGCGACGCGGTCGGCGACGCGGGACCTACAAACCGACGACCGTCAGGATGACGCTCCAAGGTAAAAATTCAGTTGATGGGAAATTCGCCACGGCAATGACAAGATGCTGGAAATCATAAGGAACCCGAACATTTCGGTGCAGTTGTTGCGGTAGCCGAATGCGTTGCGCATGGACAGCGCGTTCGCGCCCGGCAACAATTGCCTAGTTGAATCGATTGAATCGCCGAACACGGCGGCGGAGAAAACAAATGCGCTGGGACGATCTGCCTCGCAGCGGCAACATCGAGGATCGCCGCGGCGACAGCGGTGGCGGCGGAGGGCGCGGCGGTTTCCCGATGGGCACCGGCGGCGGGCTCGGAATCGGCGGCGTGATCGTGCTCGGCATCATCGGCTACGCGCTCGGCATCGATCCGCGCGTGCTGATCGGCGGCGCCGAAATGGTGATGGGCGGCGGCAGCGCGCCGCAGTTCGACCAGTCGCGCAGCGGCGGCCCGGTCCGCACCGGAACGCCGACCGACGACGTCGGCAAGTTCGTCGCCGCCGTGCTCGGCAGCGCCGACTCGACCTGGAAGGTGGTGTTCGAGCGCGACGGCCAGACTTATCAGCGCCCGCGGCTCGTGATGTTCGCCAACGCCACGCAATCGCGCTGCGGGCATGCCGCCGCCGCAATGGGTCCGTTCTATTGCCCGCCGAGCAGGGAAATCTATCTCGACACCTCGTTCTTCCGCGACCTCGAACGCCGCTTCAAGGGCTGCAACGGCAAGGCCTGTGAGTTCGCCCAGGCCTATGTGATCGCCCACGAAGTGGGCCATCACGTGCAGAACCTGCTCGGCATCCTCGGCAAGGTGCAGCAGGCGCAGCGCGCGGCGCCCTCGAAGACCGAGGCCAACCGCATGCAGGTGCGCGTCGAACTGCAGGCCGACTGCTTCGCCGGCATCTGGGCCAACCACGCCGAGGCGCGCTGGAAGCTCTTGCAGCCGGGCGACATCGACGCGGCCCTGCAGACCGCGGCCGCGATCGGCGACGACATGCTGCAGAAACGCTCGCAGGGCTATGTGGTGCCCGACAGCTTCACCCACGGCTCGTCGGAGCAGCGCAAGCGCTGGTTCACGACCGGGTTCAAGCAGGGGAACGTCAGGGCGTGCAATACGTTTGTGGCGGCGCAGTTGTAGGGCGCAGCCTTCCCCCTCACATCCCCCGGTAAATCCGCTCGTCGTACAAACTCCCCGACAGCGAATTGATCACGAACAGCGGGTTGGCGTTGACGCCGCTGCCCACCTTGATGCCCGCGAGCCGGTCGCGGAACGCCTGCACCTCCGGCGTCACCGTGTGCGCGCGCTGCGCCCGCGCGGAACTCCACATCTCGACGATCTTCATGTGGTTCGGGCGGTTCGACTGTGTCAGCACGTCGAAGCGCACCATGCCTTTGTGCTTGCGGCTCTCCTCCGCGAGTTGGGTAACCATGGCGTTGCCGCACGGGCCCTTCTCGTCGACCTGGCGCTTGCAGGGCGCGAATTGCTCGGTCGGAATGATGTCGACGTGGGTGATGACATAGACCGTGCCGCGGCGGCCGGCGGCAACGGTCTTGGGATCGGCGGCGAGGAGGCCGACGTGCGGGCGCTCGTCGTAGGGGCTGTAGAGCATCGGCTGGATCGCCTTGCGGAACTCGATCTTGCCCGCGGACTTGGCGTGCGCCTCGCGCGATTGCGGGTCCTCCCAGGTTTCCACGATCGCGAAGTGGTTGGGATGGCCCTGGCGTTTGAGCGCCTCGAAACGCAAGTTGCCCTTGGCGCTCTTGCCGATGGCGACCTGCTTGCGGATCAGCGCTTCTGCGGCCTTGGCGGCGTCGGGTGCGGTCTCGATGTAGCTGACGATGAAATAGGGCTTGGGCTGCAGCACGGTGCCGTTGCTCAGCTTGACCTCGTGTTGCGCTGCCGAAATCCCGGCCGTGCAGGCCAGCAGAAGTCCGGCCACAAACGCGCACGATAATCCTCGCATCGTATCCTCCCCAGTGTGTTGACGATGCACCGTTGCACCGGCATCGTTGGCGGCATCCTACAGGAAAACGCCATGCCCGGCATCGACGAGAATCGCCAGTTCGTCCCGCTCAAGATCGCGGTGCTGACGGTGTCCGACACGCGCAAGCTGGAGGACGACAAGTCGGGCGGCACGCTCGCCGAGCGCATCGCGAAGGCCGGGCACGCGGTCGCGGCGCGCGCAATCGTCACCGACGACGTGGAGAAGATCCGCGGCCAGGTGATGGCATGGATCGCCGATCCGGCGATCGACGTGATCGTCACCACCGGCGGCACCGGCTTTACCGGCCGCGACGTGACGCCGGAGGCGCTGGAACCGATGTTCGAGAAACGCATGGACGGCTTTGCCACGCTGTTCCTGATGGTGAGCCACGCCAAGATCGGCACGTCGGCGATCCAGACCCGCGCCACCGCGGGCGTCGCCGGCGCGACCTATATCTTCTGTCTGCCGGGCTCGCCCGGCGCCTGCCGCGACGCCTGGGACGAAATCCTGGTGCACCAGCTCGACTACCGCTACCGGCCCTGCAACTTCGTCGAGATCATGCCGCGGCTCGACGAGCATCTGCGGCGCGAGAAGGCGAAGGGCGCGACGGTGTAGCGCATGGCCACCGCCGCGCAATTCCGCCGTATCGCGCTGTCGCTCGAAGGCACGACGGAGGCGCCGCACTTCGACCGCGCGGCGTTCAAGGTCGCGCGCATCTACGCGACGCTCGCGCCCGGCGGCCGCACGGCGAATTTCAAGTTCGCCCCGGACGAACAGGAATTGAAATGCACGGTCGCGCCCGACGCGTTTGCGCCGGTGCCCAATGCGTGGGGCCTGCAGGGCTGGACCACCGTGACGCTGTCGAAGTTCAGCGCAGCGGAATTGCGCCATACGTTGGAAATGGCTTGGCGTCATGCGCTTCCGAAGAAAAAAGCTGCGCCGCCGCAGAGCCGCAAGCCGGCTGCCGCGCGCGCAAGAAAAGCCTGAAGCGGCCGCGGGCCGTTCGGCCCGCAGCCGCCAATGGGCGAAGATCGCCGAAGCGACGCTTACCGGTAACGCATGTTGAAGCGGTTGCCGTCGAGGTCCTCGTCGATGCCCCAGTTGCCGGCGCGCCATTGGTTCTGGATGCAGAACGAACGTCCGGGCATGGAGGCGATGTAGCGATAGCAGGTCCCGTATGTCGGGAAATCGCAGCGTTCGGTGGCCGTGCCGCCGCCGATATCCTGCTTGGCGCACCACTTGCCGCGGAACGAGGCTTCGCTCGGCTGGGCCTGGGTGAGGGCAACGGCGGCGAGCGCGCCGGCGATCAGAAACTTGCGCATGTGAGTTCTCCCGGCCATTCGGCCATCGTTCGGGTGTGACATTCCGCGGGCCGTCGCCCGGCCGATGGGCCGGACACGCCGCGTTCCATCCTTGGTCGGCTGAAACGGCGTTCAGGTTCGAGCGCGCGGGGGAGAAAGTTCCAGGTCCCAGTGCTCGCTGACCACATCGCTGCCGAAGCTGCGGCGCTTTTCGCTGGAGGTCAGGCGGAACCCGGCCTTGGCGTAGGTGTGCCGCGCGGCGGCCAGGACGCCGTGGGTCCACAACGTGATGCGCCGGTAACCGCAGGCGCGCGCAAAGGCAATGCATTCGTCGGTGAGGCGGCTGCCGAGGCCAAGTCCGCGTGCGAACGGCTCGACCAGCAGCAGCCGCAGCCGCGCCACGTCCTCCGTGTCCTTGACCAGAAACGCCGAACCGGCGATTTCGCCGTCGGCCTCGGCGATCCAGCAGCGCTCGCAGCTTGGATCGAAGTTCTTTGAAAAATCCGCGACGATCCGGGCGCACAGGCCCTCGAATTCGCCGCCCCAGCCAAACTCCTGCTCGTAGAGCACGGCGTGGCGCGCGACGACCCAGCCGAGATCGCCGGTTTCCGGTTCGCGCAGGACGATCGCCGGTTTCGATAGGGTGTCGTCCTTGAGCAGGGCTTCGGCGGTCCGCAATGTGGAGACCAGCCGGGCCTGCCGCGCCGCCGGAAGCCGCGCCAGCATGGCGCCGACCCGACGATTGCTCTCGGCCTCGAGCGGGGCGAATGCCTTGCGGCCCCTGATGGTGAGTGACAGGAAGCTCTGCCTTGCGTCCTGCGGCGACGTCTCCTTGCGGATCAGGCCGGACTTGCGGAAACGGCGCAGCATGCGGCTGAGGTATCCCGCATCGAGGCCGAGCTCGCGGCCGATGGCGGTCGCGGTCGACCGCTCGCTCCTGCGCAACTCGTAGAGCACGCGCGCCTCGGTCAACGAAAAGCGGCTGCCGGCATAGCCGTCCTCCAGCACGCCGATTCGCTGGGTATAGAAGCGGTTGAAGCGGCGGACGGCGGCAACGCGAGGGTCGACGGTCGGCTGGGCCGGCATCAAGAAAGCGTCGGCGAATTACTTGACGGAGTCAAGTATCTCCGGAGCGCCATGAACGGCGCGGCCGCCGGTCATGGTCATGACCGCTGAAATCGCCGACAGCCGTTCCTCGGCGGCGGTCAGCGGGTCGCCGCTCAGCACCGCGAGGTCGGCGAGCTTGCCCGGTTCCAGCGTGCCGCGTTCGGCTTCGTCGAACGTCAGGTACGCGCCGTTGGCCGTCGCGCAGCGCAGCGCCTCCATGCGCGACAGCGCCTGCTCCGGCGCGACGGCGGCCTGCGTGCGCGGGTCGCGGCGCATGACGGTCTGGGCGACCGGGTGCCATAGCGAGACCGGCACGTTGTCGGTGGCGAGCGACACCGTGATGCCGGCCTCGCGCAGCGAGCGCATCGGTACGATGTCGCCGTGCCGCTCGCGTGGCAGCCGCGCCGCGGTCGCGCCGAGCGCCTTGCCGAGATAGGCGTTGGTGTGAGTCGTGAGCACGAGGCCGAGCCGCGCGATCCGCTCTACGTCGCGCGGCGAAATCACATTGACGTGGCTCAGCACCCAGCGGCGGCCCTTCAACGGAATCTCGCGGTCGACCTCCTCGAACAGATCGAGCATGCCGAGCCCGCCGCCGCCCGCAATCGCCGCGGCGCGGACGTCCTGGCGCGCGCATTGCAGCAGCAGCTCTTTCGCGCGCTCGCGCGGCAGTCCGTGCGCGGCATTGAATCCGGCCCATCCGGTATAGGGTGCGGCCCGCGCCCGCGCATCGTCAGCCTCGCTTCGGCCGAGATGGACGTAAAGCCCGTCCATCTTCAGCCATGCGTCGCCCGAGGCGGCCTCGCGGCGCAGGCCCGCGACGAATTCGCCGAGCTGCGTCTCGTCAGCGGCGCTCCAGTCGGCGCTGAACGCCAGCGCCGAGCGAATGGTGAGGGAGCCTTCGCGCCGCGCCTCGCGATACACGCGCAGCACCTCGTCCGCGACGCCGTGGCCTTCGTAGATGCCGGTGGTGCCGGCGGCGTGATAGGCGCGCATCGAGGCCGCGAGCGCGCGCCTGCGATCTTCGTGGGTGAACCGCGTCGCTTCGCGGAACCAGAGCATTTCGGCGACCGGCTGCATCTCGTCTTCGACGAATACGCCGGTCGGATCGCCGTTCGCGTCCTTCTCGATCGTCAGCGCCGGGACCGGCGAGATCGTGTCACGCCCGACGCCGGCGTGGCGCAGCGCCGCGGTGTTGGCGCAGGACACGATGGGCGCCGTGCCGCGCCAATAGCCCCAGATCGCGCGGATATAGACCGGGTTGCCGGGCGCGGCCGCATCGAGCTCCTGCCGCACCGGCCAGCGCCGCTCGGCGAGGCACTCAGGCACGCCGAAATAGAACGGCGGCTCGCCGATTGGCATGGTGACGATCCACTCGCCGGGCCTCCTGCCGCGGGCGAGTTCGGCGATGCGGTCCTGGATGTCACGGATCGAGCGCACCGGGCCGAGCGACGGAAACACCGCGCGCAGGCCTTCGCGGTCCATGTGGGCGTGGCCGTCGGTCAGGCCCGGCACGACGCAACGCCCCGCAAGGTCGGTGACGTGGGTGCCGGTTGCAATGTGCGCCGCCATCGCCGCGTCCGGTCCGACCGCGAGAATGCGGTCGCCCGCAATGGCGATCGCCTGGGCGATCGTGTCGCGCGCGTCGACGGTGACGATCTTGCCGTTCTTGAAGACGAAATCCGCCGGCCAATCGGCCGGGAGCGCGGGTGACGAAGGCTCGCTCAACGGGACTTCGGCCTCGCCTTGGCCTTACGCGTGGCAGAGCGCGGTGGATCGATGCCGCGGCCGTGCCAGTTGGGGAGATAACGGTGGCTCACGTTGCAGAACGCAGCAGTGCCCCAGAACTGTCGTTCACGCTCGCAGGCCTCGAAGCTTCTGAAGTGGCAGCGTTCGATGACATGGTCCCGGCCCGCGTTGGCGATCATGCACCAAGGACCTTCGTAGCTGGCATGGCTGGGACGGCCGTCCAGCGTGAGCAGCGCCGCAACGAAACCCAAGGCGATCAGCGTGCGCATATGGACCTCCTATGATGGGACCTGTTGGTGACGAATAACATCTGAAACCGCCGGCGGCTTGGGCAATTGTGCGGAGAGATAAGGGAACCAATCGAGATTGTTCTTGTTTTGTTCTTTAAGGCCTTGTAGGGTTATGGCCATGCATCAGCCATCCACAGCCCAGCGCGTCCCGCCCCGGCGCGCACCTTCCGGACCTGCAGGTCGTGACGCGTTGCCGGGCGTCTCCGTTCTCTCGGGTTCCGAGGTTGCACACGATCGCCGGCGCGGCCGCGGCACGCTGTCCAATGCGTCGGGCCGCTACGAGCCGTTCGCCAGAGTCGTGTTCGACGATGGCTGGCGCAGCCTTGAGGAACTGCCACCGTTTGCGACCACGGTCGCGGTCGATTCCGCGCGCAAGATCGTCACCCGCAACAATTCGCCGGACATTTCCTTCGACCGCTCGATCAATCCGTACCGCGGCTGCGAGCACGGCTGCGTGTATTGCTTCGCGCGCCCCACGCATGCCTTCATGGGCCTGTCGCCGGGTCTCGACTTCGAGTCCAAGCTGTTCGTGAAACCGGATGCGCCGGCGCTGCTGGAGCGCGAATTGTCGGCGCCGGGCTACGAGCCGCGCACCATCGCCATCGGCACGAATACCGATCCCTATCAGCCGATCGAGCGCAAACACAAGGTGATGCGGGGCATTCTCGAAGTGCTGGAGCGGGCGGGCCATCCGGTCGGCATCGTCACCAAGTCGGCCCTGGTGCTGCGCGACCTCGACATCCTCGCGCGCATGGCGGAGCGCAATCTGGTCAAGGTGGCGATTTCCGTGACGACGCTGGACGCCGGACTTGCGCGCACCATGGAACCGCGTGCGCCGACGCCGTCGCGGCGGTTCGCCACGATCCGGCAGCTTGCCGACGCGGGCGTGCCTGTGGGCGTGATGGTCGCGCCGGTGATCCCTGCGATCAACGACGCCGACATCGAGCGCATTCTCGACGCCGCGGCCTTCGCCGGCGCGAAAACCGCGGGCTATGTGCTGCTGCGCCTGCCGCTCGAAGTGCGCGACCTGTTCGTCGAGTGGCTCAACGCCAATTATCCCGACCGGGCGTCGCATGTGATGAAGCTCGTGCGCGACATGCGCGGCGGCAAGGACTACGACGCGACCTTCGGCGAACGGATGAAAGGCAAGGGTCCCTACGCCTGGATGATCGGCCGCCGTTTCGAAGCGGGTTGCGAGAGGTTCGGCTTGAACAGGAACAGAGCGGCGCTCTCGGCCGAGCAGTTTCGGCCACCTCATCCCCAGGCCAGGCAGTTGAGTTTGTTCGGATGACGCAACGCCTGCCTGTCCTGACCGTCGTCACGCTCGGCGTGCGCGATATGAAGCAAAGCGTGCGCTTCTATGAGGCGCTCGGGTTCGTCCGCAAGGTGCGCGCGACCGGCGACGAAATCGCGTTCTTCGAGGCCGGCGGGACGGTGCTGGCGCTGTGGAGCTGGGACAAGCTGGCGGAAGACGCTGCGACGGCAGGGGCTTTCACGCAGGATGCGTTCCGCGGCTCAACCCTCGCCTGGAACTGTGAGACCGACGCGCAGGTCGACGAGGCCTTTGCATGCGGGATCGCAGCAGGTGGAAAGGCGATGCGGCAGCCCGAGCCGACCGGCTATGGCGGCTATCGCGGTTATTTCGCCGATCCCGACGGTCACATCTGGGAGGTCGTTCGCGCGCCCGGCTTCGGCTTCACCGGCGACGGCCGGCTGGTGCTGCCCGACTAGAGCGTTTTCGAGCGAAGTGGATATCGGTTCGCGTAAAGAAAACGCGTCAAAACAAAAAGCTAGAGCCAGGCTTTGATTCCCTCAAAGCCGGAAAGGCTCTAGGCGGCAAGGCGGCTGGGCTGCGGTTCGAAGTAGCGGGCTGCCAGCACGTAGGGCCTTGCGCTGCGGGCGCTGGCCGCATGCTCCTCGATCCAGCGCTTGCATGCGCCGATCAGGTCCGGCCGTCCGCGCTCGAGCATGGCGTTCAGGTCCTGCTCGGTCACGTGAAATTCGAAGCTGAATTCGTTGTCCGGCCCTTCGATCCGGCTGTCGCGGTAGCGCACTTCGAAATTCAGGCCGCGTCCCGGCACGCGCACGGAACTGTGGAGGCGGTTCAGCAGAATCCCGGTGCAGTCGCCCGGGCCGTCGCCGAATCCGGCAACCGGTCCGTCGAATGTCTCGCAGATCGCCACGCTGACGTTCGCCATCGGGGTGCTCCCTCGCCGCACGATACGGCGCACCCCCGCAATAACCGTGAATATGTGAATCCTGTTTGACGGAATTTCAGCGGCATCGTTCACAGTCCTTTGAGCGATATCGTTGACAATCGGTTGACGCTGCGCACCATCGCAGCCGATGAGTCCTGCAAACGCCGCGCGCCTGCCGCTCGCCGAGCTCGAAATCCGGCCGACCTTCGCCCGCGAACGCGCGGCGCGAAGGCGCGGCGTCTGGCCGGTCGCGGGTTGTGACGAGGCCGGTAGGGGCCCGCTGGCGGGTCCGGTGGTTGCGGCGGCGGTGATCCTCGATCCCAGACGCATCCCCCGCGGTCTCGACGACTCCAAGAAGCTCGATGCCGCACAACGCGAGAAGCTTTACGGCCGCATCTGCGCGAACGCCGAGGTCGCGGTCGCATTCGGTTCGACCGCGCGCGTCGACCGCGACAACATCCTGCAAGCCTCGCTGTGGGCGCTGGCGCGCGCGGTGCGCGCCCTGCCGGTGCGGCCGAAGCTGGTGTTCGTCGACGGCCGCGACCGCATCGACGCCGGCTGCGACTGCGAGGCGGTGGTGTCCGGCGACGCGCTGGTGCTGTCGATCGCCGCAGCGTCGATCGTCGCCAAGGTCACGCGCGACCGACTGATGTCGCGGATCGGCGCGGCGCATCCCGGCTACGGCTTTGAGCGCCACATGGGCTACAGCGTGCCGGAGCATTTCAAGGCGCTCGACCGACTCGGTCCCACCGTCCATCACCGCCGCTCTTTCGCGCCTGTCGCGGCACTTGGCGGCATCGGCGAAGCCGAAATCCGCGAAGCCGGCGAGCGGCTGCCGCTCTGACCCATATCGCCACCGACTGACGCCGCCGCAGGTCGGGTTCACGCGAGCGGCATTGCTTGTATATTGCGGCCGGCAGCCGCCTTTCCGCGGGATCGGCCGCCGCATTCGCGGGGACTACGCGGGCTCGACCCGCGAAAAGCGGGCGTTGTCGGGGATTGTGCGGCGGGCTTGTGCGGCGGGCGTAATGGTATCGATCTCCCTGTTCGTGGAACTGTTGCGCATCCGGCCGATGGCGCTGTTCTGGGCCATGGCGGGAACGCATGCCGTGCTGTGGACGCTGGTGCCGGCGCTGGTCTTTTCCGCGCCGCCGGGACAACTGCCCGAGGTTTTGGCTATCGGCCATGAGTTCCAGCTCGGCACCGAGTTCGGACCGCCGGGCGCGTTCTGGCTGGCCGAGATCGTCTACCGGTACCTCGGTCTCTTTGGCGTCTACCTGCTGTCGCAGATTTGCGTGCTGGTGACGTTCTGGGCGGTGTTGACGCTCGGGCTGCCGATCGTGGGGCGGCCCCACGCGGTCGCTGCGGTCCTGCTGATGACCGGTATCGCGCTGTTTTCGGTGCCGACGCCGTCGTTCGGCCCGGAAATCCTGGCGACGCCGATCTGGGCGCTGATCCTGATGCATTATTGGTGGGCGGTCGATCACGGCAAGCGGCACTACTGGTACGTACTCGGCGTCGAGGCAGGCCTGCTGCTGCTCGTCACCTATGCCGGCTTGATCCTGCTCGCACTGCTGGTCGCCTTCACCGCCTGGAACGCGCGCACGCGCCAGGAACTCAACACCGTCGAGCCCTGGATCGCGGGGCTGATCGCGACCGCGATCCTGTTTCCCTATCTGATCTGGCTCGATCTCACGGGCGGAACGTCGTTTCTCGACGCGGCGAGCGTCAGGCAAAACCTCAACACCTGGGCGCGGTTGTTCGGCGTTCTGGTTTTAAGTCATGCCGGGCTCGCGATTCTGGTGTCGCTCGCGGGCGGCTACGTCTCGGCGTCGCGCGGCGTGCGCCCCGAACTCGCTCGCGATCCGGTGCGGCCGGCGGCGCGCGACTTCATCTATGTTTTTGCGCTCGCGCCCGCTGTCGCGATGACGCTGTTCGTGCTGATGACGCGGCGGCCGGAGAACTTTGTCGTGGCCCCCCTGGTCGTGCTGTCGGGGCTCGCGATCGTCGTGGCGGCGGGCGACCGGATCGCGCTCGCCAACCAGTACCTGATCGGGCCGGCCTGGGCCGCGCTTCTGTTGCTGCCGCCGGTGTTGGCCGCGGGAGCGGTCGCAATCCTGCCGTGGGTTTATCCAGTCGATCTGCGGGCCAATCGGCCCGCGGCCGAGATGGGCCGGTTCTTCGCCGAGAACTTCCAGCGCCGCACGGGACGGCCGCTGCAGATCGTGGCCGGCGACCAGGATCTCGCGGCGCTGATCGCGATGACCGCACCGAGCCGGCCAAGCCTCTATGTCCGCGACAAGCCGGTCTACGCGCCGACGCTCAAGCCGGAGGACTTCGAACTCAAGGGCGCAGTGGTGGTGTGGCCCGCCGCCGACACCACCGGACGGCCGCCGCCGGAAATCCTGCGGCAGTTTCCCGGGATCGTTCCCGAAGTGCCGCGCGCTTTCGACCGCAGGTTTGGCGGCTTCCTGCCGGTGCTGAGGGTCGGCTGGGCCATGGTCCGCCCGCGCGGCTCGACCGTGCCGCCGGTTGCGCCGCAATAGCGTCGCGGCTCCGGTGGACAAGTCCGCGGCGGGCGACGATCGCCGGGCGCCAGACGCTATTCTCGCGCGGCGGCACAGGCCGCGTCGCGATGGGGCAGGGCGATGACAGACACCGGCGAACGCGCGGGCGCACAATCGGCGCTCGACCGTTATTTCGGATTGACGCAGAACGGTACCGACGTCCGCACCGAGTTCATCGCGGGCGTCACCACCTTCATGACGATGGCCTACATCGTCTTCGTCAATCCGGCGATCCTCGCCAATGCCGGCATGGACAAGGGCGCGGTGTTCGTCGCGACCTGCCTTGCAGCCGCGATCTCGACCTTGATCATGGCGCTCTACGCCAACTACCCGATTGCGCTCGCACCCGGCATGGGGCTCAACGCGTTCTTCGCCTTCACGCTGGTGCTGTCCTACAAGTACACATGGCAGCAGGCGATGGCGTTCGTATTCATCTCGGGCGTATTCGCCTTAATCATTTCGGTGACGCCGCTGCGCGCCTATGTCATCGACTCGATTCCGCGCAACCTGAAGCTCGCGATCTCGGCGGGCATCGGCCTGTTCCTGTTCATCATTGCGCTGGAACAGGCGAAGGTCGTCGTCGACCATCCGGTGACGCTGGTGACGCTGGGCAATCTCAAGGCTTGGCCCGCGATCCTCGCACTGGGCGGCTTCGTGCTGATCGCGGCCCTCAACAGCCGCAACGTTCTGGGATCGACGCTGATCGGCATCCTCGTCGTCACTTTCATCGGCATTCCGCTGGGGCTCGTGAACTATAGCGGCATCGTCTCGCTGCCGCCGTCGATTGCGCCGACGCTGTTCGCGCTCGACTTCTCGCGGGTGTTCGAGACCACGGCGCTGATGGTGATCTTCACACTGCTGCTGGTCGATTTCTTCGACACCGCGGGCACGCTGATCGGGGTCGCGCATCGCGGCGGCCTGCTCGACAAGGACGGCAAGCTGCCGCGGATGCGTGAGGCGCTGGTCGCGGATTCGTCGGCGACCGCAATCGGCTCGCTGCTCGGCACGTCAAACACCACGAGCTACATCGAGAGCGCGGCGGGCGTATCGGCGGGCGGCCGCACGGGACTGACGGGCGTCGTGGTCGCCGCGCTGTTCCTGCTGGCGCTGTTCTTCGCGCCGCTCGCCGGCATGATCCCGGCCTATGCGTCGGCCGCGGCGCTGCTCTACGTCGCGGTGGTGATGGCGCGCGGCCTTGCCGAGATGGACTGGGACGATCTGACGGAGGCCGCACCGGGCGTGGTTGCGGCGCTCGCCATGCCGCTGACCTATTCGATCGCCACCGGCATCGGTCTTGGCTTCCTGACCTACGCGCTGTGCAAAATCTTCGCCGGCAAGTTCGCCGAGGCGAAGCCGATGGTGCTAATCCTGGCCGCGCTGTTTGCGGTCAAGTTCGCGGTGGCGGGCTAGGGGGAGAACTTCTACTTCAACCCGTATTTCGCGAACTCTTCCGCGATGTCGGGGCGAAGCTTACGGCCCGCCGTCATGTCGGCCTGCGCGGAGGCCGCGTCGCCCTTCTTGGCCTTCGCCAGTCCGCGGCCGTAGAACGCGCCCGCGAGCTCGTTGTCGAGCTTCAGCGCCGCGTCGAAGTCCTTGATCGCGTTGTCGTACTGGCCGAGCTTCAGGAACACGAAGCCGCGGGTGTCGAGCGCGTCGGCAGAGTCCGGCTTGAGCGAAAGCGCCTGGTTGCAATCGGACAGCGCAGCTTGCGCCTCGCGCCCGGACACAGCGCGCACCCAGCAGCGCGCGTTCCAGGCGTCGACGTTCTGCGGCTGCAGCCGCGTCACCTCGCCGTAGTCGGCGGAAGCGCGCGCGAAGTCGCCGCGGCGCTGGTAGGCCGCGCCGCGGTTGTTGTAGGCATAGGCCGAACGCGGATTGATCTTGATCGCGGTGTTGTAGTCGGCGAGCGCGCGCTCGAAGTCGTTCTTGGCTTCGTAGGCGGCGGCGCGGCTATTGAGATAGTCCGTCTCGGCGGGATCGAGCCGGATCGCTTCGGCGTAGTCGTCGATGGCCCGGTTGAGGTCGTTCTTGCCGTAGCTGGCGACGCCGCGGAAATGGTACGCACGGGCCAGGTTCTTGATGCTCTCGGCGATCGCCACGTCGCAATTGCGGATCGCGGCGTCGGGAGCGATTGCGTTGTTCTCGTTAATGCAGGCGACTGCGGCACGCGCGCCGGATGCAGCCGCAGTCTGGCCGCGCTGCTGCTGCTGCTGCTGAACGGGACGCTGCTGTGCCGGCGCGGGCTCGGGTGTGCGCTGGGTCTGGGTGGGGACCTCGCGATAGGCCGGGCCGGGCGCGGTCTGTTGCGGGCGTTGAGCAGGCACGGAGCGCTGCTGGCTCGGCTGGGCGCGGAACGGCGGCGCTTCGCGATAAACCGGACCGGACTGCCACGGCGGCTGCGAACGGTACGACTGGGCGCTCGCGCTTGCGGCGGCGGCTGCGGTCAATGCCGCGCTGGTGGTGACGATCGCAAAATAACGGCGGCGGGCCAAGGCGCGCATGTCCCTGCTCATGGTCAGTCTCCGGCGGCCGGGTTGCCGCAGTCCCGCGGCCGCGTTTATCGATAGCACCCGCGCATCATTGCTTTCGACATGCGAAACGCAATGCGATGGGATGACTTTCTGTCGGTCCGGTTAACGCGCGCGCGATTGCCCGCGGCGCCGTATCGTTAATGCCGCGCTCGCGGCGGCCGGGGCGGGCGTCAGCCGAGTGCCGCCTTGATCGTCAGCATGTCGCGCCAGGCGTGGCGTTTGGCGATCGGGGTTCGTAGCAGATAGGCCGGATGCAGCATCGGCATGGCGCGGATCTCGCGCGTGCCGGTGTTATAGGCGAACCAGCGCCCGCGGTTTTTGGTGATGCCCTGCACGCCGAGCAGTGCGCCGGTGGACGGCTGGCCCACGGTCACCAGCACGTCTGGATTGGCGAGTTCGATCTGGCGCTGGATGAACGGCAGGCAGATCTGGGTTTCGATCGGCGTCGGCGTGCGGTTGCCGGGCGGACGCCACGGCACGACATTGGCGATGTAGGCCTGCGTGCGGTCGAGGCCGATCGCCGCCAGCATGCGGTCGAGCAATTGCCCGGAACGCCCGACGAAGGCGAGGCCCTGCTGGTCCTCTTCGTAGCCCGGCGCTTCGCCGACGAACATCAGCCGCGCCTTCGGATTGCCGTCTGCGAACACCAGGCGCGAAGCGGTGGCCTTCAGCGCGCAGCCGTCGAACCGATCGAGGATGGCGCGGAGATCGTCGAGTGTGGCGGCGGAGCGGGCCGCTTCGCGCGCTGCCATCACCGCAACGTCCGGTGCGGCCGGCGCCGCGGCAACGGGCGCAGCCGGCGTTGCGCGCTCAAGGCGCGGGCGCATCGGAGCAGGCGCTGGAGCAGCCTCGATCGCGGCCGGCGCATCGGCGGGTAGTGAGCCAGCCACCGGCTCGGAAAGCCAATCGTTGGCGGTTTCGCCAAGCGGCGCATCGACGCCCGCCTCGACATAGAAGGCGAGCAGGTCGCGGGCGGCTTGTCGGCGGTCGGGCGTCATGGGGTTCGGTGAGTCGAAGAGTATGAGATCGGGGAATTCAGTCGAAAATCTGGATGGCGACCGGGCTCCACACCATGAATGCCACGAAGACCGCTACGGCCGCACCGCCCACAATGGCGCCGCCGACTGCGCCAGCGGCGGAGAACAGCCAGCGGCTGGCGCCGCGTTCCGGGGGGCGGGCGTCGCCTTCGGTCATTCCGTGCAGCTTGATCGCGGTGTTGATCAGCACTTCGATCTGATCGTTCGAGAGCGGCCGGTCGGTGGACTTAGTGCGCTTGTGGGTCTCGCCGGCCCTCGCCGCCGCCGGAGCGTCCTCGTCCGGCGACGCGGGTTCGGGCGCCAGCGATGGCGCGTCGCTCGCCTCGCCGTCTGCCGGTTGCGCGTGGGCCGACAGCGCAAGCCGCATGCGCAGCGCCACCTGCGGCTCGCCTTTCATCGTGAAGACCTTGAAGAACTCCGGATGCTCCTCGAACACTGACGACCACTTCTTGCGGTCGGCATAGTGGATCGCCGTCCGACCGCGTTCGCCGTCCGCCTCCCCGGCGTCCAGTTCCCCAATCCAGCGCGTCAGGCTGCCCGAAGGCGCGTCCGCCACAGCCATGATCTGGATCGCGGCGATGACATGCGCCAGCCGGTCCTTTTCCAGATAGCCGCCGTTGGCCATTCCAACTGCCCCTGCGCGCCCACAGGTTCTGCTTTAGAGCATACCCGGCCGCGCCCCCGATGGCGTAGTGTAGCGCCAAATTCGAACGTTGGAGACCCGTATGGCAGACGAGATGCCCGGCCGGGAAGCGATGGAATTCGACGTGGTTATCGTCGGCGCCGGCCCGGCGGGCCTGGCGGCTGCGATCCGGCTCAAGCAACTGTCGCCCGAGATCGGCGTCGTGGTGGTGGAAAAGGGGTCCGAGGTCGGCGCCCACGTCCTGTCCGGCGCGGTGATCGATCCGGTCGGCATCGACCGGCTGCTCCCGGACTGGAGGGGCGAGGACAGCCCGATCAAGACTGCCGTCTCCGACGACCGCTTCTATTGGCTTGGCCAAAACGTGTCGCTGCGTCTGCCCAACTTCTTGATGCCGCCGCTGATGTCGAACCACGGCAACTACATCGTTTCGCTGGGCAACGTCTGCAAGTGGCTCGCCACCAAGGCCGAGGCGCTCGGCGTCGAAATCTATCCAGGCTTTGCCGCGGCCGAGGTTCTGATCGAGGACGGCATCGTCAAGGGCGTCGCCACCGGCGACATGGGCATCGGCAAGGACGGCAAGCCGAATGCGAGCTTCACCCGTGGCATGGAACTGCGCGCCAAGTACACGCTGTTCGCGGAAGGCGCGCGCGGCAGCCTGACGAAACGGCTGATCGCGCAATACGGCCTCGATCGCGACAGCGAGCCGCAGAAGTTCGGCATCGGCTTGAAGGAACTGTGGCAGGTCGCGCCGGACCGGCACCGGCCGGGCCTTGTGCAGCACACGTTCGGCTGGCCGCTCGACAATTCCACCGGTGGCGGCTCGTTCCTCTACCACTTCGACGATAACCTGGTGTCGGTCGGGTTCGTCGTGCATCTCAATTACTCGAACCCGCATCTGTCGCCGTTCGAGGAATTCCAGCGCTTCAAGACCCATCCGTCGATCCGCGATACGTTCGAGGGCGGCAAGCGCATTTCCTACGGTGCGCGCGCCATCACCGAGGGCGGCTATCAGTCGGTGCCGCGGCTGACGTTCCCCGGCGGCGCGCTGATCGGCTGCGCAGCGGGCTTCGTCAACGTGCCGCGCATCAAGGGCAGCCACAACGCGGTTCTGTCGGGGATGCTTGCGGCCGACAACGTCGCCGAGGCGCTGTCGGAAGGCCGCTTCGGTGACGAGATCGGCGGCTACGACGCGGGCTGGCGCGACGGCGAGATCGGACGCGACCTGTGGAAGGTGCGTAACGCCAAGCCGTTGTGGTCCAAGCTCGGCACCTTCCTCGGCATCGCAGCCGGCGGTCTCGACATGTGGACCAGCACCTTCGGCTTCTCGCTCGTGGGCACGCTGCGCCACGGCAAGCCGGACTCAGCGACGCTGAAGCCCGCCGTCGAGTGCCGGCCGATCGCCTATCCCAGGCCCGACGGCAAGCTCACCTTCGACCGGCTGTCGTCGGTGTTCCTGTCCAACACCAATCACGAAGAGGATCAGCCGGGTCATCTGAAAGTCGCCGACATGGCGCTCCAGCAGACGTCGGAGTACGGCGTCTATGGCGGACCATCGGCGCGCTACTGCCCCGCGGGCGTGTACGAATGGGTCGAGGAGAACGGGAAATCCCGATTTGTCATTAACGCGCAGAACTGCGTCCACTGCAAAACCTGCGACATCAAGGATCCCAACGCCAACATCACATGGGTTGCGCCGGAGGGCGGCGGCGGGCCGAAGTACGCGAATATGTGACGGTCGTGGGGTTATCCGTACGCGGGCGGAGAATCGTTCTCTCAATAATGTCAGCCGCCAAAACCGCGCCGGCCACGATGCTGCCACATGGGGCAATGTTAGGTGGACGGCGAAATGGGTGCAGGGTGCCGTCCTTGCGGGCGGCTGGCAAAAAGGCCATTCTGCGCTCGATTCAGGGGGTCGGCGCGCCGGAGCCCGCCCATGGAGGCCCATCGCCCGTGAAATACGCTGTCCCGTTCCGCCGTCTCGCGGGCGCCGCGCTCGGCACCGTTGCCTTGATCTTGATCCTGCCGTCGGGCGCCTCCGCCCAGAACCAGAGCCGGACACGGGATATTCCGGCGCTTCCGTCGGCGCACGAGATCGCGCGCGCCTCGGTTTCCGGCGCCTATCTGGCCGCGCGCCATGCGGGCGTGCAGCGCGATGCCTCGGCGGCTTCGGCCTATTACCGCGCCGCGCTGCGGGGCGATCCGCGCAACATCGAACTGCTCGAACGCGCCTTCCTCTCGGTCCTGGCGGAAGGCGACGTTGACGAAGCCGTGCGCTTTGCCGAGCGCATGATCCAGCACGACCGCAACGACCGCATCGCGCGGCTGGTGCTGGGCGTGCGCGCGCTGAAGCAGCGGCAGTACGCCGCCGCGCGGACCAATCTGACGCAGTCCGTCCGCGGACCGATCACCGATCTCGCGGGCACCTTGCTTTCGTCCTGGGCGATGCTGGGAGCGGGCGACGCCAAGGGCGCGGTGGAAGCGATCGACAAACTCAAGGGCGCCGAATGGTACGCCCTGTTCAAGGATCTGCACGCCGGCCTCATTCTCGACATTTCCGGCAACCGCAAGGAAGCCGGCAAGCGCTTCGAGCGCGCGCACAAGCTCGATGCCGCGGCGCTGCGCGTCGTCGAGGCTTACGGCTCGTGGCTGTCGCGCAACGGTCAGCGCGACGAGGCTCTGGCGGTGTACAAGGCGTTTGATGCGCAGTTGCCCCGTCATCCGCTGATCGTCGAGTCGATGAAAGTCCTGACGTCCGACGGCGAAAGCGCCGCCGCCGCGCCGCGCGGGGCCGTCAGGCCGGACGTGGTGCGCGAAGTCCAGGCCAAGCTCGGATTGAAGCCGGATGGTGTGTACGGTCCCGGCACGGTTCGCGCCGTTCGGGAATTTCAGCAAAAGAACGGGCTCGCGGCCGACGGCGTGCTCGATCCCAAGACGCTGGCGCGTTTGAACCTCAGCCGTAGGGCGCGCGAACTGCCGCGTGTGGTCGAAGCTCCGGACGCGGGCGCAGCCGAGGTGCTCTACGGGCTTGGCGCGGCGCTCGGCCGCCGCGGCGGCGAGGATCTGGGCCTCGTCTATCTCCAGCTCGCGCTCTATCTGCAGCCCAATCATGCGCTGGCGCTGCTGTCGCTTGCCGACCTTCACGAGCAGCTGAAGCATCCGCGGCAGGCAATCAAGGTTTACGAGCGCGTCCCGGTGGCGTCGCCGCTGCGCCGCAACGCCGACATCCAGCTCGCCGTCAATCTCGATGCGCTGGATCGCACCGACGAGGCCAAGGAGCGTCTGAACAAGCTGGTCGCCGAGCGGCCGACCGACATCGACGCCATCATGGCGCTGGGCAACATCCAGCGCGGGCGCAAGGCGTTCGAAGAATGCGCGGACGTCTACGGCAAGGGCATCGCCACCATCGAAAAGCCCGAGCGGCCGAACTGGCTGATCTACTATTTCCGCGGCATCTGCTTCGAGCGCGCCAAGAAGTGGGAGCGGGCCGAGGAAGATCTCAAGACGGCGCTCAAGCTCTATCCCGATCAACCGCATGTGCTGAACTACCTCGGCTATTCCTGGGTCGACCAGGGGGTGCATCTCGACGAAGGCATGCGGATGATCCGCCGCGCGGTCGAGCAGCGGCCCGATGACGGCTATATCGTCGACTCGCTCGGCTGGGCCTACTATCGTCTTGGCAATTTCGACGAGGCGGTGCGGCATCTCGAGCGCGCGGTCGAGCTGAAGCCCGACGATCCGACGATCAACGACCATCTCGGCGACGCCTACTGGAAGACCGGGCGCGTGCTCGAAGCGAACTTCCAGTGGTCGCACGCGCGCGACCTCAAGCCGGAGCCCGAGGAACTGGTCAAGATCAAGCAGAAGCTCGAATCCGGCCTGCCGCCCGAAGAGGCCTCGACCGCGGCCAACGCGGGCAAGCCGAAGAAGCCGGGCGGCGGCTGAGGCCGCGCATTCCGTGATCGCGAGACTTTCAAGCCGGCCGGGCCGTCGCAAGCGGACGGGCAAGTCCGCCGCGCGGCGCTCGCGCATTTTGACCGAAACGGCCCCGGCCAAGGTCAATCTCACGCTGGCCGTTCTCGGCCGCCGCGCCGACGGCTATCACCTGCTCGACAGTCTTGTCGTTTTTGCCGGCGAGGCCGATCGGCTGACGCTTGCGCCGGGGCCAGGACTTGCGCTCGCCGTGCGCGGCGCGACCGCAGCCGATGCGGGTGCGACGTCCGACAATCTGGTGCTGAAGGCGGCCCATGCGCTCGCGGATGAGGTGCCGGGCCTCAAGGCCGGCCGCTTTGCGCTCGACAAGCGTTTGCCGGTCGCGGCGGGGCTCGGCGGCGGATCATCCGACGCGGGCGCGGCGCTCCGCCTGCTGGCGCGGCTCAACCGGATCGCGCCCGGCGATCCGCGACTGGTCCGCGCCGCGCGCCGGGTCGGCGCCGACGTGCCTGTCTGCCTCGATCCAAGGCCGCGGCGCATGCGCGGGATCGGCGAGAAGTTGTCCGAATCGCTCGCAATGCCGAAGCTCAACGGGGTGCTGGTCAATCCGGGCGTTGCAGTGCCGACGAAAGACGTGTTTGCGAAGCTCGGCCTGCCGGCCGGCCGGAAGCGGCGTGCACCCGCGGTCCGCGCCCTGCCGCGGGATACAAGCGAGCTGTTGGATTATCTCACGCGCCAGGACAACGATCTCGAACCGCCGGCGATCGCGATCGCGCCGGCGGTCGCCCGCGTGCTGGAGGCGCTGCGCAAACAGACCGGTTGCCGGCTCGCGCGCATGTCGGGATCGGGGGCGACCTGTTTCGGGCTGTTCGGCACTGCGCGCGCGGCGAAAGCAGCGGCGAAACAATTGTCCGCCCGGCATCCGCGCTGGTGGGTGAAAGCGACGACGCTGGGTTAGAAGCGGCGCGGAGCGGACGCAACTCAATGCGTCCGGGCGGTGCAGAACTCGACGGTCTCTTCCAGCGCGCGTTTCATTTCCGAATCCGGAAACAGCGCCAGCGCATCGCAGGCGATCGCACCGTAGTGCTGCGCGCGCTTGATCGTGTCTTCGAGCGCGCGATGCTTGGTCATCAGCCCGACCGCGGTTTCGAGATCGCTGTCGCCGACCTCGCCGCGCTCCAGCGTCCGGATCCAGAACTCGCGTTCGGTCTCGCCGCCGCGCCGGAACGACAGCACCACCGGAAGCGTGATCTTGCCCTCGCGGAAATCGTCGCCGACGTTCTTGCCGAGCTTGGCTGCCTTGCCGCCGTAATCGAGCGCGTCGTCGACGAGCTGGAAGGCGACGCCCAAGTTCATGCCGAACGACCGGCAGGCGGCGGCCTCCGCCTTTGGCCGGTTGGTCAGCACCGGGCCGACCTCGCAGGCTGCGGCGAACAATTCCGCAGTCTTGGCGCGGATCACGGCGAGATATTCGTCCTCAGTGGTTGCGGTGTTCTTGGCGGCGTCGAGCTGCATGACCTCGCCCTCGGCGATGACGGCCGCGGCGGAAGACAGAATTTCCAGCGCGCGCAGCGAGCCGACCTCGACCATCATCTTGAACGCCTGTCCGAGCAGGAAGTCCCCGACCAGAACGCTCGCCTCGTTGCCCCAGAGCATGCGGGCCGCGAGCCGGCCGCGGCGCATCTCGCTCTCGTCCACGACGTCGTCGTGCAGGAGCGTTGCGGTGTGCATGAACTCGACGGCGGCCGCGAGCTTGATGTGGCCGTCGCCCGAGTAGCCGGTGAGCCCCGCCATGGCGAGCGTCAGCATTGGACGCAGCCGCTTGCCGCCGGAAGAGATCAGGTGGTTTGCGACCTCCGGGATCATGGTCACGTCCGACCCGGTGCGCGACAGGATCGCCGCGTTGACCCGCTCCATGTCGGGCGTCACCAGATCGACCAGGCGGTCGATGCTGGCATCGGCGGGGCTGAATGGAATGACGACGGCCAAGCGCGATCTCCAATTGCCTGCAAATAGCACGCGAACACATAGAAGGGCTATGATAAGCGAACAAGTCCACTGCCCATGGGTGCGACATCCCATGCCGAAACGCTGGCCTCCGGTGGGAGACGCTCGATGCTGCCGACCGATGGGACCAACGACGCCGCGGCCTGGATTGCCGGGCGCGGCCGGATCGCGGTCCTGGTCCCCTGCTACAACGAGGCGGCGGCCATCGGCCGGGTGGTGGCCGATTTCGAGGCGGCGCTGCCGGAAGCCGCGATCTACGTCTACGACAACAATTCTACCGACGGCACGGCCGAAGCCGCGGCCAAGGCCGGAGCGTCGGTCCGGCTGGAGCGCCACCAGGGCAAGGGCCGGGTGGTGCGGCGGATGTTCACCGACGTGGACGCCGACATTTACGTGCTGGTCGACGGCGACGCCACCTACGACGCGCCCAGCGCCCGGGCGATGATCCAGAAGCTGGTGGACGAGCGGCTCGACATGGTCTGTGCCATCCGGGTCGACCGGGAGCAGGCGGCCTACCGGCCCGGCCACCGCTTCGGCAACCGGCTGTTGACCGGCTTCGTCGCTCACGTGTTCGGCCAGTCGTTCACCGACATGCTGTCGGGCTACCGGGTGTTCACCCGCCGCTTCGTGAAGTCGTTTCCGGTGCTGTCGGGCGGGTTCGAGATCGAGACCGAGCTGACGGTCCATGCCCTGGAGCTGGAACTCCCGGTTGGGGAACTGCCCACTCCTTACTACGCGCGGCCGGAGGGCTCGGCGTCCAAGCTCAACACCTGGCGCGACGGCTATCGCATCCTGCGCACCATCCTGCGGCTGTATCGCTCCGAGCGGCCGTTGCCGCTGTTCTCCGGCCTCGGCATCGCGCTCGCGATCGCGTCGGTCGGGCTCGCGATCCCCATTGTCGTGACTTACTTGCAGGAAGGCGTCGTGCCGCGCCTGCCGACCGCGGTGCTCTCGACCGGGCTGATGCTGCTTGCGTTCCTCGCCATCGCCTGCGGGCTGATCCTCGACACGGTGACGCGCGGGCGGCGCGAATTGAAGCTGCTCGCCTACCTCGCGCAGCGCGCGCCGGCCGAAGAGCGGCGGCGGTCTTGATCCGATGAAGGAGCTTGTCCGCACCAATAACGCGGTGCTGATCACCGCGATCGAGGCGCTGCTGAAGGGCGCCGAAATTCCGCATGCGGTTCTGGACCAGCACATGAGCGTTCTGGAGGGTTCGCTCGGCATGCTGCCGCGTCGGGTGGTGGTTGGCGAGGAACACGAGGACGAGGCGCGGCAACTGCTGCAAGAGGCCGGCCTGGGTCACGAATTAAGACCGGGCTTGACGCCGCCCGGCGCCGAGCTGACTGACGACGCGGTTCTCGGCGGGCGGCTGCGGCTGAAGCAGCCGCGGCGCGGCCATCGCGTCGGCCACGATGCGATCCTGCTTGCCGCGGCGACCGGCGCGCGCTCCGGCGACCGGGCGGTCGACCTCGGCGCCGGCGTTGGCGCGGCCGGACTGGCGCTGGCCTGGCGCGTGCCGGGCGCGGCGGTGACGCTGGTCGAAATCGATCCGGACCTGGCCGCGCTTGCCGAAGACAACATCGCGCGCAACGGCCTGTCGGACCGCGTGCGCGTGCTGGCGCTCGACGCAACGTCGCCCGATGCGGTGTTTGCTGCGGCGGGCCTCGATCTCGGCGCCTTCGATCACGTCCTGATGAACCCGCCGTTCAGCGATCCGTCGCGCCAGAACGTCTCGCCCGACGCCGCACGGCGCACGGCGCATGTCGCGTCATCCGGAACGCTTGCGGCCTGGATCGACGCCGCGTCGCGGCTCCTGCATTCGGCCGGCGCGCTGACGCTGATCTGGCGGGCCGACGGGCTCGCCGACGTGCTTGCGGCGTTGCAGCCGCGTTTCGGCGGCATCGCGGTGCTGCCGGTGCATGGCCGCACAGGTGCGCCCGCGATCCGCGTCCTGGTGCATGCGGCCAAAGGCAGCAGCGCGCCGTTGTCGGTCCTGCCTGGCCTGATGCTGAACGACGCGGCGGGACGCCCGTCGGCGGAGGCCGAGGCGGTGCTGCGCGCCGGGCAGGCGCTGCCCATGGACCGGGCGTGAGGCGAGGGGATGCGGCGCACGGTCCCTTGAGGTGACTGCGCATGCTTCATACGTAGTAAAACATCATGGCTGAATCGTCCCTGATCGACAAAACCCTGGCCCGCCTTCGCGCGGCGCTGCCCGCGCGCTTCGGCGGCGAAAGCGTGCTTGTGCCGGTGGTGCGGCTTGCCGGCGTGATCGGCATTTCCTCGCCGCTGCGGCCCGGCCTGACCATCGGAAGCGTCGCCCGCTCGCTCGAACGCGCGTTCGAGATGCGCGGCGCCAAGGCGGTTGCGCTTGCGATCAATTCGCCCGGCGGCTCCGCCGTGCAGTCGCACCTGATCCACCGCCGAATTCGCTCGCTCGCCGACGAAAAGAAAATTCCGGTGATCGCTTTCTGCGAGGATGCTGCGGCGTCCGGCGGCTACATGATCGCCTGCGCCGCCGACGAGATCGTCTGCGATCCGTCGTCCATCGTGGGTTCCATCGGCGTGATCGGCGGCACCTTCGGTTTCGACAAGCTGATCGAAAAGATCGGCGTAGAGCGGCGGCTATACACGTCCGGCGAGCGCAAGGCGATGCTCGACCCGTTCCTGCCGGAGAAGCTGGAGGACGTGGAGCGCCTCAAATCGATCCAGCGTGACATTCACGAAAGCTTTATTGCGCTGGTGAAGGCAAGGCGCGGCGCCAAGCTCGACAGCCGCGAATCCGCCTTGTTTACGGGCGAATTCTGGACCGGACACCGGGCGCGCGAACTCGGCCTGGTCGACGCCATCGGCGATCTGCGCTCGGTGCTTCGCGAGCGTTACGGCGACAAGGTCAAAACGCCGGTGATCGCCGACCGCGGATTGTTCGGCCGCCGCCTGCCGGGCGTCGGCCGCGGCGGCTGGGAGCAGGCCTTGAGCGGGCCGAGCCTCGCCGACGATCTGGTGTCGACGCTCGAAGCGCGCGCGCTCTGGGCGCGTTACGGATTGTAGGAGGGGACAATGCCTGTGCTGCCGCCTGCCGTCGCCTGGCTCGTCGGGACCATTGGAGCCGCCGTGCTCACGGTTCTCGCTGTCCGCGAATGGCGCCGCGTCAACAGCGAACTCGACCGCGCGCGCAAGGTGCGGGTCGACGACCGCGAGCGCGCCGCGATGCCGACGCTGCGGCGCGATCCGGTGACCGGCGAGTACCGCCTGCGCCGCTGAGCGCCCGGCGGACGTGCGGCGCGACGCGGTTCGCCCGCATCCAAGTTCTTGACCCCCCGCAAGCCCCCCGCTAGGTCTCGGCGCGCGCCGACGCGCCCGGATTCCCCATGGTCGACGACCTTCCCGCCCACATGCGTCCCGAACGCTCGTTCCAGGGCCTGATCCTGGCGCTGCAGCGATTCTGGGCCGACCGCGGCTGCGTGATCCTGCAGCCCTACGACATGGAGGTCGGCGCCGGCACCTTCCACCCGGCGACGACGCTGCGGGCGCTCGGTCCTAAGGCCTGGAACGCGGCCTACGTGCAGCCGTCGCGCCGTCCCAAGGACGGCCGCTACGGCGAGAACCCGAACCGGCTGCAGCACTACTACCAGTTCCAGGTGATCCTCAAACCGTCGCCGCTCGACATCCAGGACCTGTACCTGCAATCGCTCGCCGCCATCGGCATCGATCACAAGCTCCACGACATCCGCTTCGTCGAGGACGACTGGGAGAGCCCGACGCTCGGCGCCTGGGGGCTCGGCTGGGAGTGCTGGTGCGACGGCATGGAGGTGTCGCAGTTCACCTACTTCCAGCAGGTCGCGGGCTTTGAATGTGCGCCGGTGTCGGGCGAGCTGACCTACGGGCTTGAGCGCCTCGCCATGTACGTGCAGGGCGTCGACCGCGTGTACGATCTCAACTTCAATGGCCGCGAGGGCGCGGAGAAGGTAACCTACGGCGACGTGTTCCTGCAGGCCGAGCAGGAATACTCAAGGCACAATTTCGAGCATGCCGACACCGATATGCTGTTCGAGCAGTTCCGGATGGCGGAAGGCGCGTGCCGCAAGTACCTCGAAGCGGGCTGGGAGCAGGGCGAGGGCGGCAACGGCGCGCGGCATCTCATGGCGCTGCCGGCCTACGACCAATGCATCAAGGCGAGCCATGTGTTCAACCTGCTCGACGCACGAGGCGTGATTTCAGTCACCGAGCGGCAGGGCTACATCCTGCGGGTGCGCGAGCTTGCGAAGGCGTGCGGCGAGGCGTGGCTTGCGACGGAGGGAGGAGGGGCACAATGAGCACGACACCTGAAGTCGGCGGACGGCGGCCGATCGCCGTCAATGTGGAATCGGGCAAGAGCTACTGGTGGTGCGCCTGCGGGCGCTCCAAGTCGCAGCCATTCTGCGACGGCTCGCACAAGGGCACGGGCTTCTCGCCCGTGGAGTACAAACCCGCACAGGCGGAGGAGGCGTGGTTCTGCGCCTGCAAGCGCACTGGCAACAAGCCGATGTGCGACGGGAGCCATAAGAAGATCGTCTGATGCCCGACCTTTTGCTCGAATTCTTCTCCGAGGAAATCCCTGCCCGCATGCAGTCGCGGGCGGCGGAGGATTTGAAGAAGCTTGTCACCGACCGGCTGGTCGAGGCCGGCCTGACCTACGAGGGCGCGAAGGCGTTCGCGACGCCGCGCAGGCTCACGCTGACTGTCGCGGGCGTGCCGGTGCGGCAACCGGATGTGAAAGAAGAGCGCAAAGGCCCGCGCGTCGGTGCGCCGGAGCAGGCCATCGCCGGGTTCCTGAAAGCGGCGGGGCTTTCGTCCATCGAGCAGGCCAAGGTGCAGCCCGACAAGAAGGGCGACTTCTATTTGGCACTGATCGAGAAGTCCGGTCGGCCGGCGATCGAGGTGATCGGCGAGATCGTTCCGCAGATCGCGGCGTCGTTTCCCTGGCCGAAGGCGATGCGCTGGGGCGCGCGGTCGGCCGAGCCCGGCGCGCTCAACTGGGTGCGCCCACTGCACGCGGTCGTCGCACTTTTCGGGCCCGAGACCGAGGAGCCGGAAGTTGTGCCGTTCAAGGTCGACGGCGTTGCCTCCGGCGACATCACCTTCGGCCACCGCTTCATGGCGCCGGAGCCGATCAAGGTCCGCCGCTTCGACGACTATGTGCGCAGCCTTGAGCGTGCAAAGGTGGTGGTCGATCCGGCCCGGCGCGCGCAAACGATCCGCGCCGACGCCAAGACGCTGGCGTTCGCGCGCGGCCTCGAACTGATCGAGGACGACGGCCTGCTGGCCGAGGTCGCGGGCCTGGTCGAATGGCCGGTGGTGCTGATGGGCACGTTCGACGAGGACTTCCTCGCGATCCCCGGCGAAGTGATCCGCGCCACCATCCGCAACAACCAAAAGTGCTTCGTGGTGCGCGATCCCAAGACCGGCGGGCTCGCCAACGCTTTCACGCTCACCGCCAACATCGAGGCCTCTGACGGCGGCAAGGCCATCGTCGCGGGCTGCGAACGCGTGATCCGCGCGCGGTTGTCCGACGCCAAGTTCTTCTATGAGAGCGATCTGAGGCTGAGGCTCGAAGACCGGCTGCCGAAGTTCAACGAAATCGTGTTCCACGAGCAGCTCGGCAGCCAGGCCGAGCGCATCGACCGCATCGTGGCGCTCGCCGGCCATCTCGCGCCGCTGGTCGGCGCCGACATCGCGACCGCCGAACGCGCGGCGCATCTTTGCAAGGCGGATCTGCTCACCGACGTGGTCGGCGAATTTCCCGAATTGCAGGGGACCATGGGCCGCTATTACGCGGAGGCCCAAGGGGAAGACGCCGCGATCGCGCACGCCATCGAGGACCACTACCGGCCCAAGGGCCCGGACGATCTGGTGCCGGGCGATCCAGTTGCGATCACGGTCGCGCTTGCCGACAAGATCAACATGCTCACCGGCTTCTGGGCCATCGACGAGAAGCCGACCGGCAGCAAGGACCCCTATGCGCTGCGCCGCGCCGCGCTGGGCGTCATCCGCATCGTTCTGGATAACAAGCTCCGTCTGCGCCTGAAGGCGATTTTCGCGCACGCATTACCCGCGACCGCGCTGCGCCACGCGCATCACGAGCTGCGCACCTATAGCCCGAAGGCCGGCGACGGCAGCGGCGCCGAGCGGCTGAGCAAGCTGCAGGGTAACCTGGAGCGCGACAAGTCGAAGATCCCTGCGCTCGCCGACGACCTGATGCTGTTCATCGCCGAGCGGCTCAAGGTTCAGCTCCGCGAGCAGGGCGCGCGGCACGATCTCGTCGACGCGGTGTTCGCGCAAAGAAATGGCAAGGATGCCGGCAACGACGATCTGCTGCTGGTCGTGCGCCGCATCGAGGCGCTCGACAAGTTCCTCGACAGCGACGACGGCAGGAACCTGGTCGCGGGCTATAAGCGCGCGGCCAATATCCTGCGGATCGAGGAGAAGAAGGACAAGTTCGAGTACCGCGGAACGCCGGACGCCACTTTCTACGAACTGGACGAGGAAAAGGCGCTGGGCCGCGCCATCGAAGGCGCGGTGCTGGAGGCGGGGCTCGCGGTGGTGCGCGAGGACTTCGCCTCGGCCATGACCTCGATCGCCAAGCTCAGGCCCTATGTGGACGCGTTCTTCGACAAGGTCACGGTCAACGTGACCGACGTGCGGCTGCGCGAAAACCGGCTGCGGATGCTGAACGAGATCCGCGAGGCGACGCGGGCGGTGGCGGATTTCTCGAAGATCGAGGGTTAGACGGTCCGGGATTGCCGTTTGCGCCGCCGTACTCCCATGGAGGGCGAGGCTTAGCATTGCCCTGTGCATCGCGGGCGATCCACCTAAAGTTTGGGAAACATCCGCCCGCAATTGACGCTATAAACCAACCCAATCGAGGAAACGCCGGGGAAGGGTCTTCAAGAACCCTGCATCGAGACAGCGAGACTCCCATGGCACGCCGTCCAGCCCCGAAAGCGAAAGTTGGAAAATCGGTCAAATCGCAGCGCAAGCCCGCCAAGGCTCCGCGCAAGCCATCGCACAAATCGCCCTCGAAATCCGGAAGCTGGGTCTACACCTTCGGCGGCGGCAAGGCGCAGGGCCGCGCCGGCATGAAGGAACTGCTCGGCGGCAAGGGCGCCAATCTCGCCGAGATGGCCAACTTGGGATTGCCGGTGCCGCCGGGATTCACAATCACGACCGCGGTCTGCACGCACTTCTACGCGCACGGCCGGAAATATCCGAAAGACCTGGAGAAGCAGGTCGAGGCGGGGCTCGCCCACATCGGTCGCGTTACCGGCAAGCGGCTCGGCGATCTTGATAACCCGCTGCTAGTGTCGGTGCGCTCGGGCGCGCGCGCCTCGATGCCCGGCATGATGGATACGGTCCTCAATCTCGGCCTCAACGACGAAACCGTGGAGGCGCTGGCGCGCAACTCCGGCGACCGGCGCTTTGCCTACGATTCCTACCGCCGCTTCATCCAGATGTATTCGAACGTGGTGCTCAACATCGAGCATCACAATTTCGAGGACATCCTCGAAGAGCACAAATCGCGCGCCGCGCTCACGCTCGATACCGAGCTTTCGGCCGACGACTGGACCGAGGTTGTCGCGCTCTACAAGCAGCGCGTCGAGGAGGAGCTTGGCCAGCCGTTTCCGCAGCAGCCCCACGCGCAGCTCTGGGGCGCGATCGGCGCGGTGTTCGGCTCGTGGATGAACCAGCGCGCGATCACGTACCGCCGCTTGCACAACATTCCGGAAAGCTGGGGCACCGCGGTCAACGTGCAGGCCATGGTGTTCGGCAACATGGGCGACACGTCGGCGACCGGCGTCGCCTTCACGCGCAACCCCTCGACCGGCGAGAAGAAGCTCTACGGCGAATTCCTGATCAACGCCCAGGGCGAGGACGTGGTCGCCGGCATCCGCACGCCGCAGGAAATCACCGAGGCCGCGCGCAGCGAGGCAGGCTCCGACAAGCCGTCGATGGAGACGGCGATGCCGGTCGCATTCAAGGAATTGACCCGCATCTACGCCACGCTGGAAAAGCACTACCGCGACATGCAGGACCTGGAGTTCACGGTCGAGCAGGGCAAGCTCTGGATGCTCCAGACGAGGAACGGCAAGCGAACGGCCAAGGCCGCACTTCGGATCGCGGTCGAACTGGCAAACGAGAAGCTGATCACGCGCGAGGAAGCCGTGACGCGCATCGACCCGGCTTCGCTCGACCAGTTGCTGCATCCAACCATCGATCCGAAGGCCGAGCGGCGCGTGATCGCGACCGGGCTTCCGGCGTCGCCGGGCGCGGCCTCCGGCGAGATTGTGTTCTCGTCCGACGAGGCCGAGCGCCTGAAAGGCGAGGGACGCAAGGTCATCCTGGTCCGCGTCGAGACGTCGCCTGAGGACATCCACGGCATGCACGCCGCCGAGGGCATCCTCACCACGCGCGGCGGCATGACCTCGCACGCCGCGGTGGTCGCGCGCGGCATGGGCAAGCCCTGCGTCTCCGGCGCGGGCGCACTGCGCGTCGATCCCGCGGCGCAGACCATGCAGGCCGGCAACGCGGTGCTCAAGCGCGGCGAGCAGATCACCATCGACGGCTCCACCGGCCAGGTGCTGATCGGCAGGGTGCCGATGACGGAGCCGGCGCTGTCCGGCGAGTTCGGCACGCTGATGGGCTGGGCCGACAAGGTGCGTTCGCTCGGCGTGCGCGCCAACGCCGACACGCCGGCTGACGCGCGGCTGGCGATCAAGTTCGGCGCCGAGGGCATCGGGCTGTGCCGGACCGAGCACATGTTCTTCGACGAGGAGCGCATTCAGGCGGTGCGCGAGATGATCCTAGCCGACGACGAGCGCGCGCGGCGGGCGGCACTCGGCAAGCTGCTGCCGATGCAGCGCGGCGACTTCGCCGAGCTGTTCGAGATCATGGGCGGCCTGCCGGTGACGATCCGCCTGCTCGATCCGCCGCTGCACGAGTTCCTGCCGCACAGCGACGAGGACATCGCCGAGGTTGCGGCCGCGATGGGCGCCGATCCGAAGAAACTCAAGCACCGCGCCGCCGAACTGTCGGAGTTCAACCCGATGCTCGGCTTCCGCGGCTGCCGCATCGCCATCGCCTATCCGGAGATTGCCGAGATGCAGGCGCGCGCGATTTTCGAGGCCGCGGCCGCGGCCGGCAAGCGTTCCGGCAAGCCGGTAAAGCCCGAGGTGATGGTGCCGCTGATTGCGACCAAGGCCGAGCTCGACATCGTGAAAGCGCGCATCGACGCCATGGCCGCGGCTGTCTCGAAGGAAACCGGCGCGAAGCTCGACTACCAGGTCGGCACCATGATCGAGCTGCCGCGCGCGGCACTGCTCGCCGATGAGATCGCGCAGAGTGCGGAGTTCTTCTCTTTCGGCACCAACGATCTGACGCAGACCACCTTCGGCATCAGCCGCGACGACGCGGCGAGCTTCCTCGGCGTCTATACCCAGCGCGGCATCCTGCCCGGCGACCCGTTCGTGTCGATCGATCGCGAAGGCGTGGGCGCCCTGGTGCGGCTGGGCGTGGAGCGCGGACGGGCGACGCGCAAGGGCCTGAAGGTCGGCATCTGCGGCGAGCACGGCGGCGATCCCGCGTCGGTCGCGTTCTGTCACGAGGCGGAACTCGACTACGTGTCATGCTCGCCGTTCCGGGTTCCGATTGCCCGGCTTGCTGCGGCGCAGGCTGCGCTCGGCAAGACGGCCGCGGGCGAGGCGTGATCGCGGTTCCGGGTCCCATGAAAAGTGGGCCGTCGCTTCGGCGAGGCGCGGAGGGGGGTCTCGGCGAAGGCCAATGCCATTGCGCCGCGACCCAAACGTTCGTCGGGGGTTTCCCGCTCCCGATCACGTGCTAGCTTGCCGAGGGGCAAACGGCACGGCGTGTTTCGTCAGGGGGAATGATGTCGGAGCGGGATGGTCTTGGCCAGGCGGCTGCGCCGCCGGGCGTGTCGGAAGACGCGCTGAAGAAGGCCGAAACGTTCATCGAGGCGGAGGAGGGTGCGGTCAACCGGCTCGCGGGTGTCGCGGGCAACGTGGTGATGTGCATCGCCATCGTGATGTCGCTGTTCCACCTCTATGCGGCGGTGGGCGGCGCCTGGCCGTTTCAGGATTTTCCGATCATCTCGACCCAGCCGCTGCGCTACACCCACGTCGCCTTCGTGCTGCTGCTGAGCTTCCTGCTGTTTCCGGCGGCGGCGCGGTTCCGCAACCGCATCCGCTGGTGGGACGTGGTGCTGGGTATCGCCGGCGCGCTGATACTGTTCTATGCCCTGCAGGGCGGCGACGATTTCACTGACCGCGCCACGCTGCCGAACCAGACCGACACCATCCTCGGCGTGCTCTTCATCGCGCTGGTGCTGGAGGCCAATCGCCGCACCACCGGCCCGATTGTGCCTGCCGTGTCGGTCGCGTTCATCCTCTATGCCTATTTCGGCCCGTATTTTCCGGATCCCTGGGCGCATCGCGGCTTCGACGTCGGCCAACTCGTCGGCCACCTGTTCATCACGCTCGAAGGCATCTTCGGCGTGCCGATCGACGTGTCGTCGAGCCTGATTGTGCTGTTCACGATTTACGGCGCATTCCTGCAACAGTCCGGCGCGGGCAAGTTCTTCATCGACTTTTCGATGGCGCTGATGGGCAAGAAGGCCAACAGCGCGGGCCGCACCGTGGTGCTGTCGTCGTTTCTGCTCGGCGGGCCGTCGGGATCCGGCGTCGCGACCACGGTGACGGTCGGCGCGGTCGCCTATCCGATGATGGAGAAGTCAGGATTCGAGAAGAACGCGGCGGGCGGCTTGCTCGCCGCCGGCGGGCTCGGCGCGATCATCTCCCCGCCGGTGCTCGGCGCCGCCGCGTTCCTGATCGCCGAGTTCCTCAAGATCAGCTACCTCGACGTCATCATGATGGCCGTGATCCCGACCATCCTTTACTACTTCTGTCTGCTGATCATGGTGGAGCTGGACGCGAAGAAATTCTCCACCCACGTGGTCGATTTCTCTCAGGATATGACTCTGTGGCAGCTGACGCGGCGCTACGGCTTCCACTTCGTGTCGCTGATTGCCGTCGTCGTGTTCATGATCTGGGGCTTTTCGCCGACGCTCTCGGTGTTCTGGGCGACGGTGATGACGCTGCTGATGAGCTTCCTGACGCGCGAAACCGCGCTGATGCCGAAGAAGCTCGGGCGCGCGCTCGCCGACGGTTCGATCAGCGCGCTGACGGCCGCGACGACATGTGCCACCGCCGGCATCATCGTCGGCGTCGTGACGCTCACCGGGCTCGGGCTGAAGTTCTCCTCGATCGTGATCGCCTACGCGGGCGGCAGCCTGCTGCTGACTACGATCTACACCGCTTTGATCGTCTGGATCGTCGGTCTCGCGGTGCCGGTGACCGCGTCCTACATCATCTGCGCCGTGATTGCCGCGCCGGCGATGACCCAGCTCGGGGTGCCGGCAATCGCCGCGCACATGTTTATCTTCTACTACTCGGTGCTGTCGGAGGTTTCGCCGCCGACTGCGCTGTCGCCGTTCGCGGCAGCTGCGATCACCGGCGGCGATCCTTACGCAACCACCTTGCAGGCCTGGAAGTACACCATCCCTGCGTTCCTGGTGCCGTTCGTGTTTGTGCTCGACCCGCAGGGCGTCGGGCTTCTGCTCGCGCTGCCCAAGGGCGGAACCTGGCTCGACGTGGTCATGATCACAGCGAAGGCCGGTGTCGGCCTCGCCTTCATCGCCGCCGCAGCGCAGGGCTGGGCACTTCGCCGCACCACCCGCACCGAACGTGCGCTGATCCTGCTGGCGGGCCTGTTTCTGGTGTTCCCGACCCTGCTGGAAGCGCCGGTCGAGGCGCTGATCCGCCTCGACATTCCGTATCCGGCCACGATCGGGTTGGCGCTCGGCGCGGCAGTTCTGTTAAAACAATACCTTCAGCCGGATGCGTCAAAGGCGCCGGCTTAGGGATGGCTAAGGAGAGGACAACGATGAATCGCAGAGAGTTCATGATCGCCACGGCGGCGTCCGGCTTTGCCGGCAGTGCGTTGCTGGGCGAGGCCGCGCTGGCGCAGCAGACCAGCATCGCGATCGCGACCGGCGGTACCGGCGGCGTCTACTATCCGCTCGGCGGCGGCATGGCCAACGTGCTGTCGAAGACGCTGCCGGGATTCGTGGCGACGGCGCGGGTCACCGGCGGGTCGGTCGACAATCTCAAGCTGATCGGCTCCAAGCAGAGCGAAATCGCGCTGTCTCAGGTCGATGCCGCATTCGATGCGCTCAAGGGAATCGACAAGTTCAAGGGCAGCGCGGTTCCCGTCCGGATGCTGCTGGAGTTGTATCCTAACCGCATGCACGTCGTTTCGATCGAGGGCCGCGGCGTCAACACGATGGCCGATCTCAAGGGCAAGCGCGTGTCTACTGGCTCGCCCGGCAGCGCGACCGAAGTAATGGCGTTCCGCTGCATCGAGGCCGCCGGCCTCGACCGCGACAAGGACGTGCGGCGCGAACGGCTCGGCGTCGCCGAGTCCACGAACGCGATCAAGGACGGCAAGATCGACGCCTACTTCTGGGTGGGCGGACTGCCGACGGCCGCAGTCACCGATTTGGCGGCGACGCCCAACGTCAAGATCAGGCTGGTCGACACCGCCAACCTCGTCGCGAAGATGAACGCCAAGTACAACAATCTCTACACCACCGGCGTGATCCCGGCGAAAACCTATCCCGGACAGGATCGCGACAATCCGGTTTCGGTCATTCAGAACATCCTCGTGACCCACGAGTCGATGCCGGAAGGCACCGCCTACAACATCGTCAAAACCTTCATCGAGAAGCAGGCGGACCTGGTCGCCGTGCATCGCGAGGCGACCAGCATCACGCTCGCCAATCAAAAGGGCGGGCCGATACCGTGGCATCCAGGCGCGGTGAAGTATCTCAAAGAGAAGGGCGTCAAGCTCTGATCCGTGCGCAATAGAGAAACCTGACGACATGGCCGGGATCTTCCCGGCCATGTTCGTTTTCGAGCACCACGCGCCGCGTTGACGAAGCGTTTACCAACGCGCGTTTGCAGCAACGGCGCGGCGTTGCGCGCGCATGCGCGCGATTAACGGCTTCGCAAGGTTAACCCTGCCATAAAAGAACCTGTCGCATTGGAGCAACTGCGCTCCATGCGGCGGCGTCTGTAGCGCGTTGCTCGTAAGCCGCTTTGTGTCGTGTTGCGTAGCGTTGCGTTTGTCGCGTGAGCGTAAGCATGGTTGCGTCGCGTAGAAGGCCGAAGGGCGGCCGCGCCGTTCCCTTCGGCCTTTGCATCCTGGCCATGGGCACGGTGCCGACGCAGATCGGCTACCAGGACACGGTCGCGCTGATGGCGCGGCAGCCGGAGATGTCGCAGCGGCTTCGCGCGCGCATGCTGGCCTCGCCGTTCGGCACCATTCACGCCGCGACCTTCAGCTTTCCGCGTCCGCTCGGCACCGCGATGCCCGATCCGGCGTCGTATCGCCTCGCAGCGCTCGACCCGGCGACGACCGGCGCGCTGGGCGAGGGACTTTCCGGCGTGCCGCAGCCGAGGCCGCGCCCCGCGTACCCGGCAGTCAACCGCAGGCTCAAGGGCGATCTCCTGGTCGTCCGCCCGCCGCGCGAAGACGAGCAGGCGCCCGGCGGCACGCGCGATCTGACGCCCGGCCGGGTCAAGACCGTGTCGTTCCCGCGGCCCGCCGATCTGCCGCAGCCGGAGGCGCCGGTGCCGCCCTATATCGTCGACCGTCCGGCGGCCGAGCCGGAACAGGAGCCGGTCCCCGAACGCGCCACCGCGGCGCCGTCGGCGGATCGCGGCGCCGAAGCGATGCCCGGTCCCGGATCGTATCGACTTGCATCGCTGCCGCCGCAGCACGCCGCGCCCGCGCCGCAGCCGTCGCCGCTCGAAGCGCCGATTGAGCACGGCAGCGCGGCCGAGCGGCTGGGGCGGCTCTATTTCGGCGACCGGCCCTCGGACGACGGCGTCGGCACGATCCAGCCATGGCCGATGGACGAGGAGCCTCTGATCCAGTCGCCGGCCGCGGCCGACCCCGATATGAAGCGCCCGCCCGCAGCATCGCCAGCCCCGGCGACCGCCGCGGGCCAGTCGGTTGCGCCCAAGGGCGAGGTCACGGGCGAGGGCCGCAGGCCCAAGACGCCGGCCGAGCGCCTCAAGCTCGACGTCAAGCAGCGCGCGCGCGCCGAAAAGTGCCTCGCCGAGGCGGTTTATTTCGAGTCGCGCGGCGAGCCGAAGCGCGGCCAGATCGCGGTCGCGCAGGTGGTGATGAACCGCGTGTTTTCAGGCTTCTATCCGACCAACGTCTGCGGCGTGGTCTATCAGAACGCACACCGCAAGCTCGCCTGCCAGTTCACTTTCGCCTGCGACAACGTCCCCGACGTGGTCAACGAGCCCAGGCTCTGGGACCAGGCCAAGGAGATCGCGCGCGACATGCTCGACGGCAAGCTCTGGCTGCCGGAGGTCGGGCACTCGACGCATTATCACGCCTACTGGGTGCATCCGTCGTGGACACGGGAGATGCGCCGCCTGCAGGTGATCGGCGTGCACAAGTTCTACCGCCCGCGCGCATGGGGCGACGGCTCGGAGAACCCGCCGCTGAACGAGTCGCACGCGCTGCCGCCGGGCCGGCCGCAGGCAAGCGCCGAAGACGCAAAGGCGAAGCTGTAGGCGGTGTGTGTCCCGGATGCGGTGCAGCGTGAAGCGAAGCGAAACGGTGCACCGCTGATCCGGGACCCCGGTTCGTTTAATCGAGTAATCGGGGTCCCGGGTCTGCGAAGCAGCACTTCGTGCTGCATTGCGCCCGGGACAAGCCCTCACATCTCGATATCCAGCCCTACGTCCAGGTTCGGCGCCGAATGCGTCAGCGCGCCGGACGAAGCGTAGTCGACGCCGGTCGCGGCGATCGCCGGGATGGTATCGAGCGTGATGCCGCCGGAAGCTTCGATCACGAGCTTGCCCCCGACCATCGCGACTGCCGTCTTCATGTCGGCGACGCCGAAATTGTCGATCAGCACTACGTCGGCGAGGCCGCAGTCGAGCACTTCGCGAAGCTGCGAGAGCGAATCCACCTCGATCTCGATCTTGACCAGATGCCCGGCATGCGCCCGCGCACGCTCCAGCACCGCGCGGATGCCGCCCGCGACCGCGACGTGGTTGTCCTTGATCAGGATCGCGTCGTCGAGGCCGAATCGATGGTTGAAGCCGCCGCCGCAGCGCACGGCGTATTTCTCCAGTGCGCGCAGGCTCGGCGTGGTCTTGCGCGTGCAGCAGATGCGGGTCTTTCCGGCGGCGGCCTTGACATAGGCCGCGGTCAGCGTGGCGACGCCCGACAGGTGGCCGAGGAAGTTCAGCGCCACGCGCTCCGCGGACAGCACCGCGCGGGCGTCGCCCTCGATGTGCATCAGAACAGCGCCGGCGTTGACCGCATCGCCGTCGCGCGCCACGGGGCGAAGCTCGATCTCGGGCGAGAGCTTGCGGAAGCAGGCCGCGACCAGCGGCAGGCCCGCGATCGTGCCGGCCTTGCGGGCTGCGAGCACGGTGCGGCTCGGCGTGCCGATCGGCACCGTCGCGATGGAGGTGACGTCGCCGGCGCGGCCGAGATCCTCGGCGAGCGCCCGCGCCACCGCGTCCTCGATCTCCAGCGGTGACAGGAATCCGCCGGGATAGAGCAGGGACTGCTCGATCAGCGCTTCGGTCGACCGTGTTAGCATGGCGTTACTCCCCGAATCTGTCTTGCCGTGCAGCCAATTCAGGATTTCAGATAAATCATCCGTTCGACCGCGCGCCGCGCGCGCTCGGCGATCGCAGGCTCGACCGTGACCTCCTCGCGCATGTTGAGCAGGCTGTCGAGAATCTTCGGCAGTGTGATGCGCTTCATGTGCGGGCAGAGATTGCATGGCCGCGTGAATTCGACGTCCGGCAGCTCGGCCTGCACGTTGTCGGCCATCGAGCATTCGGTGACCAGCACCACGCGCTTGGGCCGGTTCCTGCGGACGTAGTCGATCATGTGCGCGGTCGAGCCGGTGAAGTCGGCGGCTGCGATCACGTCCGGCGGGCATTCCGGGTGCGCTACGATCTGCACCTCCGGGTCGTTTTCGCGGATCAGCGCCAGTTCGTCGCCGGTGAAGCGCTCGTGCACCTCGCAGGAGCCCTTCCAGGCGATGATTTTCACCCTGCTCTGCGAGGCGACGTATTTCGCCAGATACTGGTCGGGGACGAAGATCACCTTGTCCGCGCCGAGGCTCTCGACCATCTGCACCGCGTTCGACGACGTGCAGGTGATGTCGCTCTCCGCCTTCACTTCCGCGGATGTGTTGACATAAGTGACCACCGGCACGCCGGGGAATCGCTCGCGCAGCAGCCGCACGTCCTCGCCGGTGATGGCTTCCGCGAGCGAGCAGCCGGCCTTGAGGTCCGGGATCAGCACGGTCTTGTCGGGATTGAGCACCTTGGCGGTCTCGGCCATGAAGTGCACGCCGCACTGCACGATGATGTCGGCCTTCACCTTGGTCGCCTCGCGCGCGAGCTGCAGCGAGTCGCCGGTGAAGTCGGCGACGCAGTTGTAGATCTCCGGCGTCTGGTAGTTGTGCGCCAGGATGACGGCGTTGCGCTCCCGCTTCAGGCGGTTGATGGCGTGAACGTAGGGCGCGAAGAACGGCCACTCGGCCGGCGGCACGACGTTCCTGATGCGCGCGTAGAGGTGCGCGGTTTCGCGCTCGACCTCGGCGGTCCATTCGAGCTTGGGCGCGGGCAGGGCGCCGAAGCGGCGCAGCGCGGAACCTTCCGCCGGCGCAGCTGCGGACGCAGCCCGGCGCGGATGTTGTGGTCCCACTATCTCCAAGACCGGCATTTCGTCAGCCTCATTCCGGTTCATATATACTCAGTATGAGCATATATGGGGACGAAAACATCCGGCGCAATGCCGGCTTCGCCTTGTCGTTCGATCTTCTGACCCTGGCCCGTTCGCTCCGCCGCATGGCACCCGCGGCTGTTATCCTCATTTAGAGCAAATCGAACATAGCACTTCGGCGCGGTTCGCGCCAGACCCCCGCAGGCGTTCAGCCATGCGCGGCATGTATCGAAGTCATCACCAAGTTTCGCTTTGGCGACTCCGGGCCTGCCACTATCTATGGCCTCGCCATCGCGCGCCGCTGCGGCGCGAATTCGCCGGAGGCTCGATGTCCACCGCGACTGCGTCGCCGAAGCTTGCCACGTGGCGGACACCCGCGGTCCTGATCGCGGTCGGCTGCGCCATCGCGTTCATCGCCTTCGGCCCTCGCTCGTCGCTCGGTCAGTTCCTGACGCCGCTTTCGGCGGATCGCGGCTGGGGCCGCGACGTGTTCTCGTTTGCCTTTGCGACGCAGAATCTGCTGTGGGGTGCGGCGCAGCCGTTCGCGGGCGGCATCGCCGACCGTTTCGGCCCGGTGCGCGTGCTGTGCGCCGGCGCCATCCTCTACGCCGTCGGCCTCGTGATGATGGCCTACACCGCGACGCCGCTCGGCCTGAACATTTCGGCCGGCATCGTCATCGGCTTCGGGCTTGCCGGCTGTTCGTTCCCGATGGTGGTCGGCGCGCTCGGCAAACTCGTGCCGGAAGGCTGGCGCTCGTTTGCGTTCGGTGCGGGAACCGCCGCGGGCTCGTTCGGCCAGTTCGTCTATTCGCCGCTGGCGCACGCGCTGATCGATGCGTTCTCGTGGCAGACCGCGCTGATGGTGTTCGCCGGCATCATGCTGCTGGTGCTGCCGCTGTCGATGATGCTGGCGACGCCCGTGAGCGCGCCGTCCGGCGGCGTGAAGCAGCAATCCTACAAGGAGGCGCTGGGCGAGGCGTTCGCGCACCGCAGCTACGTGCTGCTGGTGCTCGGGTTCTTCACCTGCGGCTTCCAGCTTGCTTTCGTCACCTTCCACCTGCCGTCCTATCTCGTGGATCGGGGCCTGAGCGCCGATATCGGCGCCTGGACCGTCGCGGTCATCGGGCTGTTCAACATTGTCGGCTCGCTCGCGTCCGGCTGGCTCGCGAGCCGAATGCCCAAGCGCTACATCCTCTCCGCGATCTATTTCGGCCGCGCGCTCGCCATCGTCGCCTTCATCACGCTGCCGCCGAGCACGGCCTCGACGCTGATCTTCGGCGCCGTCACCGGGCTGCTGTGGCTCTCCACAGTGCCGCCCACCTCGGGACTGGTGGCGCTGATGTTCGGCACCCGCTGGCTGACCATGCTGTTCGGGTTCGCCTTCTTCAGCCATCAGGTCGGCGGTTTCCTCGGGGCATGGCTCGGCGGCGTGGCCTTCGAATACACCGGTTCCTATAACGTGGTCTGGTGGCTGTCGGTGTTCTTCGGCGTCGCTTCTGCGATCATCAATCTGCCGATCGTCGAGAAGCCGGTGGCGCGCCCCGCGCCCGCGGCGGCATGATCCGGCCATGAGCGCGCGTATCGCCCCCTGGCGCACTCCCGTGGTCATCCTGCTCTGCGGCTGCCTGATTGGCATGCTGGCATTCGGGCCGCGTTCCGGCTTCGGCTTGTTCCTGACGCCGATGACGGAGGCCCGCGGCTGGGGCCGCGACGTGTTCGCGCTCGCGATGGCAATCCAGATGCTGTTGTGGGGCGCGGGCCAGCCGTTCGCCGGCGCGCTGGCCGACCGGTTCGGCGCGCCGTGGGTCATTTCCGGCGGCGCTCTGCTCTACGTGATCGGCACCGCCTGGATGGCCTATGCGACCTCGGCGCTTGAGTTTCATCTGACTGCCGGTGTGCTGATCGGTTTTGGGCTCGCCGGCTGTTCGTTCACGCTGGTGATCGGCGCGTTCGGCAAGCTGATGCCGGACAACTGGCGCTCGTTGTCATTCGGCGCCGGCACGGCAGCGGGTTCGTTCGGCCAGTTCCTGTTCTCGCCGCTGTCGATTGCGCTGATCGACCAGTTCGGCTGGCAGAATGCGCTGCTGATCTTTGCCGCTATCCTGCTGTTGATCCTGCCGCTGACGCTGGCGCTGGCCGCACCGCCGGAATCGGCCGCGCCCAAAGGTCCGGCCGTGGCGCGCCAGAGCTTGCGGCAGGCGCTGTCGGAGGCCTTCGGCCACCGCAGCTACGTGCTGCTGGTGCTTGGCTATTTCACCTGCGGCTTCCAGCTGTTCTTCATTGCCGTCCATTTGCCGGCCTATCTCGTCGACCGCGGCCTTCCGGTCTGGGTCGGCGGCTGGTCGCTTGCCATCATTGGCCTGTTCAACATCATGGGCTCGATCGGGGCCGGGTGGCTGTCCAACCTCGTGCCCAAGCGCTTCATCCTGTCGGCGATCTACTTCAGCCGCTCGGTGGCGATCCTGATTTTCATCATGCTGCCGCCGCATCCGGCGACGACGCTGGTGTTCAGCGCGGTGATCGGCGTGCTTTGGTTGTCCACCGTGCCGCCGACCTCGGCGCTGGTGGCGCTGATGTTTGGCCCGCGCTGGCTGTCCATGCTGCTGGGCCTTGCCTTCTTCAGCCACCAAGTCGGCGGGTTCCTGGGCGTCTGGCTGGGCGGCGTGATGTTCGAGGCCACCGGCTCCTATGCCCTGATCTGGTGGGGCGCGATCGGGTTCGGCGTCGCGTCCGCGGTGATCAATCTGCCGATCGTCGAACGCCCGGTGGAGCGGCCGGCGGCAACTGCGGCGGCGTAGCAACGCAGCACTTTTCGCCGCTCATCCGGAATGCCATCATCCGCGCCCTGAAAGCGGGGGGCGTTAAGCGTGGCGACATTCAAGGCGATCGTTATCGAGAAGGCGGACAAGGGGCAAACCGTCCGGCTGTCCGACTTCGACGAGAGCGGGCTGATGGACGGCGACGTCAACGTCGCGGTCGAGTGGTCGACAATCAACTACAAGGACGGCCTCGCGATCACCGGCAAGGCGCCGGTGGTGCGTCGCTTCCCCATGATCCCCGGCATCGACCTCGCGGGCACGGTCGAGGGGTCCTCGCATCCGGACTGGCAGCCCGGCGACAAGGTGATCCTGAACGGCTACGGCCTCGGCGAGACGCATCTCGGCGCCTATGGTGAGCATGCGCGCGTGAAGGGCCAGTGGCTGGTGCGGTTGCCGCAGGGCTTGAGCGGCCGCGAGGCGATGGCGATCGGCACCGCGGGCTACACCGCCATGCTCGCGGTGATGGCGCTGGAGCGCAACGGGCTGAAGCCCGCGGACGGACCGGTGGTCGTCACGGGCGCGGCCGGCGGCGTCGGCTCGGTCGCGGTGGCACTGCTGGCCAAACTGAGATTCACGGTGATCGCCTCGACCGGCCGCCGGCAGGAGGCCGACTATCTCAAGAGTCTCGGCGCAAGCGAGGTCATCGACCGCAGCGAACTCACCGGCCCGCCGCGGCCGCTCGCCAAGGAGCGCTGGGCGGGAGGCATCGACTCGGTCGGGTCGCTGACGCTCGCCAACGTCCTGTCGATGACGAAATACGGCGGCGCCGTCGCCGCCTGCGGACTGGCCGGCGGTATGGACCTGCCCACGAGCGTCGCGCCGTTCATTTTGCGCGGGGTGTCGCTTTTGGGCATCGATTCCGTGCAATGTCCACAAAGCCTGCGGATCGAGGCTTGGCGGCGCTTGGATTCGGACCTCGATCGCGGCAAACTGGCCGCAATGACCAGCCAGATCGGCCTGTCGGACGTGATCGGCGTTGCCGGGAACATCCTCGAAGGCCGTGTGAGGGGCCGGATCGTGGTCAAGATCCGGTAAAGACGTTCAGGATTTGGCTACGATCCTGAGGCATGATGGCTACCGTTCCTTAACGTAACCGATCCGTTAACGGTCGGCTGGTCGGTAGATGAGTGGAGTGGGGCATGTCGCCAAAGTTTTTGCGTCTTACGTTGGTTATTGCGGGATTGGCCTGTGCGATTCCGGCCCAGGCCGAGGAAATGCGTGCGCCCGACGCGCGGCGTTTCATTGCCGGCAAGCATTTCCATTACACGTGCTTCGAGGGCACCACCGGCAACGGCCGCATTTACGCCGACGGTTCGGTTGCGGGTTACATCCAGGTCGGCGGCTCGGGGCCGCGCCGCTATGTGGTGCTGCCGGCCGGCACGCTGCATGTGCGCGGCGAACAGTATTGTGCCTCGGTCCGTGGCATTCCGTTCTCGCCCTGCTTCAACGTGCAGAAGACGTCTGGCGTAAGCTTCCGCGGCTCGGTCTCGGGGCTGGGCTTCGCCTATTGTGAATTCAGCCGCCGCAGCGCCCGCGCCGACCTGCAGCGCGCGCCGCTGCGGCTGCATCGCATGACCACGGCATCGTCGGGCGGGCAGCAGTAGTTTCAGCATAGCCTGCAGACTTGGCGCACGCGGCGGCCCGCCGCGGCAACGAACTTATTCCTTTGCCGGGAACAGCATGCACGTCGTCGTGGCGTGCGCGTAGAGCTTGCCCGCGCGGTCCTTGAGCGTGCCGTCCGACGTTGCGATGGTGCGCCCGCGGTGCACGATCCGCCCCTCGGCGCGCACCGTGCCGGTGTCCTTTGTGATCGGCCGCGTCAGGTTGAGCTTCAGCTCCAGCGTGGTCCAGGTCTCGCCCCTCGCCAGCGTCGAGAAGATCGCGCAGCCGAGAGCCGAATCCAGCAGCGTCGCTGCGAAACCGCCGTGCACTGTTCCGATCGGGTTGTAATGGCGGAATTCCGGCACGCCCTCGAAGGCGGCGAAGCCCTCGCGCGCCTCGACTAGCCGGAAGCCGAGCGTTCCGCACATCGGCGCCTGCGGCACGCGGCCTTCGATCATATCGGTGAGAAACGCCAGTCCGCCGCGCGCGAGAATCTCACCGGCCGGGATCAGCCCGCTGACGAAGCCTGCATCGCCTTCGCCCGATTTCCGTTCGGAATCCGTCATCGTCGTTCCATGCGCGTGGCAGGTTAACTCTCGAACGGTACCGGCATTTGGAAGGCGCGCGCGTGGTTAACACCGAGCGCCTTCGCTGCGCCGTTAAGGCTACCGCCGTCCGCGACTGCATTCACGACGCGGATGCGGCTACTCGACACCCCGACTCTCCAGATTTCATCGGCATTCGCGGTGGCTCGCGAATTAACCGTCGATTCAGGATATGCGCGACGGGAGCGCAGCGATCGTGGATGATGAATCAAAGGGGAGTCGTTCCCAGGGGCGTCAACAAAAACAGGTGCGAGTATGCCAAGGCTCAAGAGCTTTGTCCTAGCCGGCATTGCAGCGGGTCTGACGATGGGGGGAATGTCGGCCGCTTGGGCTGAACGTCAGGTGCACGGCGGCGACGTAGCGCGATTGCTCGCCGGACGCGCGTTCCAGATCCAGTGCGTCGACGGCACGCGCGGCAAGGGCGAGTTCGCACAGAGCGGCGGCTTGGTCACGGTGTCCTATCGCCGCCCGCACGGTCCGCCGCAGGAAAGCGACCGCGCCACGGTCCGTGTGAAGGGCGTGGAAATCTGTCTCGCCTGGCGGCAGTTCGGCGGCGGCGGCGACGGCTGCTACCCGGTGCGGGAGAAGACCGGCGGCACCTACCGGCTCGGCGTCGGCCCGATCTGGTGCGACATCAGCGCGAAGTAACCCAATCGGGCTCAGCGCCCGATCCTACTGCGATGACCCGGCGCCGGTGCCCTCCGGCGCCGTTGTGCGTTTCGGCGGGAACAGCAGCCGCTGGTACAGCCAGCCGATCCCGACCAGCACGAGGCCAAGCCCGATGAACGACAGCGCGCGGTGGACGCCGGTGAGGTCCGACATGTCGATCAGGAACACCTTGCCGACGGTCAGCAGCGTGATCGCGGCAGACGCGAGCCGCGCCGGTTGCGAGCGCTGCCAGATGCCGAATAGCAGCAGCGCTACGCCATATGCCAGCCAGACCACGGAGTAGGTGTATTGCTCGGCGTTGCTGGTGTAGCCGGCGGTCAGCACCGGGCCGTGGTAGAGCGCGCGGACTTCGAGCGTGAGATAGCTCAACATCAGCAGCACCGCGGTGCTGGCCGCGATGACGCGATACCAGTTGGGCCGCAGGCCGCGCGTGACTAGAGCGAGCGCAATCGCGAGTACGGCCGGAATGCCGTAGGCCAGCAGCACGCGATTGAAAATCTTGCCCGGTCCCACCGGGTCGGTGCTGAACAGCGGATTGGCCACGAGCCACAGCCCGAACACGATGGCGAACAGCGACCAGGCCGCGATCAGCAGCGCGCCGACGTTGTGGACGATGCTGCCGGTGCGCACTCGAATCCGTTCGAGCCCGATCGCTATGGCGAGGCTCGCGCACACCTGCATGCCGAGTTCGGCAAGGCTTGAGCGGGCGGCGAAAATGTCGCCGCCGGTGGTCAGATGCCGGATCTGCAGCGAAACTGCGAGCACTGTGAACAGGATCGCCGCGGCGTCGACGATGCGGGCGGGCTTGTCGTCACCGCGCTTGCGCATCAGATGGCCGGCGACCCAGAATGCCAGTGCGGGCACGCCGTAGCCGTAAAGCAGCCAGTTGAAGATCGGCATCGTGCCGGGATGATCGCCCGCGATTGTCGGCCCCCACCCGACGCGCGCCATGACGATGGCGGCCATGGCGGCGGCGAGCGGACGCAGCATCGGCAGCGGGCGCTTGTCGGCGACCCAGGCGATACCCGGCACGGTGAGCGCCAGCGCCACGGTGAGCCAGCCTTTTTCCAGCGCAAACGTCAGAGCCAGCGCCAATGCGGCGATCGCGCCGACGGCATGGAGCGCGCCAGCCGCGGCGATGCCCGGAGCGGGCGCGCGCTTGTCCAGAGTTTCGGCCGCGACGGCGTTGATCGCGGCCAGCAGCAGCGCCAGGCCCGCGAACGGGATCGATCGCTCGAAGCCGGCGATCCGCCAGTACAGCGCGATCAGGATCAGGATCGGGACCGCGACGCCTGCGGCGCTCCACAGGATCGGCGGCAGGGACGCCGGCGAGCGGCCTTGCGCGAAATAGCCGCCGGCGCCAAACAGCGCCGCAAATGCGCATCCGAGCGCCAAATGCGCGCCAAGGTCGGCACGCCAGGGCTGCGGCGCGGCCTCGCCGGCGGCGCCGGGCGCCGCGATCAGTTGCGCGATCTCGGGCGCGAACGACCAGCGCGCAATCACCGTCACGGCAAACAGCGCCGCAACCGGCACCGCGAACGACGCTGCGTCCGTGCGCCATGCGATGGCAAGGGTTGCGGCCGCGAGCAGCGTGAAAACGGCCAGTGCCGCCGGATCGTGCTTGCTGGCGAGGACCACCAGCAGCGCGCCGAACAGATAGCCTGCGAGCGCGATGGCCGACACCGGGGAGGGCTTTCCCGGCTCGGCCGTCGGCCCGTAGAACAATCCGGACACGATCAGCGCCGCGGCCAGGGCGAAGCCTGCGACGGCGTGGAACAGGTGCGGAGCGACGCCGAGCCGTCCGGTTTCGATGCCATCGAGGCCCGGAAGAATCCAGAACACGCCGAACGCGACTGCGGTCATCGCGAGCCAGCGCCACAGCCGAAACCGTGCCAGCGCAAAGGCCGCGGCGGTGACCACCGCCAGATAGAGATAAAGCGCCCAGAAGTTTGCTTCGCCCGTCGATACCAGCGCTGGCGTCACATAAGCGCCGACGAGACCGAGGCCCGCGAGCGCAGGGCCGTGTAGCAGCGCCGCCCCAAGCGTCGCCAGCGCCACCGCGCCGAGTAGCACGAACGCCGCCGCCGGGCCGATGAAGCCGTAGAGGCCGTAGGCTGCGTAAACCGTAGCGTATGCAGCGACGGTGCCGGCCGCGGTGAGTATGCTCGGGATGTGTGCCGTCGGCAGCCCGGCGAAGCCCGAGAGCAATTCCTTGCGGCGGGTCCATTCGCCGGCGCCGACGAGGAACGCCGCAAACAATGCACCGAAGAACAGCCGCATGCCGGGCCCGAGCAAGCCGGCCTCGATCGAGTACTTGACCAGAAAGATGCCGCCGAGCGCGAGCGCCACGCCGCCGATCCAGACCGTCCAGCGCGTGCCGAAGCGCTCCTCGAAGCTTGGGGCGTCAACAGGCGCCACGGGCGGCGATGCGATCGCGTCAGGCGCGGGAGCGGTTTTGGGTGGCGTCTCGGTGGTGGCCTCGGAGGGGCGCTCCGGCTCGGCCGCCGGGGCCGGTTCGGACTCAGGGGCCGGAGCGGCGGGCTGGGTGGCTGCGGCCGGCGCGCTGGCTAGCTGCAGTTCGAGCGCCCCGAACCGCGCTTCCAATCTGCGCATGCGTTCGTTGAGGTTAACCGCCTTCACCAGCGCCACGATCGCGATGACCGGGAACGCCAGGACGATCAGCACCAGCGGTAGAAATTCCATCGGAGCCCCCGCGAATCCAATCTTACGTCAACCGGCCCGGTGCCGATACCGCGTGAAACGGTCATAGGACACGCGCGCGTGCGCCGCGCGACAAGCCACGCCGTCTTTGGTCGGCGCATCGCCCGAAAAAGTTCAATAGCGGAACGGGCTTGGTTTATGCCCGGCCACCAACGCGCAGGCCCGGCGCCGGCCGCTCCTGCAGGACGTCGCGGCGGAAGCGGAATTGCGCGGCGGGCCGTCCGCCGGTCGCGGTCGAGGTCTCGCCGGTCGGCTCGACCAGCGCCGCGGTCTCGACCAGGCGGCGGAAGTTCTGCTTGTGCAGGTGACGGCCGGAGATCGCCTCGACGGTGCGCTGCAGCTCGGTGAGCGTGAACACGTCGGGCATCAGCTCGAAGACCACCGGGCGGTATTTCAGCTTGGCGCGCAGGCGGGCGATGGCGGTCGCCAGAATGCGGCGGTGGTCGAAGCGCATCGGCTCGCCGAGCGGGGGAATTTTGCCGCGCGCCACGATTGCCTCGCGGCCGTCGCGGCGCGCCTCCTCGACGAGGCCCGCCTCGTACAGCAGTTCGTAACGGTCCAGTACCTTCTCCTCGTCCCACGGCGAGCCGCCGGCGCCGAAGCAGTGCCGCAGCCGCTCCTTACGGCCGAGCGGACGGGCGGGCTCGCTCTTGCCGCCGCGCGCCCATTGTTCGAGCAGCGGAACGATGGCGTCGTCGAGGATGTCCGGCTTGCCGTCGCGCCAATCCTCCCAGGGGAAGAACCGGTACCACGGCTCGAACAGGCCCGCGGCGTTTTTGGGCATGCGGGTCAGCGCGAGATAGCCGATCGAAATCGTGTGCGCGCCGGTGTCGTCCGGGCTTGCGTGCCGGCCCCGGTCGCCAAACGTGTAAAGCTGCTCGACGTAACCCACGTTGATCGCGGTCTGCGCTGCGACCCATGAACGAAGTCCAATCTCGAATGTGCGATGCGCCAGCGGGTCGAACGGGCCGAACGGCAGGCCGGCGCGGGTGTCGCTTTTCGGATCGGCGGCGACCAGGATGCGCGGCTCGTCGGCCTCGACCGCGACGATGGCGGCGGTGAGCCCGACCTCGATCGGGGTGAGATGCGCGTCGGCGCCTGCGGCCATCACTCCAGGTCCAGCCGGAACGGTTCGCCCTCCTGGGCGAAACGGCCGGGGCCGAGCGCCTGGACCGCGCGGACCATCCGCCCGTTGCGCTTGAGCAGGCGGTCGGCGTGGCCGACCAGCATCGGGTTCGGCATCGCGGTCGCCGACGAGTCGCGGATCAATTTTGCGATCGCGGTTTCGTCGCGGCGCGGGTTGAGCGTGCAGGCGGCGATGAACGCGCCGGCCGTCGAGCGGCTGATGCCCGCGTAGCAGTGCATCACCAGCGGCGCGCGGCGGTCCCAGCGCTGGACGAATTCGACCAGATCGGCGACGTGCTCTTCCGCCGGGTGGGTGTAGCCTTCCAGCGGCTCCGCGATATCGTCCATGCCGAGGATCAGGTGGTTTCCGGCCGCGACCGAACGCGGCCGCTCCACCAGGTCGACGGTGCGAAGCAACGTGACGACATGGCTCGCGCCGATTTCGGCGACGGTGTCGTGCAGGCGGGCGAGGGAGCAGACGTGGATCATGATGTGCCTTGCGGAATCACGGGCAAGATATAGAGCGGACTTGTCACGTCCGAAAGCCGCCCGGGACCGGGGCGGTCACTCATTCGACGCGGCGGCAAAGCGCTCCAGAAACCGCTTCTCCGCGGTGCCGGCTGACCAGGGCGTCAGGAAGTCGCGTTCCGCCGCGGCGGATACCGGCGGCGGCGCGCCGAAGAACCGCCGCGCTTCTGCCGCGCTGAATCCGGCCAGCCGTGTCGCTTCGAGATAGGCAGCGCCGCGGTCGGCGGCTTTCAGCAGGCGTTCAAGCTCTTCGCCGCGCTTCACCGGCAGGCCGAAACGCATGTGGATGGCGGCGAGCAGCCGCGCCTCGACGCCCTTGTAGCTGTCGCCGATCACCGCCTTGAACGGCGAGATCATGTCGCCGATCACATACTCCGGCGCGTCGTGCAGCAGGATCGCAAGCCGCGCCCGGCGGTCGAGCCCCGGCGTGCGCGCGCGGGCGACCGCCTCGACCAGCAGCGTATGCTGCGCGACCGAATAGATATGCGCGCCTTCGGTCTGGCCGTTCCAGCGCGCCACGCGCGCCAGCCCATGCGCGATGTCCTCGATCTCGATGTCGAGCGGCGAGGGGTCGAGCAGGTCGAGCCGCCGCCCCGACAGCATGCGCTGCCAGGCGCGGGCGGCGGGCTTGGACGCGGGCTTTGCGGAACGCGCGGCGCTCATCGCTTCTTGCCGTGCGCCTGGCACTTTTCGTGACAATGGCACTTCACCAGATGGTCGTTGACCATTCCCACCGCTTGCATGAAGGCGTAAACGATGGTCGGGCCGACGAACTTGAATCCGCGCGACGACAATTCCTTGGAGATCGCGCGCGACAACGGCGTCTCGGCCGGAACCTGCTTGGTGTCGCGGAACTTGTTCACCTTCGGCTTGCCGTCGAGGCGGTCCCAGAGCAGCGTCGAGAAGCCCGGACCATTGTCCATGATTTCGAGGTAGCCGCGCGCCGACAGCACCGCACCTTCGATCTTCAGCCGGTTGCGCACGATCCCGGCGTCGGCCATCAGCTTCGTCTTCTTGCGCGCGTCGTAGCGCGCGATCTTTTCCGGCTCGAAGCCGTCGAAGGCGCGGCGGAAGTTGTCGCGCTTTCTCAAAATGGTGATCCACGACAGTCCGGCCTGGAAGCCGTCGAGCACGAGCTTCTCGAACAGCGCGCGGTCGTCGTATTCCGGCACGCCCCATTCTTCGTCGTGATAGGCGATGTAGAGCGCGTCGTCCTTGCCCGGCCACGGGCAGCGGTGCAGGCCGTCGGCGTGGAGCAGGGGGGCGGTCATGGTGCGGTCTTCTCTCCCGGCCAGTCGAACGTCGCCCAGTCCGGCTTCTTCGGCTGCATTGCCACTCCGGCAGCCATCAGCGGCTTGCCTTCGGCCATCGCGTCGGCGACGCGGTCGAGGCGCAGCATGGCAAGCGCCCGCCCGCCTGCCGACGATCCGGTGGTGCCGACGGTCTTGCCGTCCGCCACGATGGGAATGCCGGCGTCGGGCGCGTAGCCGTCGACCGTCACCGGCACGACGCGCGTGCGCGCATTGCCGCGGTGCTCCATGCGCGACACCACCTCCTGGCCGATGTAGCAGCCCTTGGCGAAGTCGACGCCGTTGAGCTGGTCCATGTCGGTCTCGTGCGGGAACGCGTCGCCGTACATGAAGTCGAGCCCGCCGCGCGGCACGCCATGCGCGATGCGGTGCGCTTCGTGGACTGCCGCCTCCACCAGGTCCGCACCGAGGTCGACCGCGGCCTCCTTGGCGAGATGCGGCGGCAGCATGACGCGGCGGCCAAGCGCGGGCAGGCGCGGGTCGGGATAGACCAGGCCGTACTCGGTATCGCCCGAACCGTCCCAGACCGCCATCACACCCAGCACCTCGGACAGGTCCTCGGCGATCACCTTGGAGCGCAACTTGTAGAAGTTGAGCTTGGCGACCAGCGTCCCGGCCAGCGCCTTGGGTACGTCGAGAAACAAGCCGCCGCCGTCGGCAGCCGGCGCTTCCGCCACGATGCAGTCCACCACGATCTTGCCCTGCGGCGTCAGCAGCGCCGCAAACGCCGGGCGGTCCGGCGTCACTTTGGTGATATCGGCGGTCAGCAGGCCGTTGAGGAAGGCGCGGGCGTCGTCGCCCACGACTTTCACCACACCGCGGTCGGGGAGAAGTGCCGCTTTCATGCGATTCCAGATGTCTCGCCTCGCGCCGGAAAGTAAGCTGCGCACCGGGACCGCTCAAGAGCGGGAATTGGAATAGGTGGATATTCGATGGCGGGCGCTTACGACCTGATCCTCAAAGGAGGCACCGTGGCCAACCAGGACGGCGAGGGTGTGCGCGACGTCGCAATCCGCAATGGGCGGATCGCCGCGGTGGGCGACGTGGGCGGCTCGGCCGGCGAGACGGTCGACTGCCGCGGGCTACATGTGCTGCCGGGCGTGATCGACAGTCACGTGCATTTCCGCGAGCCGGGCCACACCCACAAGGAAGACCTCGAAACCGGGTCGCGCGGTGCGGTTCTGGGCGGCGTCACGGCGGTGTTCGAAATGCCCAACACCGATCCCACGACGACCGATCCGGCCGCGCTCGCGGACAAGATCAAGCGGGCGCAGCACCGCATGCACTGCGACTTCGGCTTCTACATCGGAGCGACGCGCGAGAACACGCCCCAGCTCGGCGAACTCGAGCGCCTGCCCGGCGCCTGCGGCGTGAAGGTGTTCATGGGCTCGTCGACCGGCTCGCTTCTGATCGAGGACGACGAGGGCGTGCGCAACGTCCTGAAATCCGCGCGCCGCCGCGTCTCGTTTCATTCCGAGGACGAATACCGGCTGCAAGAGCGCATGCATCTGCGCGTCGAGGGCGATCCGCGCTCGCATCCAGTCTGGCGCGACGAGGAATGCGCGCTCCGCTGCACCCAGCGCCTGATCCGGCTCGCGCACGAAACCGGCACGCGCGTCCACGTGCTGCACATCACCACCAGGGAGGAGATCGACTTTCTTGCCGACCACAAGGACGTGGCGTCGGCGGAGGCGACTTCGGCGCATCTGACCCTCGCCGCGCCCGACTGCTACGAGCGGCTCGGCGCGCGGGCGCAGCTCAACCCCCCGGTCCGCGATGCCTCGCACCGCGACGCCATCTGGCGGGGCGTGGCGAGCGGCCTGATCGACACCGTCGGCTCCGATCACTCGCCGCACACGCTCGAAGAGAAGTCGCACACCTATCCAAAAACGCATTCGGGTATGACGGGAGTGCAGACCCTGGTCCCGGTCATGCTCGACCATGTCAACGCCGGGCGCCTCACTCTTCAGCGTTTCGTCGATCTCACCAGCGCGGGGCCCGCGCGGCTCTATGGCATTGCGAGCAAGGGCCGGATCGCCGCCGGCTACGATGCCGACCTGACGGTCGTCGACATGAAGCGGCGCGAGACGATCACGGCGAAATGGGTGGTTTCTCGCTCCGGATGGACGCCGTTCGACGGCGTGGCGGTGACCGGCTGGCCGGTTGGAACTTTTGTGCGCGGCCGCAGGGTGATGTGGCAGGGGGAACTCGTCACGCCGGCCCAGGGCGAACCGGTCCGGTTCGTGGAAACGCTCCAAGCTGGCGCGTAACCGCCGAATCCTACCAATCGCCGATTGCTAACGGCCGCGGCTTGGCCTCAAATGCCGCCTGCTTGGCCCCAGGGGGGCGAGGCGGTTGGAATTTCCGGCCTTTGGGGGAAGTCACGTGGTGTGCGGATTGCGCCGCCACGGGCGGGGCATGAGCGACGACCTATTCTGCCTGAAAGTCCTGAACGTCTCCCGTACCGCCGAGCAAAGCGATGTGCTTCGGCGCGCGGCGTCTTTGTGCTCGGCGCCGGTGGAAATCGACGACGCCGACACGTCGCTCGGCGCAGCGTCTGTCGCCGCGTCGATCGCGCGCGGCGCGTTCGATGTAGTGTTCGTGGATCTGGAGATTCCGCGGCCCACGCTGCAGAAACTGTTGGACGGGGCGCATGCGTCCGGCAGCAACCCCTTGGCGATATTCGTCGGCCCCTCGGATGCCCGCACGCGTGCGGTCCTGACCCATGGGCTCGACATCGACGGCGGCCTGTTGAGGCCGATCGACCCCGACCAGGCCACCGCGCTGCTCGAAAGCTGCGTGCGGGCGCGGCTGCAATGCCGTGCTTTGATCGTCGACGATTCTTCGACGGTTCGTTCGGTGATCCGCAAGGTCGTTCAGGCGAGCCGCTATCGGCTGACGGTGGACGAGGCGGTCGACGGCGCGGCCGCCATCGAGATGACGAGCCGCGAACGCTTCGACATCGTCTTCCTCAACTGCAACATGCCGGGCATCGATGGCTTTGCGGCGCTGGATGCGATCCGGAATTCCAACCCCGATGGCGGGTGGTGATGATCACAGGCCAGCGCGAGAACTGGATCGAGGATCGCGCCCGCAAGGGGGGCGCGTCGGATTTTCTCTACAAGCCGTTTTTTGCCAAAGACATCGACGCGGTGTTGAACCGGCTGTTCGGATTGACGCGGTTCGGCGGCGTCTGAAATCCGCAGGCGCTATTGCCGCGCGATGTCGACGGTGAATTCGCCGTTGCGGATGCGCGCGGACAGGCCCTCGGCGTAGGTCGCGGTCGCGGTCTCGCCATAGGTCGTGACCAACTCGGCCAGCGCAGCGAACAGGCAGGCCTGTGCCATGCAGTCGTCGTCGATGCCGTCAAGACGGGCTTCGGCCCAGGCTTCGTTGAGATAGCTCAGCGCGGCCATCTTTTGCTCGCGCTCGGGCAGCGGATCGTGGCTCGGAGTTGTTGTTCGCACTGTTGTCATGCTCGAAATAAGGCGAAAGCGCGCCGTCCGCTGCCACATCCGTAAACACGCTAGCACGCCTTCGTGATCGGCCGAGCCGCAATTTTAGGAAAGGTTAACGGGCTGAGTAAACGCGTGCGTCAGTTCTGATAGCGCGCGGTGATTTCACGCGAGATTTTCGCGCCTTCGTCGAGGTATCGCCGCACCGCAAGATCGGCGGCGGGCGTGCAGGTGCGGTAGGTCTGCTGGAATACGCGATAGCCGCGGTTGAAGCTGGTGACGAGGCGCCTGCGCCGGTCGCCGCTCTGGGTTTCGGCATCGAGCAGAGCCTGCATCTGGTCGCGCCATTTCGAACCTTCGTTGGCGCCGCAGAGCGCGCGCAGATAGTGCAGCGATCCCAAAATCTCGGCGAGCCGCACGAGGTCGGCGTCGAACGGGGCGGGGGCGCCCTCGATCGGGCGCGAAGTTCCGCCGTCCTGCGCACACACCGGGGTGACGGCGAGCGTCAGCGCGGCGACCGCTATGGTGAGGGCTCGTTTGAGCATGGGCGGGCGGACATATGCGCTCCGAAGGGCCGCCGTGCAAGCGCCACCCGCCCGGCGGCGGAGGCATCAACGCTGTGCTTCCAGCCGCTCGAATGCGTCCGCCACGATCGCGGCGAGCCCCTCGGTGGTGTTCAGCGCGCTCAGTTCGGACGGGCGCAGCCAGCGCGCCTCGGATAATTCGTCGTTCAATTGCGGCTCGCCCGCGATCCAGCGCGAGGCGAAGCAAACGATCACGAAATGCCGGACGACGCGGGCATCGCCGTCGCGCGCCACGACCTCGCGATAGCCCGCGACCGTCACCGGCTCGATCGTCAGGCTGGTTTCCTCGGCCACCTCGCGCTTGAGGGCCTCCAGCAGCGTTTCACCGGCCTCGACCACGCCGCCCGGCAGCGTCCAGACGCCGAGCGCCGGGCCGCGCGCCCGCCTCGCAATCAGCACGCGGCCGTCGCGAATGATCGCGGCGCTCACCGCGAGGTAGGGCCGGTCGGGATAGGTGCGGGCGTCGGGTCCGTTGCTCACGACGCGAAGATAGCATCGATCTCGGCCTGGGTATCCCGGCCGAGCTGCGTCATGGACTTGCCATTGATTGCCGCCGCCGCGCGCGCGACCAGAGGCCTGAGCCAGGACACCGCGCGCCGCGCCAGTTCCGCTGCGTCCGGTGTGCCGAGATGCCGAAGCACCACGTCGCGCACCTGCGGCAGGATGGCGTCGAGCGTCTCGACCGTTCGCTCCAGGACATCGACGGCCGCAGGGTCCGCATCCGCATAGGCTGCAATCGCGGCGTCGCGGTTTGCGAAATTCGAGGCGGCGAAATGTTGGCAATAGGATTTCGGCCGCCATGCGCGCAGATCGTCGGCGCACTCGGGCATGGTCGCGATCATTTCCAGCGCCATGATCGCTTCGGAGAAATGATTGAGGTAGTCGGTGGACAGTCCGGTCGCGGGATTGATCTGCGGGGCGTCGCCGGAGGGCGCCGCGCCGGTCGCCGGTGCGCATGCGTCGGCCGCGCATTCGGAAACTGGCGCAGTCATCGCGATTTCCCCAGGCCCCGGACCCCGTTTGGCAGTGTTGCCCGGCCGGGTTAAAGAGCCCTAAAGGGGGCGGACGCGCGTCCACGGAGCGGTTCATGTGCGGTCGCTACAGCATCACCAGCGCGCCGGAGGCGATCCGCCGACTGTTCCGCTATCCGGAGCAGCCGAATTTCCCGTCCCGCTACAACGTTGCACCGACGCAGCCGGTGCCTATCGTGCGATGGCTCGAAGGCGGGCGGCACTTCGCGCTGGTGCGGTGGGGCCTGATCCCATCGTGGGTCAAGGATCCGAAGACCTTTACGCTGCTGATCAACGCGCGCGGGGAGTCGGTCAACGACAAGCCCGCGTTCCGCAACGCCATGAAGCGCCGGCGCTGCCTGTTTCCGGCCGACGGCTTCTACGAGTGGAAGGGGGAGGCCGGCGCGAAGCGGCCCTACCACGCGCGCAGCACGTCGGGCGAGCCGGTCGCGTTCGCGGGGCTTTGGGAGACGTGGACCGGTCCCAACGGCGAGGAGTTGGACACTGCTGCGATCGTCACGACCGATGCCAACAAGACGCTCGGCGCGATCCATCACCGGATGCCTGCGATTATTCCGCCGGAGGCGTTCGATCTCTGGCTCGACAGCGACAAGGTCGACGCCAGGACAGCGGCCGCCCTGATCGCGCCAGCGCCCGAAAGCGCGATGGAGGTCTACGAGGTGTCGACCGCGGTCAACCGCGTCGCCAACGACTCGTCCGCGCTGATCGAGCCGGTCGTGCAGGAGTTGCCTCAGGTCACGCCGCAATCGCCGGCGGCCGCGTCACCGCCGGCTGGCAAGGCGCCGAAGCGCCGCCGCGACACCCCGAAAGGCACCGGGCAGGACTCGTTGTTCTGAGGATCGCCCGGCCGTCTATTTGAACATTGAGTTGGGAAGGATCAGCGCGATGTCGGGGAACGCGATGAGCAGCACGAGCGCCACCAGCATCGCGACCCAGAACGGCATGATGCCCGCGAACACCTTCGCCAGCGGCACGTCCGGCACTAGGCCCTTGACCACGAACACGTTGATGCCGACCGGCGGGCTGATCAGGCCCATTTCGAGGACAATGACCATCAGCACGCCGAACCAGATCAGGTCGTAGCCGAGCGCCTGCACGATCGGGATCACGATCGGAAGCGTCAGAACCAGGATCGAAAATCCCTCCAAGAACATGCCGAGGAAGATGTAGAGCACCATCAGGCAGGACAGGATCATGATCGGCGGCAGTTCGAATGAGATCAGCCAGCCGGCAAATTGCTGCGGCAGGCCGGACAGCGCAAGGAACGGCCCGAACACCAGCGCGCCGATCAGGATCAGGAAGACGAAGGCCGTGGTCTTCACGGTTTCCAGAAGCACGAACTGGAGGTTCTCGCCGCCGAGCGTCCTGCGCCAAATCGCATAACCCAGCGCGAGGAAGGCTCCCACCGCGGCGGCTTCCGATGGCGTGAATATGCCGAGGTAGATGCCGCCGATGGTGGCGATGACGATGCCGAGCATCGGCCCGGCGCGGCCGAGCGTGCGCACCCGTTCGCGGTAATTCACCACCGGACCGGGCGGGCCGAGCTCCGGGCGGAAGCGCGTCCAGATCGCGATCGTCAGCACAAACAGTCCGGCGAGCATAATGCCTGGGAAGAAGCCCGCGAGCAGGAGCCGCCCGATCGATTGCTCGGTCAAGATGGCGTAGACGATAAAGGCGGTACTGGGCGGGATCAGGATGCCGAGCGTGCCGCCGGCCGCGACTGTGCCGGTCGCGAGCCGGTCGTCGTAATTGTAGCGTTTCATCTCCGGCAGGCAGATACGGCCCATGGTGACCGCCGACGCCACGCTCGATCCGGAGACGGCGGCGAAGCCCGCGCACGAAACGATGGTCGCCGACGCCAGACCGCCGCGCCAATGGCCGACCCAGGCGTAGGCAGTGGCGTAGAGGTCGCGGCCCATTCCGGACACCGCGGCGGCATTACCCATCAGCACGAACAGCGGAATCACCGCGAGCTCGTAGACTGCCGCATAGCCGTACGGATAGCTGCCGAGCATGTGCAGCGCCGGCTGCAGGCCGTGAACCAGCGAAAAGCCGATAGCGCCGACCAGAAGCATGGCAATGCCGATTGGCATGCGCAGCGCCAGCAGCGCCAGCATGACAACGATGCCGAGCAGGCCGATGGTTCCTTGGCTCATTGCGGCGCTTGCTCCGCCGGCTGCTGTGCCGCCGATTGAATTCCCTGGATGAACAATACGACGGCAAAAATTGCGGAGCCGAAGGCGACAGTGAAGCGAAACGGGAAGAACGGCCAGCGCAGCATGTTGCTGACCTGTTCGATGGTCGCGATTGTCTCCATCGTCGCGCGGATGGCGATGAGTGCGAACAGCGCCGCTCCGATGAAGCTCAATATCGAGGGCAGGTAGCGCAAGGCCGGGCGGTCAAGCCATTTGGCGAACACATCGACGGCGATGTGGCCGCCAGTCCAACCGCAATAGGCGATGCCGAGGAACACGATCAACGCCATGGAGAATTCGGTGAATTCCCAGGCGCTGGCAAGCGGCCGATTGAACACATAGCGCATAACGACGTCGAGCACGGTCACCAGCATGAGCAGCAGCATGATGCCGCCGGCCGCGAGCGCAAGCCCGCGCAGGAAGCGGTCGAAGAGTTGCATCGATGCTCTCTCCTTGCGCTTCCCGCGCGAGTATCTGTCGGGTGCCGGGCCTGACCGCGTTAACCGATCAGCTTATAGGATTTGACGAGCGCACTGCCCGGCAGGCCCCGCTTGTCAACCTCCGCGGCCTGTTCCTGCGCAAGCTTGCGGAAGATGCCGAGCCAGCGGTTGCGCTCGGCTGGCGCGAGCGAGATGACGTCGCGCGACTTCTTGGCTTCCGCCAGCGCGGCCACGTTCTTCTTGTCGTAGCTGCGCGCGCCGCCGAGGCTCATCTGCAGCCCGGTGGTGTCGTCGACGATCTTCTTCAGATCGGCGGGCAGGCTGTCGTAGCGCTTGCGCTGCATCGCCACCAGGAACGGCGAGCGGCCGAGCGGCGCGTCCACCGTCAGGTGCTTCACCACTTCGAGCAGCTTGAAGTCGAGCATGGCCGACAGCGGGATCATGGTGGCGTCGATCACGCCGCGCTCCAGCGCGTTGTATATCTGGGTCACCGGCATGTCGACCGGCGTCGCGCCGAGCGCCGTGAGCTGGGCCGACTGCGCGCGCGATGGGGTGCGGATGCGCATGCCCTTCATGTCTTCCAACGTGCGGATCGGCTTCGCGCGGCTCATGATGCCGGCGGTGTCCGAGTTCCACAGCATCAGAACCTTGGCGGCCTCGAATTCCTTGGCAAAGAACTTGTCGAAGTTGGCCCAGAGTTTGCGCGTGCCATCCTCGGCGTCGTTGGCGGTGCCCGGCAGCTCGGTCAGCGACATCATCGGGAAGTCGCCAGCGGTGTAGCCCGGCAGCGTGAACACGATGTCGGCGATGCCCTGCACCATCTGGCGATAGAGCTCCGGCGGCTTGCCGCCGAGCTGCATCGACGGGAACGGCCGAACGGTCATCTTGCCGCCGCTGCGCTTTTCGACATCCTTCGCCCACGGCAGCAGAGGGTCGACCCAGATCGAGTGCGACGGCGGCACGAAGCTCGCCATTTTCAGTTCGATGGCGGCCTGCGCCTGCGCGGCCTGCCACGGCAGCACGCCCGCGGCGGTGGCGGCCGCGGTGCCTTTCAGGAACGTTCTGCGGGACGCGATCATGACGGACTTCCTCCCTGGGTTGGTCGTAGTCGCGGGCGGCGACCGGGCGCGCCCGCGTTGCGCGCATCTTATCGACGGACTGCGGCGGCGCAAAGCTTGTGTGCAGAGCCGCAACGCCGCATGGCTCATGCGCCGGTGCCAAGGTGGGCCGCAAGCCGGCGCCGCCGTGGGCAGAGGCGCTTCTGGAACAATTGCGTTTCGATCCGGGACTTTCCCGGGACCCGCGTCCGCAGCGGTCCTGTTGCTTCTGCGGAATGCCGCCGTTCTGGAGCAACTTGCAGCAGCGTGCGGCCTCGGATGAGAGGTGCGTCTGCTCTGCCTCGGCCGCAGAGCTTGGCACCAGGAAGGCGATGTCGAACGCGCGCCTGGCGATCGCGGAAACCTTCACCACAGCCCGCGCCTCCGCGCTCAACTTTTCGACGGTCGGCATCGGCGTTTGGGCGGGGAATGCGGCCGCGTACCGGCGCGACACGTTGAAGCCTGGTACGCCACTTTCATTCAGCGTCGGGAACTCCTGCAGGCCCGGAAAGCGCTCGCCGGTCGTGGTCGCATGCCGCGTGCCGCGTTCGGGAGGCAGTCCTTCACGCAGGCTTTTGAGCTTGATCCAGATCAAACCCGGTTCGACGGAACATTTAGTATCATTCGTAACCAAATCTTTCACAGCCATGGTCGTCGGCCCGAAGCCGCGCCGCAATGTCAGGGAGGCCGTTCATGTCGGTCGTGAAGGTCGAAGACCTCGCCTATATCCGATTGCAGTCGCCGGACCTCGATCGGGCGGAGGAATTCCTGACCCATCTCGGACTGGTGCGATCCGAGCGCACCGCCGACCGCCTTTACATGCGCGGCACCGATCCCGCGCATCATCTGCACGTGACCCACCTGGGCCCACCCAAATATCTCGGGATAGCGTTCTACGTCGACGGCGACGACGAGCTCAGCAAGCTTGCGCAGGTCGAAGGTGCCTCATCGGTCGAGCAGATGGACGAGCCCGGCGGCGGGCGGCGCGTGCGGTTCACCGACCCGCATGGCTACCAGATCGAGGCAGTCTGCGGCATGGCGGAGCTGGCGCCGCTGCCGATCCGGCGCAACGTGCTCAATTGGGGTGACGAGAAGTTCCGCCGCGCCGGCGAGCTGATGCGGCTCGACGCCGGCCCCTCGCAGGTCAAGCGCATCGCGCACGCCCTGCACATGACCCCGCGGCTGCACGAGGTCATCAAGTGGTACAAGGACCTGTTCGGCTTCGTGTGCTCGGACGAAATCTACGCCGGCAGCCGAGACCACGTGATTGCGACGTTCAACCGTTGCGACCGCGGCGAGGATTTCGTCGACCATCACACCTTCGTCTGCATCCAGAGCGACAAGGTGGGCCTCAATCACGTGTCGTTCGAGGTGCAGAACATCGACGATGTGATGCTGGGTCACGAGCATCTCAAGCGTGTCGGCAAGTACGAGCATGTCTGGGGCGTCGGCCGGCATCTGCTCGGCAGCCAGGTCTACGACTACTGGAAGGACCCCTGGGGCCGCGTTCACGAGCGCTGGACCGACAGCGACATGCTCAACTGCCGCAACCCGACCAATCACGTTCCGGCCGAGCGCGGCTTGAACTCGCAATGGGGCACGCCGGTGCCGCAGGCGTTCATCTCGCACGCGAGTCCGTGACGTGGCGCTTGACGCTCAGGCCGCCAGCGCCGGCTGCAGCGGGAATTTGATCACGCCCATGCCGGTGCCCCAGGGCTTCACCGCCTCGTAGGCGACGATCTCGCCCTTGCGGCCTTCGATCGCGCCCGCGAGCGCGACCCAGCTGAGCAACTCCATCGTCCCCGCGCCCTTCGACAGCAGGTCCTTGGTCGTGTAGGCGGCGAGGCGGTCGAGCTGGCCCTGCGCCATCTGGTCGAGGAATTGCCGGTCCCATTCCGGATAAATGACGCCGTGGTTGCGCTCGCCCGGATCGTGCGAGAGGCCGCCCGTCGCGGCCATCGCGATGCGAAGCTTGGACGACCGCGCGAAGCGCCCGATGGCGCGGCCGAACTCCAAACACCGCTTGGCGCTCGGCTGCGGTGCGGCCAACGTGTTGAACATGATCGGCACCACCGGCGTCTTCATCTCCGGGGTGAGGAAGTGCAGCGGCACCATCGAGCCGTGGTCGAGCGCCATCGAATGCGAGAAGCTAGGCTCGAAGTCGGAGGCGTAAAGCGCCTCGATCAAGCCCGCGGCGCATTCCGGATGGCCCGGCACGCGGGTCTTGGGCACCTTCAGCCACGGCTCCACCGGCCCGTCGAAATATTCGGCGCGGCCGATGCAGAACGCGCCGATGTGGTCGAGGAAGAAGTTGGCCCAATGCTCGGAGGTGAGCAGGATCAGCACGTCAGGCTTGCTGGCCGCCAGCGCATCGCGGACGTGGCCGTAGGCGCCGTAAAGGCGCTGCTTCTGGTCGGAGGGTGCGGCTTCCGCCCATGCGGTGATGCCTGGCGCATGGCTGCCGGCGCTGGCGAACACGATGGACATCAGGCGCTCTCCCGGATTTTCGTCAGGTAGTCGGGCTCGGAGACCTTGTGCAGGATGCTGAACGGCCGCAGCAGCAGGCCGTGGACGCCGAGCGCGTAGAGCCTGGTCAGGTCGAGCGCCAGCAGCGCCGAGCGTTCCGCCTCGGTCAACTCGTAACCCTTGGCGAAGTCCGCGGGCGCGGCGAAATAGCTCGCGCGCATTTTGTCGTCGCGATTGACGTCGCGGATCAGCTTCTGCAGCGCATAGAGGCTCATGGGGTTGCTCGTTGGCGATGGCTTAGGGCAGCACCTTGCCCGGATTTAAGATGCCCTTCGGATCGAGCGTGCGCTTCAGCGTCTTCATCAGGTCGTAGGCGACGGGGTCCTTGATCTTGGGCAGATAGTCGCGCTTGACGATGCCTACGCCATGCTCGGCGGAAACCGAGCCGCCGTACTTCAGCACGATCTTGTAGATCACGTCGTTCATATCGTCCCAGCGTTTGAGGAACTCCGCCTTGTCGGCGCCCACCGGCTGGCTGATGTTGTAGTGGATGTTGCCGTCGCCGACGTGGCCGAAGGGCAGCGGCCGCGCGCCCGGAATGAGCTTCACCGCGGCGGCGTTGCCTTCCTCGATGAACGCCGGGATGTTGGCGACCGGCACCGACACGTCGTGCTTAATCGAGCCGCCCTCGCGGCCCTGCATCTCGCCGAACAGCTCCCGGATGCGCCAGAATGCCTTGGCCTGCTCGACGCTCTCGGCAATCGTCGCGTCAAGCACCAGGCCCTTGTCCAGGCCGGCTTCGAGGATGCCCTCCATCGCCTCGCGCAGGCCCTCCTTGCGTTGCGACGACAGTTCGATCAGGGTCACATAAGGCGAACTCGTCGACAGCGGATCGCGCGTCGTGCCAGAGTGCTTGTTGACGATGTCGATGCCTTCGCGCGACATGATCTCGAAGCTGGTCACGCCGCCTGCGGTCATTTCGGTCGCGAAGCCGAGCAGATCGACCGCGGCCTGCACCGAGGGGATCGCGGCCCATGCGGTCTCGACCGATTTCGGCCGCGGCACGAGGCGGAGCACAGCGGCGGTGATGACGCCGAGCGTGCCCTCCGCGCCGATGAACAGATCGCGCAGGTCGTAGCCGGTGTTGTCTTTCTTCAGCTTGTTGAGATTGTTCATGATGCGGCCGTCGGCCAGCACCACTTCGAGACCGAACGCATGCGAGCGCGCGATTCCGTGCGCCAGCGCCGCGGTGCCGCCGGCGTTGGTCGAGAGATTGCCGCCGATGGTGCAGCTTCCTTCCGACGGCAGGAGTTGCGGATAGAGCCGGTCGACCTTTTCCGCCGCCTCGCGCGCGCGCTGCAGCGTCACGCCGGCCTCGCAGGTGATCGTGTTGGACACCGCATCGACCTCGCGGATCTTGTCCAGCCGCTGCAGCGACAGCACCACTTCGCCGTTGTGCGGAATTTGCCCGCCGACGAGGCCGGTGTTGCCGCCCTGCGGAACGATGGCGGTTGAGGTCTCGTTGGCGATCTTGAGGATTTCCGAGACTTCCTTGGTCGAGCCCGGCCGCAGCACGACCGGTGAATGCCCGGTCCAAAGCGCGCGGAACTCGACCAGAAACGGCGCCTGCTTGTCTTTGTCGACAATGGCATTCTTGTCGCCGACAACGGCGACGAGCCGCTCCAGCGTCTGCTGCGACAGGGCGGTGATGGGCTTGCGCATTTCGTTCATGGGGAACTCGACCTGTGGGCCGTGCTCAGGGCTCGACCATGTGGTGGGTCTTGTCGTGCCAGGGATCGTACACTACGACGCCTGTGTCGGCGAAGTCCCTGACATTGCGGCTTACGACGACCAGTCCGTGGATGCGGGCCGTCGACGCGATGAGGAGATCGGGAGCGCTCTGGGGTTTGCCATGGGCGCGAAGCGTCCTGGCAAGGGCAAGCCAGTCCGCCAGTATGTCGACATCGACCGGAAACGTCCTGTCGCGGAACAGATTCGTGATCGAGGCAAGCCAGCGCTCGAAGCGGTCCCGCTGCGTCTTGTCACGCATATTCGCCGCGCCGCAAGCAATTTCGGCGAGCGTGATGTCGCTCACCGCTACGTCATCCGAAAGCTGCCCGTCGAGCCAGTTCAGGACGCGGCGATCCGGCCGCGGCCTCATGCCCTCGGACACGACATTGGTGTCGAGCAGCCACTTCACTTCTTCTTACCGCGCTTTGAGCCGAGCCGCGGTTCTGGGAAATCCATAGGGAGCGGGCGGTCGAAATCGAAATCCATGTCGACGCGGTATTTCCGCGACTCTTCCAGAAAAGTGCGCATCGTGCCGGATCGAATCGCTTTCGCCACGATGTCGAAGCGCGACGTGTCGACCACCGCAACCGCTTCCTTGCCGTGCACGGTGACGTGCTGCGGTTCGCCGGCCCGGGCGCGGCGCACCACCTCAGAGAACTTCGCCTTGGCGTCCTGCAGCTTCCAGATGTCGGACTTTGTGAGCATCGGCGCCTCGAACTCTGACTAGTCTGACTAGTGAGAATAGGCCGCCCCAAAGACGGCCGCAAGGGCCGTGCCGGCGGTTACTACCGCGGGGCCGAGGCCCGCATCAGCCGGTCGTTGATCGCCTCGCCGAGGCCTTCCAGCGGGATCGGCATCACCGCGATCGAGGACACTTCGGCGGCGTCGAGCGCGCGCAGGTCCGAGAACAGGTTGGCCGCGGCCTCCACGAGATCGCCCGAGGGCGACAGGTTGAGCACGCGGGCCGCGTGCTCGGAGCCCTTCGGCAGGTGTGGGCCGAAGGCGAGCAGCGCCTCGCCCGGGTCGACGTGCTCGGCGCGCAGCCGCACCCGCGCACGCGGCGCGTAGTGGGAGGCGAGCATGCCCGGCGCCAGCGGCGCTTCGGGGTCGATTTCGCCATCCGGTGGATCGCCGAGCTCGCGTTCCAGCACCTGTTCGATCTCCTCGCGCGGCACGCCGCCCGGCCGCAGCAGCACCGGTGGCCCGTCGAGCAGCGCCACGATGGTCGACTCCACGCCGACCGTAGTCTGGCCGCCGTCGACCACGAGGTCGATCCGGCCTTCGAGATCGGCAAGCACGTGATTGGCCGCCGTCGGCGACAGATGACCCGAACGGTTGGCGGATGGCGCGACCACGGGTCGGCCGAGCGCGGCCAGCAGGTCGCGCGCCACCTTGTGATTGGGCATTCGCACCGCGATGCTGTCGAGACCGGCGGTCGCAAGCTCCGACACCGGGCAGCCCGCGCTCTTGCGCAGCACCAGCGTCAGCGGTCCCGGCCAGAACTTGGCTGCAAGGCGGTCCGCCGGACCGTCGAGGATCGCGATCCGCCGCGCCGACGACAGGTCCGGCACATGGGCGATCAGAGGGTTGAATGCGGGCCGGCCCTTGGCGGCGTAAAGCTTGGCGACCGCGGTGCCGTTGGTGGCGTCCGCGCCGAGGCCGTAGACGGTCTCGGTCGGGAAGGCGACCAGCCCGCCTGCCATCAGCACACGCGCGGCCTCCGCGACCGAGTCCGGGTCGGCTGCGACCACGCGCGTCTTGAGCTTCTCGATCATGCCCTTGCCGCCCGCCTCCGAGGCTAGTGGAGCGGATTTGACATTCGCTATCCACTTGGCCGCAATCTCATGAAGCGAATGTCAAATCCAAAGCTCCACTACCACCTTAGATTTGCTAGTGGTCCTTTGATTCTAACATTCGCAAACATGCCTGCCCAAACGGGATGCGAATGTTAGATCGGACCACTAGCGCCGGACCGCGGCGGCCGCACGGGGGCGGGCGCTCGCAGAGCGCCGGGCCTTGGCCTCGACTCTCAGCCAGCCGAGATTGCGTTCGGATTCGAGGTTCTGCAACCGCTCGAACAGCCGCTCCATGGCCCTGCGGTCGCAGTGGCGGGTTATCAGCAGGAATTTGTCGCGCATGGCGGTCCGGTCGAGCGGGGTTTCCGGCGTGCCGGGGAAGCCGTCGACGCGGCGGCTGAGCCTGCGGCCGTCGCTCAGTGTCACCGTGACCGTCGAGGCGAGGGTGTGGCCGTGACGGGCCTCCTCCGAGACCTCGATCGCAACGCGCAAGGCCAGTGCGCGGATCGCCGGATCGTTGAATGTTTTGAGGTTGAACGAGCGCGGGTCGCGCACATTGTGATGATGCGCGAGCGCGACGCAGAACGGCAGCGAATACTGCGCCATCATCAGGTCGGACGGCGAGGGGATGTTGTTGATCGTCGCCATCTTCGGATTGCCGGCGATGTGGATCGCGGCGACGTCATCCGCCGCGTAGCCGTGTTCGGCGCGCAGGTCCTCGATCGCCTGCACCGAGGTGTGCGACGTGATGTGGACCGGAAAGCGCTTGAGCATGATGCGCAAGCTTGCCCATTCGCTGCCGAGGCCTTTGGTGAGCGCGGCCACGTCGGTGCCTTCGCCGCAGTACACGTTCAAAAATCCGAACGGACCTTCGAGCACGGTTTCCGGTCCGGTGAAGCCGCTCTCGGCGAGGCTTGCTGCCAGCACGCCGCTTTCGGCGGCGCGGCCCATGTGCAGGCGCTTGACCATCGCGCCGGTGCCCGAGCGCGCGAACTCCAGGAGCCCGCAGGCGAGCGATCCTGCGATCCCGAGCGCGTTGGTCATGCGCGCATCGTCGAATCCAAGCAGCCGTCCGGCCGCGACCGTGCCGCCGAACGGGCCGGTCGTGCCGGGCGCATGGAAGCCGCGGTGCTCATTGTTGTGTCTGGTGGCGCGGCCGATGCGGATCATGACCTCCGCGCCCGCGACGAAGGCGGTCAGCAGTTCGCGACCGGACAGGCCGCGCTCCTGTGCCATCGCCAGCGCCGGCACGAACATGGTCGCGCCCGGATGCACGCCCGAGTTCGGCCACGTCAGGTTGTCCATCTCGAACGCGTGTGCCAGCGCGCCGTTGGCGAAGGCGGCCTGCGGCGCCTGCACGTTCGCTCCGCCGGGCGCGAGAATGCGGCTCTTGCCCGTGCCGCCGCGGCGGCGGGCGTAGTCCAGGATCATCCGGCTCCAGGGCAGATCCGCGCCGTAGGCGATGGCGGCGACGGTGTCGGCGATGGCGTCCCTGGCGCGCTGAAGCACGGCCGGGGGAATGTCGCCGTAGCGCAGTGCCGCCGCGTATCGCGCCAGTTGAACCGTGTCCTGCGCCATCTTGTCTGTCCCCGCGGCCCCGGACTGGTCCAAGGCGATCTGCCAAAGGCGATTTTACCTAAGATTCGCGAATGCTTGCGAGGGCAGGATGCCGCCGCTATATACCCGCCTCAAGGTCGGAGTGTAGCGCAGCCTGGTAGCGCACTTCGTTCGGGACGAAGGGGTCGCAGGTTCAAATCCTGCCACTCCGACCAATTCCCAGCCGCGATTTCGCCTCGAAACCAGCGCGCAGCGCGCGCCGGGTCTTGGTGTTCCCGAGGGCGCTGGGGTGTACACTGCCGCTGCGACGGGTCGGCCATGGGCGAATGTCCGCCGCCGGGCCGAGCGCAACCGTCGCCCAAGGGTTTCCCATGTCCGACTGCCTGCATTGCGACATCAACGAACTGGTCGAAAAGCGGCTGGAGGGCGAGAACGCCGACCTGTCGGAAACCGTCGCGCTGGTGGTCGAGAGCTTGGCCGACCTGATCCTGCTCGCGCCGCCGGCCGACCAGTCCCGGCTGATGGCCGAGGCGATTGCCAATCTCGGGCAGGCCTATCTGGAGAAGATCGGCGCCATCGAGGGCGGCGAGCATTCCCGCCACTGAGCGCCGCAAAGAGATTTGCCCATGAACGACCGAACGCGCCGCCCGACCACTTCGCGCGATGTGGCCGAAGCCGCATTCAAGGCTGTGACCACCAAGCCCGCCGAACTGCCGCCGAAGAAGCCGTCGATCCCCGGCGTCAAGGAACAGGTGACGCTGCGGATCGATCGCGACGTGCTCGACCATTTCCAGGAGGGCGGACCCGGCTGGCAGGACCGCATCAACGATGCGCTGCGCAAAGCCGCGGGCAAGTGAACGCCGGCGCGTGAACCGGCGTGGGCGATAAGCCGCGCGTCAGTAGATGCTGTAGTGCTCGTCGACCAGATCGACGCCGGCAATGCCGTCCCTGCGCCACACCACGCGCGCGTTGTGCGAGATTTCGCCGATCACCACCTGAACGTCGTCCGGCAGCGTGACACCTTCGGGAACCACGATCCGCACGCCGGTGACGGAGAAATCCAGGATCGCACATTCGACCGGCTCGCTGCCGTCGCGACAGTCGACCATAAGACTGTAGCGGCCCTCCAGGTCGACGCGCGGCGCCAGGCGGCGGTCGTCCATGTTCGGCGCGGTTGAGACGGTTTCCAGTTTTGCGGCCATGCGCGAATCCTAGCGGACGAACCTTAATGTACGGCTATCGCCGGCCGCTGCCCATCGTTAATTGCCCGTTTCGCGATCGAGCATTCGTTCGTACGATTGTCTGGCGCGCTCGTGCAGTGCAACAGCCGTTGGATTCGCGCCGGTTTGCGACAGCATCACGTCGAGCCACGGGCCCGGCCGCGCCATTTCCGGCCGTCCGGAATCGGTGGCCGCCGCCGACGGCACCATCGATACGGCCACGGCGGCAAGCAGGATGCCGGTCCAGCGAAATCTATCCATGTTGCGGTCTCGCGCGATGCCAATTTTCGACACCGTTACACCACGCGCGTGGAATTCGCGTTTCAAAGGCGCACACAAGTTCGCGCCGCGGGTTAAGCCCGCGTTAGCCACGCGCCTGCATGCGCGGCGCGATATTGCATCGCAACGTGCGTCGTTTCGGGCGGTTTCGGGCCGCAGGCGCGCCTGCTAACGTCCTGCCAAACAATCCGGGACGGAACGCCATGACCATCAGCCGCCGCACTGCCATCGCGCTCACCGCTTCGTTCGGCGCCTCCGCTGCGCTCCCCGCTCGTGCCCAATCGAGCTTCCCGCAGCGGTCGCTGCGCATCCTGATCGGCACGACGCCTGGCGGCAGCCCCGACATCATCGGCCGCCTGCTCGCCGACAAGATGGCGGGACCGCTCGGCCAGTCGTTCGCGGTCGAGAACAACACCGGCGGCGGCGGCGGGATTGCAGCGGGCATCGTGCAGAATGCGCAGCCCGACGGACACACCATGACGCTGCTGACCGCCGGCTACGCCAGCGGGGCTGCGGTCAACAAGTTCAAGTTCGAAGGCGACAAGAGCTTCGCCTTCATCACCATGGTCTGCGCCTATCCGTTTGCCTACATCGTGCCGAAGGACTCGCCGATCAAGTCGTTCCCCGACATGCTGGCCCGCGCCAGGGCCAATCCCGGCAAGATGACCTACGTCATCACCTCGCTCGGCGCGGTCTATCATCTGATCGGCACCTGGGTCGGCGGCAAGGCCGGCGTCGACATGACGCCGGTGTCCTACCGTGGGTCGCAGGCGGCGGTGACCGACGTGCTCGGCGGCCGTGTCGACGTCATGCTCGAGCCGGCGACCTCGGCATTCCCGCGCGTCCACTCGGGGCAGTTCCGCATGCTCGCGGTGACGTCGGAGGCGCGCTACCCTCTGATGCCGAGCGCACCCACTGTCGCTGAGACGCTTCCGGGGGTCCATTACATGTCGTGGCTCGGCATGGCGACGACGCCCGGCACGCCGCGTCCGGCGGTCGAGCGGCTGAACCGGGAAATCCACGCCGCGCTGAAGCTGCCCGACGTGCAGCAGAAGCTGAAGGAAGGCGGCAACATCGCCATCCCGTCCACGCCGGAAGGCATGCTCCGGCAGATCGGCGACGAAGTCGCGAACTGGAAGCAGATCATCGAGGTCAACAAGATCAAGGTGAATTGAGCGAAGGCCACTGGCCGAAAGTCGGGGTTCCGCCCGCAGGATTGTGTCGGCCTCCGCTCTTGTGCGGGACTGTCCCGCCAACGTACGCTTGAACCCAAGTCCGGGAATAAAGCCCCCGACCCATGTGCAGCCAATCAGCGGCGTGGTCGAACGCGCCGCCGGAGGAGGAAACGTCATGACGCGTCAAATCAAAGTCACCGGACTGGCCGCGGCGCTGGCCGTTGTGCTCGCGGCGCCGGCAGCCGCCAACGATCTGCGAATGATGACCGGCCCGCAGGGCGGCTCGTGGATTCCGATCGGCGGCCAGCTCAAGGACCTGTGGGAGAAGGCGATCCCCGGCACCAAGATTCAGGTGTTCCCGGGCGCCGGCATCGCCAACGTGCGCGGCGTTGAGGACGGCAAGGCCGAGGTCGGTCTTGCCAACTCGATCTCGACCGCCGACGCCATGACCGGCCGCGAGCCGTTCAAGAAGCCGCACGGCAATGTCTGCAACATCGCCTCGCTCTATCCGCAGTACTTCCAGTTCGTGGTGCTGGCCGACGCCAAGATCAACAAGATCTCCGACCTCAAGGGCAAGAGCATCACCACCCAGCAGCGCGGCAACACCGGCGAAGTGATGACGCGGCATTTCCTTGAGGCGCACGGCTTGACCTTCAACGACGTCAAGGTGTCGTTCGTCGGCTACACCGACTCGGTCAACCAGATGAAGGACGGCCACGCGGTCGCGTTCGGCCTCAACACCCAGGCTCCGGCCGGCGCGGTGATGGACCTGCAGGCCGCACGCGAGATCAAGATCTTCGAGCAGGCCGACATCTACCAGAATATGCTCAAGCTCAACCCGAGCTACAAGCTGATCACGCTGCCCAAGGGCACCTATCCGAAGCAGGACAAGGACCTGCAGGTGATCGGCTTCCAGACCCACGTCGTGCTGTCGTGCAAGCTGCCGGAGCAAATGGTCTATACGATGACCAAGACGATTGCCGAAAATACCAAGACGCTCGGCACCGTGGCGCGTGACATCCTTACCCTCACGCCCAAGGGCATGGCCGCCGACATCGGCGTCAGGTTCCATCCGGGCGCGGCGCGCTACTACAAGGAAGCCGGAATCAACGTCAGCACGAAGTAGCTGGATCGGCCGGCGGGAGCGCAACTCCCGCCGGCCTTCGCTACCGAGCGCGGCAGCGTTCCGGCCGGGGGCGTGAACGCCATGAAGCTTGAGCTCACTCACGCCTCGATCGTTCGCCATGCGACGATAATCGTCGCCGTGGCGATGTCGCTCTATCACATGTGGGCGATCGCGTTCGGGGCGCCGGAAGCGTTCGTGTTCCGCGGTATGCACCTGGCGTTCGCGCTGGTGCTGCTGTTTCTCATCCACCGCTGGACCGGCCGTATCGAGGGCACGCCGAGCCTGTTCGACTACGCGCTTTTGCTGGTCGGCATCGCGCCGATCCTGCACATCTTCTTCAACTATGAATACGTCGTCACCCGCATCTTCTATATCGACGAGTTGACCCCCACCGACATGATTATGGGCACGATCATGGGCGTGGTCGTGCTCGAGGCGACGCGCCGCGTGATCGGCTGGACGCTGCCGCTCACCGCGATCGTGTTCCTGATCTACGGCCTGTTCGTCGCCAAGCTCGAACCGATGCGGTTTATCGACCAGCTCTACATGACGACCGAGGGCATCTTCGGAATCCCGCTCGCGGTATCCGCGGCCTACGTGCTGATCTTCGTGCTGTTCGGCTCGTTCATGGAGCGCACCGGCACCGGCCAGATGTTCATGGACTTCGCGCTGAGCCTGACAGGCCACGCCGCCGGCGGGCCGGGCAAGGTGTCGGTGTTCTCGTCGAGCCTGTTCGGCACGATTTCCGGAAGCGCGGTCGCCAATGTCATGGTCGACGGGCCGATCGCAATTCCGCTGATGAAGCGCTCGGGCTTCCCGCCGCATTTCGCCGCGGGCGTGGAGGCCACCGCCTCGACCGGCGGCCAGATCATGCCGCCGATCATGGGCGCCGCGGCCTTCGTGATGGCCGAATTCATCGGTGTCGGTTACGGTCAGGTGCTGATCTGGGCGCTGATCCCGGCGATCCTCTATTACGTCGCCTGTTTCGCGGCGGTGCATTTCGAGGCCAAGCGGCGCGGCCTGGAGGGCCTGCCGCGGTCGGAGTTGCCGCGCGTCTCGCGCGTGATCGCCGAGCGTGGCCATCTGTTCCTGCCGATCCTGGCGATCCTGTTCGTCATGTACTCCGGCTACAGCGCGCCGCTGGCCGCGCTCGCCGGCACGCTGGCCTGCTTCCCGGTGGCGCTGCTGCGGAAATCGACGCGCGGCTACGTCACGTTCGCCAATGTGATCGACGCCATGGTGGACGGCGCCAGGAATGCGCTGCCGGTGGCGCTGGCCTGCGCCTGCGCGGGCATTGTGATTGCGGTCGTGACGCTGTCCGGGCTCGGTATCGTGTTCACGCAGTTCGTCATCGGGCTTGCCCGCGACACCCTGTTCATGGCGCTGGTCCTGACCATGATCGCCGGCATCGTGCTCGGCATGGGCATGCCGACCACGCCGGCTTACATCATCATGACCGCGCTGCTGGTGCCCGCGATCATCAAGCTCGGCGTCGTGGTGCCGGCGGCGCATCTGTTCGCGCTCTATTTCGCGGTGCTGTCGGCGATCACTCCGCCGGTGGCGCTCGCGGTGTTCGCCGCCGCCGGCATCGCCAAGGCCGACCTGTGGTCGAGCGGCTGGGCGGCGGTCAAGATCGGCGCCGCGGGCTTCATCGTGCCGTTCATGTTCGTCTACGAGCCCGCGCTCCTGATGATCGGCGAGTGGCCGAAGATCATCCAGGCCTTCGTCACCGCCACCTTCGGCATCGCGATGTTCGCAGGCGGCCTGCACGGCTATTTCCTGACCGCGGCGAACTACTGGCAGCGTGCCCTGCTGCTCGGCGGCGGACTGCTGCTGATCGATCCGAACTGGCTGACCGATCTCGTCGGCGCGGGCATTGCCGCGACCGTCATCGGCACGCAATATCTGACGCGCCGCGCCGCGCGCGAGGCGGCGGCGAAACCGCAACCCGTGAAGCAAACCTGACATGACCCGAAAACGTCCCGAAGATCTCCGCAGCCACCGCTGGCTCGGCGTCGCCGACCTGCGCGCCTTTGGTCACCGCTCGCGCATGCAGCAGATGGGCTACGACCGGGCCGACTTCGGCGGCAAGCCGGTGATCGGCATCATCAACACCTGGAGCGAGATCAACGCCTGCCACGGGCATCTGCGCGAGCGCGCCGGCGACGTCAAACGCGGAATCCTGGAGGCGGGCGGGTTCCCGATCGAGCTGCCGGCGATGTCGCTCGCCGAACCGTTCGTGAAGCCGTCGACCATGCTCTATCGCAACTTTCTCGCCATGGAGTGCGAGGAGCTTCTGCGCAGCCATCCGATCGACGGCGCGGTGCTGATGGGTGGCTGCGACAAGACCACGCCCGGTCTGGTCATGGGCGCCGTCAGCATGGGCATTCCCGCGATCTACATTCCCGCAGGCCCCATGCTGCGCGGCAACTGGCGCGGCGAGCCGCTCGGTTCCGGCTCCGACGCCTGGAAATACTGGGACGAGAAGCGCGCCGGCCGCATCGGCGAGGACGACTGGAACGAGATCGAGGGCGGCATCGCACGCTCGTTCGGCACCTGCATGGTGATGGGCACTGCCGCCACCATGATGGCGATCGCCGAGGCGCTGGGACTGGCGCTACCCGGCGCGTCGTCGATCCCGGCGGTCGACGCCAATCACCAGCGCATGGCCGCGGCCGCGGGCCGGCGCATCGTCGACATGGTGTGGGACGACGTGACGCCGGACAAGATCCTCACGCCCGCGGCCTTCGACAATGCGATCAAGGTCCACATGGCGATGGGCGGCTCGACCAACGCCATCATTCACGTGGTGGCGATGGCGCGGCGTGCCGGCATCCCGATCGGCATGGAGCGCTTCGACGAACTGTCGCGCGAGGTGCCGGTGCTGGCGAACGTGCGGCCCTCGGGCAAGTATCTGATGGAGGACTTCTACTTCGCGGGCGGCCTGCGCGCGCTGATGGCGGCCATGAAGGACAAGCTCGATCTTTCGTGTCTCACGGTGACCGGCAAGACGGTCGGCGAGAACATCGAGGGCGCCCGCATCCACATCTCCGAGGTGATCCACACGCTCGACAAGCCGATCTACGGCGAGGGCGCGACCGCGGTGCTGCGCGGCAACCTCGCGCCGCGCGGCTGCGTCATGAAGCCCGCCGCCGCCGATCCGCGTTTTCTCAAGCATCGCGGCAAGGTCATCGCCTTCGAGGATTACAACCACATGGCGCGCGAGGTCGAACGCGACGACCTCGACGTCACGCCCGACCACATTCTGGTGCTGAAGAACGGCGGTCCGAAGGGCGGGCCGGGAATGCCGGAGTGGGGCATGCTGCCGATCCCGCGCAAGCTCGTGCGCGCCGGCGTCCGCGACATGGTGCGCATCTCCGATGCGCGCATGAGCGGGACGAGCTACGGCGCCTGCATCCTGCACGTCGCGCCGGAGAGCTACGTCGGCGGGCCGCTGGCTTTCGTGCGCACGGGCGACGAGATCGAGATCGACGTCGATGCCCGCCGCATCCACCTGCACGTCAGCGACGAGGAACTGGCCCGCCGCAAGGCCGCCTGGACGCCGCCGCCCAGGCATTACGAGCGCGGCTACGGCGCCATGTTCTTCGAGCACATCGGCCAGGCCGACGAGGGCTGCGACTTCGATTTCCTGCAGGGTCAGGCGAAGACGCCGGAGCCGGAGATTCATTGACGCCGCAACGGCATATCGCCGCTGCAGGCACGGCCGCCGAAACCGCCATGGGCGGCGGCGGTCCCAATCCTTAAGAGTCATTTAACCGTTTCGGTCGATTTGTCCGGACCGGGTTACGGGCATGGCAATCGGCGCCTGTTAGGGTTGCACCATGCACAGGGTGTTCAGTCCCGCACAGCCGGGAGCGAGAGGACCCTCATCATGAGATCGAATTCGGCGACGGGTGGAGCGGTCTCGGCCGTATGGCATACCGCCACTGCGACCTCTCGGCGGCGGGTGGTTGCGGTTTGTCTGCTGCTGGGGTCGGTGCTGGCGATCGGCGCCGCCGTGCGGCACAGCTCCGACTGGGGCTCGTCCGGCAAGGCCCTGACCATCGCGCACCCGGATCAGAAGTTCCGCGATGGGCAGATCGGCGAGGTGCTGTTCTCGCCGCATGTCGGCGACAACTGCAAGCGCGCGCTGTTCGACAACCGGACCGGCGCGGTCGAGCAGGCCGAGGAAGTGAACTGCGTCCAGCTCGTGCCCGAGGCGATGAATCCGGGCGGGTCGGCGTCCAGCCGCATTGAGAGCATGCGCCGGGGCTTCAAGAGCGAATAGGCGTTCCGGCGCCGCCTTCTCCGCGAACCCTGCCATGCGCTACCGGTCGGTTGCTTGCCCCCGGACGAGCGGGCACGATGCCGCGCGGCCGGCGGCACGATGTCATCCCGGCCGCCGGGTGCAGCGGAGCCGGGGATGAAAATCGGGTTGTTCGATCACATCGAGGACGGCGAGCGTCCGCTCGCGCAACTGTTCGACGAGCGTCTTTCGTTCATCAAGGCTGCCGACGAGACCGGCTTTTATTGCCTGCATCTCGCCGAGCACCACCAGACGCCGCTCAACATGGTGCCGGTGCCGGGCGTGTTTCTGGGCGCGGTCGCGCGCGCCACCACGCGCATCAAGATGGGGCCGCTGGTCTATCTGCTGCCGATCGTGTCGCCGCTGCGGCTGATCGACGAAATCTGCATGCTCGATCACCTGAGCAAGGGCCGCATGGAGGTCGGCGTCGGCCGCGGCGTCTCGCCGTTCGAGCTCCGCTACCACAAGGTCGAGCACGACCAGTCGCGCGAGATATTCATCGACGCTTACGAATGCCTGCGCGCGGGCCTGCAGGCCGACCAGCTCACCTACAAGGGGCCGCATTATCGGTTCGAGAACGTCCCGGTCGCGCTCAAGCCCTATCAAAAGCCCTATCCGCCGTTCTGGTACGGCTCGTCCGGCGCCGAAGGCTCGACCTGGGCCGGCGAGCAGGGAATGCATTTCGTTACCCTCGGTCCCAATGCTTTTGCCAAGGCCAACATCGACAGCTTCCGCGCGGCCTTCGCCAAGCACGGCAAGCCGCTCAATCCGAAGCCTGAATTTTCCGGCGGCGTCGCCATCGGCGTGCAGCGCCACATCTTCGTCGACGAGACCGACGAGAAGGCCAAAGCCTGGGCCAAGCCCGCGATGGAAGTACACCTGAAGAACATCAATTGGCTGCGCGCCCGCCACGGCGTCACGGCCACGCAGGCGCGCATGAAGAACGTGCGCGGCCAGAACTTCGAGGAATGCGTCGAGGAGGGCACGGTGATCGCGGGCTCGCCCGCGACCGTGCTGCGCGAGATCGAGAAGCAGTGCGCCGAGATCGGCTTCAACTACCTGCTGACGTATCTCTTCCTCGGCACCATGTCGATGAACGACGCCATGCGCTCGCTCAAGCTGTTCGTGTCGGACGTGATGCCGAAGGTAGAGCGGATGTAGCGGGGTCTCACTTCCCCTTCAGCGCCTCGTGCTTCCACAAGTCCCACGAGTCGCCGAGTCGCGCCGGGTCTTGCGCCTCGTCGGGCTCGACATACCGGATCGGCCGCTTGAACGACAGTGCGGTGGCAAGCTGCTGCGCGTTGACCTCGGTGTAGAGCGCGCGGTGCACCACGCGCGGGATGTCCTGAGCCACCACCAGATTGCCGTGGCCGCGCATCAGCGCCACCGGCCGGTCGCCCAGCACCTTCGCCAGCGCCGCGCCCTGCTTGCTGTTGGTGACCAATAGCCCCTGCGTCAGCCCCACGTCGCGGATTTCGAAGCACGGGCAGCCGTGGGTCAGGAACGAGGCGATGTGCGAGATCGCCTTCAGCGGTTCGCCGGTGACGCTGAACGGGATCACGGTCGGGGAGTGGCTGTGCACGACGGCCATCACGTCCGGCCGCGCGCGGTACGCCTCGCCGTGGATGAACCGCTCCAGGAACACGCGGCGACCGCGCTGGTCGACCGGGTTGGAGTCGATGTCGAACTCCATGATGTCGCCGGCCGTCACCAGCGCGGGCGCGAGCGCACGCGACAGCAGATAGCGGTCGGGGTTCTTGGGATGCCGGGCGCTGACATGGCCCCAGGCGTCGAGCACGCCGTAGTGCGCAAGGATGCGGCTTGCCGCGACCAGGTCCTCGACGAGCTGACGGTCCACGGGACCGGCGGATTGAATTGCAGTGTCGGCCACGAACGCGATCCTCCCGTTACTTCGCCGATATGCCGGCGTCTTTGACCACCTTGGCCCATTTGTCGGCTTCGCTGACGATATCCTTGGCGTAGTCCTGCGGCGTTCCGGGCGCCGGCTCGGCGCCGTCGGCGGAAATCTTCGCCTTCACGTCGTCGCTGGCGAGAGCTTCGCGCAGCGCGGCGTTGAGCTTGGCGACGATCGCAGGCGGCAAACCCGCAGGCGCGACCAGCCCGTAGCGCTGCGCCGCCTCGAAGCCGGGGAAGCCGGACTCCGCGACCGTGATCAGCTCCGGCAGCGCCGTTGCGCGCTTCAGGCTGGTCATCGCCAGCGGCCGCACCATGCCGTTCTTGATGTTGCCGATCACCGACGGCAGGCCGGCAAACATCATCGAAACATGGCCGCCGACCAGGCCCGCGACCGCGGGGCCCGAGCCGCGGAACGGCACGTGCACGATGTGCACGCCGGTCACGTTCGAGAACATGACACCCGTCAGATGATTCGGCGTGCCCGCGCCGCCCGATCCGTAGGTGAGCTTGCCGGGCTCCTTCTTGGCGAGCGCGATCAGTTCGGCAAGCGACTTCGCCTGCACCGACGGATGCACCACGACCGACAGCGGCGCACTCGCAATCAGGCCGATCGGGGTGAAGTCCTTGCGCGGGTCGTAGCCGGCATTGGGATAGTAGGCCGGGCCCTGCGCCAGCGTGCCGGTGTTGCCCATGCCAAGCGTGTAGCCGTCGGGGGCGGCCTTGGCGATCTGGCGCGTGGCAATGGTGCCGCCGGCGCCCGGCCGGTTCTCGACGACGATCTGCTGGCCGAGCGTGCGGCTCATGCGGTCGCCGATCACGCGCGCGATAATGTCGTTGCCGCCGCCCGGCGCGGTCGAAACCACGAGCACGATCGGCCGGGTCGGGTAATCCTGCGCCTGCGCGGTTGCCGCGGCCATGAGCGTTACGCCCGCTGCCGCGATGCAAATCGTCCGTACCATTTTGTGCTCCCCGGCAAGGCCCTGAACCACCGCATCATTTCGCAGGTGCGAGCCGCTGTCACGGGACTTTATTTGGTATAAGATTGTTTCGACAACGGGCGTGCAAGCCCGGACTTGGGTAAGGGAGAGAACGCGATGACCCTCAGGCAGACGTTGTATTCGACCGCCGCCGCCATCGGCATTGCGGCAATGACCGTAACGTTGACCGTGCCGGCCGACGCGCAGCAGAAGCGCGGCGCGGCGCCTGCTGCGACGGTCGAGATCGACAAGGACGATATCGGCGGTGTGGTGCGCGGGCCGAAGGGGCCGGAAGCCGGCGTCTGGGTGATCGCGGAAACCACCGACCTGCCGACCCGCTACATCAAGAGCGTCGTCACCGACGATCAGGGCCGTTACGTCATCCCCGACCTGCCGGTCGCCAACTACCGGGTCTGGGTGCGCGGCTACGGCCTCGTCGACTCGCCGAAGGTCACGGCCAAGCCCGGCCAGATCGTCAACCACACCGCGGTGGTCGCGCCGAACGCGCGGGCGGCGGCGCATTATTATCCGGCGATCTACTGGTACGTCATGATGAAGCTGCCGCCGCAGAAGGATTTCGGCGGCGGTAGCGACATTCCCAAGAACATCACGTTCGATACCTGGCGTCACCGGATGAACAACGTCGACTGCGTCGGCTGTCATCAACTCGGCCAGGAATCGACCCGCACCATTCCGGCGCAGCTCGGCGAATTCAAATCGCACGCCGAGGCCTGGATGCGCCGCATCGCGTCCGGCCAGTCGGGCGAGATGATGACCAACCGCATCGCCGGACAGCTCGGCGGCGTGCCGTACAAGTATTTCGGCGACTGGACCGAGCGCGTCGCCAAGGGCGAGACGCCCAAGCACCGCCCGCCGCGGCCGACCGGTGAGGAGCGCAACCTCGTCGTCACGGCGTGGGAGTGGTCGACGGCGGACAAGTACCTCCACGACCTGATCTCGTCCGACCGCCGCAATCCGAGGGTCAATGCGGGCGGCAAGCTCTACGGCTCGCCGGAATATTCCACCGACATGATGCCGATCCTCGATCCGAAGACGCACACGGTGACGTATTTCAAGATGCCGGTGCGCGATCCGAACATGCCGATCTCGCTCGGACCGGGCCACGCCGGCGCGGTCAAGCCGACCATGCCGTCGCCGTACTGGGGCGAGCAGCAGCTCTGGGACACGCGCGCCAACAACCACAACGGCATGTTCGACAGCCAGGGCCGGGTCTGGTTCGCGGCGACGGTCCGCGGCCGGCCGAATCCGGACTGGTGCAAGAAGGGCTCGGAGCATCCGTCTGCGAAAATCTTCCCGCTCGACGTCAACAGCCGTCAGGTTTCGATGTTCGATCCCAAGACGCAGAAGTACGAGTTCATCGACACCTGCTTCGGCACCCACCATCCGCAGTTCGGCTATGACGCCGACAATACGCTGTGGCTGTCGGGCTCCGGCCAGGTTGCGGGCTGGGTCAACACCAAGGCCTGGGACGAAACCAAGGACGCGCAGAAGGCGACCGGCTGGCATCCGTTCGTGCTCGACCTGAACGGCAACGGCAAGCTCGACGAGTGGACCGATCCGGGCAAGCCGGCTGACGGCAAGGACATGCGGTTCAACCCGGGCTCCGGCCCCTATGCGGTGATGCCGCATCCGAAGGACGGCTCGATCTGGTACACGTCCGGCGTGTTCGGCGGACGGCCGGGCTTCCTGCGCTACGATCCCAAGACCAAGCTCTCCGAGTTCTACGCGGTTCCGAAAGAGGGCATCGGCCTGCGCGGCGGCGACATCGGCGCCGACGGGCGGCTCTGGGGCTCGGGCTCGGCCGGACACCTGGTCGAATTCGACCGCAGCAAGTGCAAGGCGCCGCTCAACGGGCCGAAGGCCACCGGCGACCATTGCCCCGAGGGCTGGACGCTCCACAAGTATCCGGGTCCGGGCTTCGACGGCGTGCCGAATTCGAGCGCCGAGGCGAGCTACTACACCTGGGTCGATCACCACAATGCGGTGGGCCTGGGCGAGAACATTCCGATCTCGACCGCCAACCTTCAGGACGGCTTCGTCGCCCTCAAGAACGGCAAGATGATCCTGATGCGCGTTCCGTATCCCATGGGCTTCTACGCCAAGGGCCTCGACGCGCGCATCGACGATCCGAACGCCGGCTGGAAGGGCAGGGGCCTGTGGAGCGCGTCGGGCGACCGCACGCCATGGCTCAATGAATTGGGCAAGGGCGCGCGTCCGCTCGCGGTGCAGATCCAGGTGCGGCCGAACCCGCTCGCGAAGTAGGCCGCGACCCGGTTACGCAAATTGCGGGCGCGGCTTGGGCCGCGCCCGTCATTTTTCGCGCAAGCCCGCAGGGCGGTGCCGCGTCCGGGGTTATTACCGGACAGAGGCAAGAGCGCGATTTTTCGTCCGGCTCTTTTGGAGGCGACGATGACCATCAGGCGGATTTTTCTGGCGGCTTTCGTTTCGATTGCGGTTTTGGAGCTGATTGCGGTTCCACGCTTTGCGGCGGCGCAGCAGGCAGCCGGTAACGACATCGCCGGCACTGTCACCGGACCGAACGGGCCCGAGGCCGGCGTCTGGGTGATTGCCGAAACCACCGATCTTCCGACGCGCTACATCAAGAGCGTGGTCACTGACGATCGCGGCCGTTACCTCATTCCCGAACTGCCGCAGGCCAATTACGAGGTCTGGGCGCGCGGCTACGGCCTGTCCGACACTGCCAAGGTCCGCAGCGCGCCGGGGCGCACGGTGAACTTCACTGCCCAGCGCGCGCCGTCGCCGCAGGCCGCGGCCGACCTCTATCCGGCGATCTACTGGTATTCGATGCTCAAGACGCCGGGCAAGGACGAGTTCCCGGTCGGCAACGTGCGCAGCCAGGCGGCGTGGCTGAACGTCACCAAGACCAACGGCTGCTACGGCTGCCACGCGCTCGGCAACAAGGCGACGCGCACCATCCCGCCGCTGTTCTCCGACCTGAAGCCGGAGGACGCCTGGGCGCGCCGGCTGCTCTCCGGCCAGGCCATGAACAACATGGCGACGTCCATCGGCCGCATCGACACCCAGCGCGCGCTGAGACTCTATGCTGACTGGACCGACCGGATCGCGGCGGGCGAGTTGCCGTTCGCGCATCCGCGAAGGCCGCAAGGGCGCGAGCGCAACGTCGTCATCACGCAGTGGGACTTCTCCGATCCCAAGCACTACCTCCACGACATCACCGTCACCGACAAGCGTAACCCGACGCTCAACGCCAACGGGCTGATCTACGGCGCGGTCGAGAATTCGACCGATCTCGTTCCAGTGCTCGACCCGGTGAACCACCGCGCGTCGTCGTTCCGGATGCCGGTGCGCGATCCCAAAACGCAATCGTCCAAGACCGATCCGCTCTCGACCTCGCCCTACTGGGGCGACGAGGCGATCTGGGACAGCCAGACTTCGACGCACAATCCGATGTTCGACGAGAAGGGTCAGGTCTGGTTCACGTCGCGCGTCGGCCCGCCGCAGAATCCCGATTTCTGCAGGAAAGGTTCGAGCCATCCGTCGGCGAGGGTGTTCCCGCTCGAAAGCTCGACGCGGCACGTCTCGGTGCTCGATCCCAAGACCGGCAGGATTACGCTGATCCGCACCTGCTTCCAGACCCACCATCTCGTGTTCGCCGAGGACGCCGACAATACGCTTTGGCTCTCCCAGGGCGGGCCGGGCTCGGGCGTGGTCGGCTGGATCAACCGCCGCGTGTTCGAGGAGACCGGCGACGAGGCGAGGGCGCAAGGCTGGACGCCGATCGTCGTCGACACCAACGGCAACGGCAAGCGCGACGAATGGGTCGAGCCGAACCAGCCGGTCGATCCGACCAAGGACAAGCGCGTGGTCGGCGCGTTCTACGGCATCGGCGTCAACCCGAAGGACGGCACGATCTGGGGCTCGATCCTGACCTTCCCGGGCTACATCGTGCGCGTCGATCCGGGGCCGAACCCGTCGGAGACCGCGCTTGCCGAAATCTACGAGCCGCCGTTCCCGGGCTACGGCCCGCGCGGCTTCGACATCGACCGCGAGGGCATCGCCTGGGTGCCGCTGTCGAGCGGCCACATGGGCCGCTTCGACCGCTCCAAGTGCAAGGTGCTGCGCGGACCGGAAACCGCCACCGGCCGGCACTGCCCGGAGGGCTGGACGCTCTATCCGTTCCCCGGTCCGCAGATGATGGGCGTGACCGACACCGGCAGCGCGGAGGCGAGCTACTACACCTGGGTCGACCAGTTCGACACGTTCGGGCTCGGCCGCAACGTGCCCTGGGCCACCGGCAACGCCAACGAGTCGCTGATGGCGCTGGTTGGCAACGAGTGGCTCAATTTCGTGGTACCCTATCCGCTCGGTTTCTACGCGAAATGGATCGACGGCCGCATCGACGATCCGAGTGCCGGGTGGAAGGGACGCGGTGTGTGGGCGACCTACGGCACGCGCACGCCGTTCCATCTGGAAACCGGCAAGGGCACGCGGCCGAAGGTGGTGAAGTTCCAGCTCAGGCCCGATCCGTTGGCGCGGTGAGGGCCACATAGGGGCGGCGGCGCGGTGAACGGCGCTGCCCGAATGTGAGGTGCAAGGGGAGGACAGCGATGGGGCTCGTGCCCGACTTTATTCTCGACTACGTCAACGTCACCACCTATTGGACCCTTCTGTTCACGTTCCACGCGCTGCTCGCGGTGGCGCTGCTCGGTGCGCTGACGCATCAGGCGGCGTCCGTGCTGATGCCGATGCGGCAAGCCGCCGCTGCCGGCGGGCCTAGCTTCACCGAGCGCTTTCGCGCCGTGCACGGGCCGGGCTATGCCGCCGCGGTCTGCGTGCTGTGGATCGTGACATTCTTCTTCGGCGCCTGGATCTACACCAAGTACCGCATGTACGTGCGCATCCCGATCGAGCAGGAAGGCTTCTGGAAGACGCAGGGCGTATTCGAGCTGAAGGAGCACCTCGCGTCTATCGGGCTCGGTCTGCTGCCGGTCTACTGGCTGTTCTGGAAGGACGCGCGCAATCCCGAATACGACAGCCCGCGGAAGTGGCTCACCGTGACGCTCGCCGCGTTCTGCTGGTACATTTTCCTGGCCGGCCACATCGTCAACAACGTGCGGGGGTTCGGATCATGAGCACGACAACCCAGACGCCCGCGGCGCAGTCCTCGTCGCTCGTGCAGTCCTACGCCTTCCGCACCTTCGCGGTGGTGTTCGCAATCGCGGCGCCGGTGATCTACACGATCTGCGAAATTGGCAACCTGCCGCTGTTCACCTACCACCCCGGCACCAACCGCGTGGAGTTCGGCTTCGCGCGATCGGTGCGCGACCAGGGCCCGGCCATGCACTGGTACGGCTGGACCGCCTCGACGCTGCTGGGATCGGCCATTCTGGGCCTGATCGCCGCAAAGCTGCCGGAAAGCCTGACCAGAAAGATTCCGCTGGCGCTGGTCTGGATCGCGCCGCTGGCGGTGATCCCGGTGCTGATCTACGCATTGCGGTTCTTCTGGCGCTGGTGACGGTGCGCTATAGTAAGGCGATGAATCGGAGGCAGGCATGACGGTCCATATCCGAGCATTGGCGCTGATCGCCGCGCTGGCGCTGCCGGTGTCGGCGTTGCCGATGGCGGCGCTCGCCGGCGGCGACGACTACGACGCCGCGTCCGATAGCGAAGGCCGGGGCCCGGCCTATTTCGGCTTCGTGCGCGACCATCGCGGCGTGCCGGTGTCCGACGCGCGCGTGGTGCTGCAGCCCAAGGGCGGCGAGGCGGTCGAGATCAAGACCAATACGCTCGGGCTCTACCGCAGCCACATCAACAAGGACGTGAAGCCCGACGACGTCGCGGTGTCGTGCGACAAGTCTGGCTACCAGCAGGCGGGCGTGCAGCGCCGCCAGCAGGCCAACGCCGCCAACGTCGAGACCAACTGCACGCTGCGCCGGCTGTAGCTCGCCATGCTGCGGCGGCTCGCGTGTTGCGCCGCGCTGATCTTCGCGGCTGCGAGCGCGGTTCACGCCCAGCCCGCCGACACGATCCTCGTCAACGGCAAGATCGTCCGCTACGGCGCGGAACTCGCGCAGGCGCTTGCGGTCCGCAACGGCCGCATCGCCGCGCTCGGTAGCGACGCCGAGGTGCGCGCGCTGGCGGGCCCGAACACGCGCACCGTCGATCTCGGCGGACGCACCGTCATCCCCGGCCTCATCGACTCGCACATCCACGCCATCCGCGCCGGCCTGACCTACACGACGGAAGTTCACTGGATCGGCGCGCGCACGCTTTCCGATGCGCTTGGCCGCATCCGCGAACGCGCCGCCGTCGCGCCGAAGGGATCGTGGCTTGTGGTCGCCGGCGGCTGGACGCCGCGCCAGTTCGCGGAGGACCGCCTGCCGACCCAGGCCGAGATCGCCGCCGCCGCCCCCGATCATCGCGTCTATGTGCAACTGCTTTACGCCCGCGTGCTGCTGTCGCCCGGCGGCTTCGAGGCGCTGAAGGTCGCGGACGACGCGGACCTGATGTCGCGCGTCAGGATCGAGGCCGGCGCGGACGGCAAGCCGACCGGCTGGCTTCTCGCCGACAACCGCACCGTCAGCGAATTGTTCGACCGCCTGCCGCCGCCGGACATGGCGCAGCAGATGGCCGGTACGCGCGCCTTCTTCCGCTCACTCAACGCGCTCGGGCTGACCGGCGTGATGGATCCCGGCGGCTACAACATGCCGCTCGATGCCTACCGCGCGCTGTTTCAGGTCTGGCGCGAACGCGGCCTGACGATCCGCGTGCGCTACAACATCTGTGCGCCGCGCCGCGGCCACGAGCTTGCGGATTTCCAGTCGATCACCGCCGCCATGCCGATGGGCTTCGGCGACGAATGGCTGCGCTTCAACGGCATCGGCGAGAACGTCACCTGGGGCCTCTACAACAACGACGCGCCGACCGACGAGCAGAAGCAGCGCCACTATGAGGTGCTGGCGTGGGCGGCGAAGCGCGGCCTCGGCGCCACCTTCCACTGGCACAACGACCGCGCCGTGCATCATCTGCTCGGTGTGCTGGAGCGCGTCAACGCGCAGACGCCGCTTGCGCCGCTGCGCTGGTCGGTGGCGCATCTCAACGACGCCTCGCCGCAGAGCTTGGAACGTCTGAAGGCGATGGGCATGGGCTGGCTGGTGCAGAACGCGTTCTTCTTCCGCGGCGAGGCGTTCCTCGGCCAGCGCGGGCTCGAGGCCGCGCGGTTGGCGCCGCCGATCGCGAGCGCGCTGCGGATGGGCGTGAACGTCGGAGGCGGCACCGACGCGCATCGGGTGATGTGGCCGTCACCCTTCGTGTCGCTGCAATGGATGCTCGATGGCAAGACCGTCGGCGGCGTGCCGATCCGCGGGCCGGAGGAAATCCCCTCGCGCATCGAGGCGCTGCGGCTCTACAGCCAAGGCAGCGCGTGGTTCACGTTCGAGGATCACGAGCGCGGCTCGCTTGCGGCCGGAAAGCTTGCCGATCTCGCGGTGCTCGACAAGGACTACCTCACCGTGCCGGTGGACGAGATCGGCTCCATCGTCTCGCTCATGACGATAGTCGGCGGCCGCGCCGTCTATGCGGCCGGGCCGTTCGCCGCGCTGGAGGAGAAGCCGTCAGACTGATGCAGGATGGTCACTGGCTCGCCATATAATTGATCGCCGCCGACGACACCGCGCCGCCGATCACGCATGGCAGCCCGAGCGCCGTGAGCGACACCGAGGCCGCCGCGATGCAGCCCAGTGCAATGGCGCCCTGGCCGACGTGGCCCCACAGCTTCATGTCGCGCTGGCGGCCCGGCCCCTTGCGCCTGAGCTCCTCCATCGCGGCGAGCTGGGCCTTGCGCACCTGCCCGGTCTCGCCGCTTTCGGCCGCCGCGATCACGTCGGCGAGCGCCGCCGCGACCGCCTGCTCCTGGTACGGCGCCATCGCCTTGAGCGTCGCGAGAATGTCCGGATAACGTGCGGCGTTGTTGGCGAGCGTGAGCTTGGCCGAGCTTCCGGCGGCAAGCCTCGCCGTATCGTCGCGCTCCGCCGACCACGGCAGCAGCGTCATGATCCGCCACAGCGGCTTGTAGTCGCCGGTCGCGAAATAGACGCCCCACAGCGTGTCGAGCAGCTCCGGATTGTCGGCGTAGCCTGTGCGCGGGCGCTTGTCGGGCTTCTGGAACTGCGCCTTGACGGTTTCGAGAAACGTCGGGCTCTTGTCGAGCTCGATCTTGCCGAGCGTCGGCAGTTCGCCGGTGAGATAGCGGTCGATCATCGCGCGCCGCGCGGGCAGGCGGTGCGTGAGCCGCGCCATGATGCTCTGCCAGGCCGGCAGGCCGGAATAGGCCAGCGCCCGCACCGCGAGCCACTGGTCGCCGTCCGGCAGCGGCAGCATGTGCTCGATCAGCCGCTCGGCGTCCCTCGGATTGGCGCCGAGCACGCCGGCGGCAAAGCCCACTGCGAAGCCCGCGCCCTCCGGATCGCGCAGCGCGCCGGCTTTGCTGAACGCGCGGATCGCCTCCGGCATGCGGAGCGGCTCCGGCTTGGGCCGGTAGCCCTCCATCCACGCGATGGCCTCGACGCGCGAGCCGAACGGCTTCGGCTTGGCCGGCGATTTCGTCGGCGCGGCCTGCGCGAAGCCCGGCACGGCGATGGCGGCCAGCACGGCCGCGGCAACGATGCGTCGCATGTCCCCTCCCGATCCGCCCCGGGTCGGGATCGGAGCAACGGGCAGGGGCGAATTCGGGGAGCGGGCAGGGCGGCGCTGCGCCGGAGTTGTGGCGAAATCGGACGGGCTCAAGCAATTGCGGTTTGTAGCCCGGGTGGAGCGCAGCGTAACCCGGGAACGACGCGAGGCCGCCCCGGATTTCGCTGCGCTCCATTCGGGCCACCAGCGACCGCCAATGCCACAATGAAGTCTGCGTCAACGATGGGTGGAAATCAGCGCGAGAATTTGAATTTGTAGTAGGCGATCACCGCCGAAGTGACCGTCAGCATTGCCGAGGCGATCCAGATCGCCCCCAACAAAAAGATGGCTATCGCGCCCTGCCCACAGGCATCGCATGCAACCCAAAACAATGTTGGAAAAAGACCCAACAGGATGACGACGGACAATCCTGTGCTGAGCCAAACGCCTCTCGCCCCCCATCGCGCACCGAAGAACCATGGCACGGCGGGAAAGCCGATCGGTAGAATTGCGAGGACGGTCACCACAACGTCGAACATGATCTCTGCCCGCTTGGCTTTCCGGCGGCGCGCCCAGCTCCCGTAAAATGCCGCTGGGACTTTGGGATTTGCAACCGAGGATGAGCGGCACGATCAACCCGCGTGGTCCAATGTCTGCCCCAGTTCTCAACAGGCAGCATACCCTATCGGACGATGCAGCCAGGGCGGCGCTGGCCGGAGTTGTGGCGAAATCCGATGGACTCACGTGGTTTGTAGCCCGGGTTACGCTGCGCTCCATCCGGGCTACCAGCGACTTGGCGCGTGCCGGACCGGCCGACGCCGGCCTTATGGCGTCTCCTCCTCCGCCTGCAACGCAAAGGCCGCAACCGCCAATCCGAGCGACAGCGCGGTTGCCGCCGTGAACACCAGCGTCCACATGATACGATTTCCGAACTGCCTCAGATCGTCAGCGGACCGGGACCGTCCATGCCGCCGGAGCAGCCGCTGCCGAAGATCGTGCGGCGGCGCGCCTTGCGGCGCTCGCGTTCGCCGATGCCTGCCGCCGCGGCCTGCCGGTCGAGCGTGCACAGCGCGTCCATGATGTCGTCGAAGCGCACCGGCGGGCCGGCGGGACTCCTGCGCAGTTCGGGCGCGGCCTCGATCGCGCAGGCGTCGGAGGCCCATGCGGCGAGGATCGCGCGCTTTTCGTTCAGTGTGAGGTCGGGGTCGCGGACAACCTCGTTCGGGTGTCCGAAGGCCTGCGCGGGGTGCAGCAAGTCGTCGAGGTCGAAGCCGTCGGTGCGGCGGGTGGTCCGGTCGTGTCTTTCGTGATTTCTCATGGCCACATTCTCCTTTTGAGCAACATGGTCGCGAGCAGCGCGCCGGTCGTGCGCCGGCGCCCGCGCCGGACCCAAATGAAGCGTCCGGCGAGCGGTGGATTTAGAGCAGCCACGGGCTCGTTCAAGAGGGTCCAGTGGCGGTGTGCAAATTTTTGGAGGGCTCAATTAAATATATGAAGTTGCAAGAGGTTCCCCGCCGCAGCCGCAAGTTTCGGGTTCCACCGATGGCTGCCGGGGCACGCGCCATCGGTTTGCTACCGCCGGGCAAATGACGCTAAGAACCGCAATGCCCGACGACATTCCCTTCGACAAGACCTTCGCTCTCGTGCCCGGCCGCGTCGACGAGCCGATGCCCGGCCTGCGGCGCGTGTTGTGCAACAACCCGAGCCCGTTCACCTACAAGGGCACGGTCAGCTACATCGTCGGCCGCGGCAAGGTCGCGATCGTCGATCCGGGTCCGGACGATCCGGCGCACAACGCGGCGCTGCGCGACGCGGTGCGCGGCGAGACCGTCACGCACATCTTCGTCACGCACACCCACCGCGACCATTCGCCGGGCGTGCCCGCGATCAAGGCCGCCACCGGCGCGATCGTGCTGGCCGAAGGACCGCACCGCGCCTCGCGCGCGCTGCACACCGGCGACGCGCCGCGGATGGAATCGTCGAACGACACCGACTTCAAGCCGGATCGTGCGCTCGCCGACGGCGAGATCGTCAGCGGCAACGGCTGGACCGTCGAGGCGGTGGCGACGCCGGGCCATACCAAGAACCACATGGCCTACGCCATCAAGGAGCTGAACGTCATTCTCTCCGGCGATCACGTCATGGCGTGGTCGACGCCGGTGGTCGCGCCGCCGGACGGCTCCATGGGCGACTACATGGCGTCGCTGCAGAAGCTCGCCAAGCGCGCCGAGCCGGTGTATTTCCCCGGCCATGGCGGCGCCGTTAACAACGCGCCGCGCTTCGTCGCTGCCTACATCCTGCACCGCAAGGCGCGCGAGGCTGCGATCGTCAACCGTATCGCCAAGGGCGAAAGCGACATTCCTGGGCTGGTGGAGGCGATCTACACCAATCTCGACCCCCGCCTGGCGAAGGCCGCGGGCATGTCGGTGCTGGCGCATCTGGAGGATCTGGTCGCGCGCGGCGCGGTCGCGACCGACGGGCCGCCGTCGATCGCCGGGCGCTATCGTTTGGGCGCCTGACCCTTGGCCGGCGGCTTCTGCTGCGGCTGTTCGCGCGCCGGCGCGTCGCGCTGCGTCGCAAGGCGGCCGTCGATCTCTTCCAGCAGGCTCTTGATGCGCGATGCGTTGGCGCCGAGGTCGTGGCGGCCGTAGCGCGAGGCCGAGCGCACGTCGATGCGCGCGCCTTCGCCGTCGGGCCGCACGCGCAGCGCCACGTCGTCGCGGAAGCCCATGAACGCCGTGTGCGCCACCGCCTCGATCTGGCCGTCGCGCCGGCCGGCCTGCGGCGGGCGGTCGACGATCACGCGCCACTTGCGCCGCAGCATGAAATGCATCGCCGCGTCGTAGGCCTGCTGCGGCGTCGCGGTCACCACCAGCGGCTCGATGTCGGGGTAGGCCATGCGCTGCTGCTCGGCGGCGTAAAGGCCAGCATATTCAACCGTGCCGCGCGGGCGCAGCCTTGCGATCACGTCGAAGCGCGGCGGATCGATCGGATCGGTGACGATGTCGTTAATCATCGGCAGGCTATAGGCGCGGGTGCCGAGGTAGGCCGGGTAGGCCAGCAGTATCGCGCCGATGCCGATCGCGGAGAATGCGTAGCCCGCGCCGCCGATGCCGTCCTTCCACACCACGACGAACGCGCCGAGCGCCAGCACGATGCCGATCACCGAGAATAGCAGCGCGCCGGCAAAGGTGGCGAGCGCGGGCTCGATTTCGACGAAGCCCGAGCGTGTGATGATTACCGACAGGATCGTCGCGACCAGGGAGAAGAACGCGCAGCGGCGGGCCCAGATGGCGAGGCGCGAAGTCGGTTCGTCGGCGATCCGTCGTCGCGCCATGGTCTAGCCGCAGATTTGCTTGAGGTCGGCCCATTCGGCCGGTGTCAGCAGCGGTTGCGCCGGGGCGGGCGCATCGCCGGCTGCGGCATTGACGGCGGCGATCCGGTCCTTGGTCAGCGGATGGTTCTGCAGGATCGAAATGCCCGGCTCGCCGCCGGCGATCCGGCCGAGGATCGAGCCGAAAGCGCGAACGTCGCCGCCGATCTTGCCCATCAAACGCACCCCGTAGCGATCGGCCGCGGTTTCGACCTCGCGCGAATAGGCCTTTTGCATAACCGACCGCGCCGCGATTACCACCACGCCGCCGCCGGTGAAATCGCCGAGCAGGACGCCGAACAGGAACGACAGTCCGGCCGCCTGCAAGACTGAACGGGTTCCGTCGCGGTTGGCGACGTGCCCGATTTCGTGCGCAATCACGCCGGCCAGTTCGTCGGCGCTGCGCGTTCGGTTGATCAGCCCCTGAAAGACGTAGATGTGCCCGCCGGGCAATGCAATGGCGTTGGCGTCGGCGCGACGAACCACAGCGACCTTCAGCGGAATAGGCAGCCCTGCTGCGGTCTCCATGCGCTTGACCAGGTTGTCGAGCGCGGCGCGGCCGGGCTTCTCGACCGCTGCGAGGCCGCATTCGAACGGCCCCTTCGAGCTGCCGGGATTGAGCATCGAGCGCACCTGCGCGTCGACTGCGAGCCCGAACTTGTGTTCGACCGACAGCGGCACGAGCGGTGCGATCCGGTCGGCGAGCGCCGGCAGGCCGAAGATTCCGACCAGCACCAGGGACACGGCGGCCGCGAAACTCCACACGATCACCCGCGTCCGCACGCGCCGTTCGGCGGCCCCGGTGCGGTCGAGCGTGTCGGCGTGCTCGTCGATGGTGTGGGCGAGCGTGGGATCGTGGACTTCGAGCCGCGCCAGCACGGTGTCGCCGGTGCGTCCGAGCCGCAACACGTGATCGGGCGCGGACTGGTGACGCAGGTCTTGATAGCGCCATTCGGCGATCTCGGCGCCGTCGGCGGCGCGGATGCGCAGCACCTCCGGCGTTGCCTCGACCGTCACGTCGTGGCGGGCGCTGGTGAGGCCGTCGAAATAGATGGCGGGCCCGGTGGTCATCTAGATACTGCCCACGTTCAATGCGTCGGCCAGGCCTTCGCCGACCGGCGAGCCCGGCGCGCCTTGCGCCCGCACACGGTCGAGCGCCCCGGCGCCGTCGAACTCTGCGGATTCGGCCCCGCAGCGCCACAGCGCGAGCTTCACGGTGCCCTGGTAGATGGTGGAAAATCCCAGCATGACGGCGACATAGAACACCACTGCGCCCGCTGCGCCCGCAATCTCGCTGCCCGGCGTCTTGCCGAGATGGGAGAGTGCGAAGCCGTAGGCGACGAAGCCGATCGAGCCGATCAACCCGGCGGCGAAAGTGAACAACAGCCCGTACCAGAGGAAGCGCAGGTAAGCGCCGTAAATCTGCGATGCGCGCAGGCGCGAGCGGACGGTCAGGCCGCCGAAGCGCAGGCCGGACAGCCACCACCGCAACGTCATCGCCTGAAACACCGGAAACAGCGTGACGGCAAGAATAATGCTCGCGGCCACCGCGCCGATCGACAGCACGGCGGCGACATAGATGGACGGGAACTTGCTTTCGAGCTGGCCGATGAAGCCTTCGACGCTGGTGGCGCCGGACGCAGCGGAAGCGACCGCGTTCCAGTCGACGCTTGTGACCGAATAGGCGATCGCGAAGACAAGCGGGCCAATGACCAGCAGCCACATCGGGAAGCCGCGCAGGAACAGACTGAAACCCGAGCCCTCGAACCGGCCTTGCAGATTGCCGTAATATGTATGGCGCATCTTGGAGCGCTCAAGCCGCGACTGCGCGAACGGGTAGGCCAGCCCGAGCGTCAGCACGATCATCACCCACCAGAACATGGCGCAGACCGCATAGCGCAGCGCCGAGCCGGTTTGATGGCAGCGGATACCGCGGAACACGGTCCGGGTCAGCCGGTAGCGCCGGGCGCGGTAGATCGCGAACTGGCCCAGGAAGAACAGCAGCGGAAACGCCAGCACGCTGATCAGCTCGCCGCCTTCGCCAAGGCTGAGCGCGGCGAGAAAAAGTCCGACATAGAGCGGAATCAGCAGCGCGATTGCAATCAGGAAGCCCATCAGCAATTCGAACGCCGTGCCGGAATATTCCAGCGTGTCGCCGGACACATCCGTGTTCGACCACAGGTACCGGCGCACATCGGTCGCGAACCAGAAGCGGTAGATGCCGAGCGTGAAGGCGAGCAGCACCGCGCCGCGGATCAACAGCCGCCAATAGGCGCTCCGCTCGCCGATAAAGCGGACCGCCGGCGCCGCGGAAACAGCGTTTCCGGGCGCCGCCAAGGCGGTCGCGTCAGGCACGGTCATGGGGTGTCCCGCAGACGAAAAGACGAGTGGCGCTCTTATACCCTAGCGCATCTGTTGGTCGTGGCGGGAGGCCGTCAGGTTCAAGCCGTTGCGGCTACGGGCAATTTATACTCCTTGAAGCGCTCGCGGAGCTCGGTCTTCAGGATCTTGCCGGTCGCCGTGTGGGGGATGTCGTCCACGAAGGCGACGTCGTCGGGCATCCACCATTTGGCGATCTTGTCCTGCATGAAGCCGAGGATTTCGTCTTTGGTCGCCCGCTGGTCCTTCTTGAGCACCACGATCAGGAGCGGCCGCTCGTCCCATTTCGGATGACGAACGCCGATCACGGCAGCTTCTGCAACTTTGGGATGGCCGACCGCGAGATTTTCGAGGTCGATGGAGGAAATCCACTCGCCGCCCGACTTGATCACGTCCTTGGAGCGGTCGGTGACCTGCATGTAGCCGTGCTTATCCATGGTGGCGACGTCGCCGGTGTCGAAGAAGCCGTCGGCGTCCAGGATACGGCTGTCATCCTTGTAGTAGGCGCGCGCCACCGCGGGTCCGCGCACCTTCAGCCGGCCGAAGGTCTTGCCGTCCCAGGGAAGGTCCTTGCCGTTGTCGTCGGTGATTTTCATCTCGACGCCGAACGGCGGATGGCCCTGCTTGACCTGGATGTCGAGCCGAGCGTCGCCCGACAGTGAGGCATATTCCGGCTTCATGGTGCAGAGCGAGCCGAGCGGGCTCATCTCCGTCATGCCCCAGGCGTGAATGACCTCGACGCCGTACTTATCCTGGAACGCCTGCGTCATGGCGCGCGGGCAGGCCGAGCCGCCGATCACGACGCGCTTCAGGTGCGGCAGCTTTCCACCGGTCTTTTCCAGGTCCTGCAGCAGCATCAGCCACACCGTCGGAACGGCTGCGGTGAACGTCACCTTGTGCTGGTCGAGCAATTCGTAGATCGATGCGCCGTCGAGCTTGGCCCCGGGCAGCACCAGGGCGGCGCCGGTGAGCGGCGTCGAGAACGCGAGCGACCAGCCGTTGGCGTGGAAAAACGGCACCACCGGCAACACCACGTCGCGCGACGAGATGCCCTTGGAGTCCGGCAGCGATGCCATGAAGGCGTGCAGCACATTGGAACGGTGCGAGTAGAGAACGCCCTTGGGGTTGCCGGTGGTGCCGGACGTGTAGCACATGCCGGCTGCCGTGTTCTCGTCGAAGCTGCGCCAGGCGAAGTCGCCGTCAACCTCGCCGATCCAGTCCTCGTAGGCGACCGCGTACTTCAGAGTGGTGGCCGGCATATGCGCTTTGTCGGTCAGGATGACGTAGCGTTCGACGCTCGGCAGCTTGTCGGCGATCTTCTCCAGGAGCGGCACGAACGTCAGGTCGGTCATCATCACGCGGTCCTGGGCGTGATTGACGATCCAGGCGATCTGCTCGGGAAACAGCCGTGGATTGACGGTGTGATAGATCGCGCCGATGCCGAGAATGCCGTACCAGCACTCCATGTGCCGCCAGGTGTTCCAGGCCAGCGTCGCGACCCGGTCGCCGAGGCTGATGCCGTCGCGGTCGAGGCGCTGGGCGACCTTCAGCGCGCGGCGCCGGATGTCGGCGTAGGTTGTGCGATGTATCGGGCCTTCGATCGACCGCGAAATGACCGGCCGGTCGGCATGATAGATCGCGGCATGGTCGATGATGCGATGGCACAGGAGCGGCCAATCCTGCATCAGGCCAAGCATGGGGATTCCTCCGTCGTGAACCGTTCTTATTACGTCGGCAGCAGCCGTTTGGATGCACCAGATTATCAGCCGAACCGGCCGAGCCGGAAGCGGCCGATGTCGTGCGCGGTGGCGCCGTCGGTCGCGAGATCGGCCAGGATTTCGCCCAAGACAGGCGCGAATTTGAAGCCATGCCCGGAGCAGGGCGAGGCCACGATCACGTTGGGCGCATCGGGCAGGCGGTCGACGATGAAATGGTGGTCCGGCGTCATGGTGTAGAGGCAGGTCTTGGCCGCGAGCATCGCGCCGTTGGCCTTGGGGATGTGCTCGGCGATGGCGGCGCGGATCAGCGCTTCGTCGTTGGCGCTGGGTGGGCGGCGCGGCTCGTCGGGAAAGACCGTCTCGTCGCGATGGTGGTGCTTGGCGATCTTCAGCGTGCCTTTGCGCGACAGCGGGAAGCCGTAATGCATGCCGTGGCCGCTCTCCAGGATGAACACCGGATAGCGGTCGCGGGAAAACGGCGTCGGGTCGAGCGGCGAGAACCAGGCCATGACCTCGCGGGTGGCGCGGATCGGCGCGGACAGATCGGGCAGGATGTCCCTGGCCCACGCGCCGGCGGTGACGATCGCCGCGCGGGCCTCGATATCGATCGAACCGGCCGACACGCGCACGCCTTGCCCGTGCTGTGTGACCGAGCGCACGGCGACGCCGGTCGTGACCTCAGCGCCTGCGGCCTGCGCCATCGCGATCAGCGTCTCGATGGTCTGCTCGACCGCGACATAGCCGCCGTCCGGCTGGAACACGCCGACATAGCCCGGCGGCAGGTCGAAGGCGGGAAATCGCCGCATGCAATCGTGGGTATCCAGCACCTCGTGCGGCAGGTCGTGCATGCGCGAGGCCGCAAGCGTGCCCGTCACCAGTGCGCCGTCCGCAGGACCGATCTCGACGATGCCGGTGATCCGCACCAGCCGCCGCTCGGATGCGGCTTCGAACTCGCGCCAGAGTTCGTAAGTGCGCCGCAGCAGCGGCACGTAGGACGGGTGCTCGAAATAGCCGAGCCGGATGATGCGGGTCTCGCCGTGCGACGACCCGCGATCGTGGGCGATGGAGAAGCGTTCGATGCCGGCGGCGCGAAAGCCGCGGCGTGACAGTTCGTACAGCGCAGCGCTGCCCATGGCGCCGAGCCCGACCACGACCACGTCGAATAGCGGCATCGGCGGCATCCGATTGAGGCGAATCTGCGCCATGTTAGAATTGACAAGGCGTGGCGTTCAATGTCGGCGGATAGCGGCTAAGGATCGCGATGAGGAAACTGGGCCACTTGATTGGGACCGCGGTGCTGGCTGCGGCGTCGCACGGGGCTCTCGCGTCCGACGGCGCGGATTTCGGCCGGCTCGCCCGCGGCGCCGGCGAGCCGCAGGTGCCCGGCCTGCGCATGGTCTATCTCAGCCCCCTCGGCGATCCGGCTGCGGCGCCCTGGAAGCACATCATCCTGCACCAGACCGAAGGCCCGGCCGGCTCGGCGCGCGGCATGGCGAACGCCCAGGCGCGCCATCCCGCCAAGCGCGGCGCCACGCTGTGGGTCGAAACCGACGGGACAGTCTATTGGGCGACCCCCGAAACCGCGGTCACGCTGCACGGTGACGGCGCCAACCGGAACGACAACAAGTACATCGACAATTCCAAGACCTACCGGCAGGTCACGCGGGCCAATTCGATCGGCGTCGAATTCGTCGGCAATTTTCCCGATGTCCGCAGGCCGCCGACCGAGGAGCAATTCGCGGCCATGCTGGTGTTGGTCCGATTTCTCCAGGAGCGCTACGGCATTCCGCCCGACCGCGTCTATGCGCACAACTGGATCGACTACAAGGACCACCGTTATTGCGAAGGATGCTCGCTCGCGGAACGGGCGCGGGCGCAGGGCTACCGGCCGGGACTGGCCGAACCGAAGACGGCTTCGGGCGTTGCTGGCCGGGGAATCGCGGCCGGGCAGTGACCGGTGCGGAGGTGATGTTCCAAAAGCGAAGCGGCGGACTTTCGTCCGCCGCTCGTTCGATTCCCAAAGCTTGCGTCAGTTGACGGCTGCCGCTCCGCCGAGCGCTACGCGCGGGTTGTGCGGCGAGTCGCCTTCCTTGGGCGCCAGCACCACGACCGGCGAGCCGACCTTGACCCGGTTGTAAAGGTCGATGACGTCCTCGTTGGTCATGCGGATGCAGCCCGAGGAGATCGCCGAGCCGATGTATTCCGGCTGGTTGGTGCCATGGATGCGGTACAGCGTGTCCTTGTTGCCGCTAAAGAGATAGAGGCCGCGGGCGCCGAGCGGATTGTGCGGGCCGGGGCCGACGAAGTCCGGGATGTTGCCGAGCCGCTTCTTGATCGCAGCGGTGGGCACCCAGGACGGCCACTCTTCCTTGCGGCCCACCCGTGCGACGCCGGAGAACACCAGCGCTTCTTCGCCGACGGTCACGCCGTAGCGGATCGCCTTGCCCTTTTCGAGCACGTAGTAGAGGTAGCGCGCATCCGGATCGACTACGATTGTGCCGGGCGCTTCCTTGCGGTGATAGCTCACGATGTGGCGCAGGTACGGCTCGGGGATCGTCGCCTGCGCGTAGGGGACGTTGGCCAGGAGTTTCTTGTCGCGCGGCGTGAGATTCGCATCGGACGCCGGCTCGATCACTTGCGACTGCATGCAACCGGAAAGCAGCAAGCCCAAGCCTGCGGCAAGCAAGGCCAGACTCTTCAATCCACGCCGTTCAGTCCGAATTCCCATGCTGTGCGTCCCACCGGTCGTTCGAGTCTCATAGATAAACGATTAACGACCCGCCTATCTAGGCGAACCGGACACCGCACCCCATCCTGCTGTGAAACTGTTGCAGGAAAGCCGCAGATCGTACCGCACCGGCCGATCGGCCGTCGCTCGTGCCGTCAGGCTCACTTTGACGGGCAGGCCTTAAAAGAAAGTTTACCATACCGAACGATTAATGGATTCGGGAAATTTGTCAGGCTTTTCCGACAATTGACCGAATTCCTCGCCCAAATCGTGGCGCTGGCGGCCGAAATGCCCCGACGGGGGTCGATTTGAAGCCCACTTCCGCCGCGATCTACCCCCACATAGGGGGCAATCGAACGTTCCAACGAGTGGAGACTGAAATTATGACTGCGACCGTGGGCTCCAAGCAGAGCCAGCCCCAGCAGCCGAAGGGCGCCGAGGGTGGACGCGAGTCGACCAACCTCGACCGCCGCTACGGCAAGATCGGTATCGTGTCGGTCGCCGCCGCCGCGCGCTATACGACCACCCCCCGCAAGCCGGCCGACATCGTGCCGGCGCGGATCGATCCGCGCTTCGTTGAACAGACCGCTTGAGCCCATCGGTCCGCGAGGGCCGGCGTCGCTCCAACCGAATTCCGGCCGCGCGTGAGCGCGGCCGAAGTCGTTCATGGTCCTGTCGCACGATGGGCTCACGAAGTGCCGCGGCCATGGACGCTGTGGACGGGTGAATTTGCCTTGCCCGATCGCGGCGATCGGGCCAAGACTGCCGCACAAGACTGCGCTATTGCCGGTCCGTCGTCCGTGCGGGCCGCCCGATCCGGCCAATCGATCCGTTCGAGTCGCCCATGCTGGCTGCTTATGTCCCGCAAGGTTCGTCGCTTCATCGCGTGGAGGTCTCGCCGGACGGCGAGGTGCCCGAGGGCGCGATCTGGCTCGACCTCGTCAATCCGGCCCCCGGCGAGGACAAGGTCATCGAACGCCGGCTCCACATCGCGGTGCCGACCCGCGAGGAGATGCAGGAGATCGAGGTCTCCAGCCGGCTCTACACCGAGCATCACGCTCGCTTCATGACCGCGACGTTGATGTGCAACTCGGACACGGCGGTGCCGCGCACCACCGCGGTCACCTTCATCCTGGCCCGGCATTGCCTGGTGACGGTGCGCTACGACGACCCACGCCCGTTCATGATCATCGCCAACAAGCTGACCCGCACGTGCGCGGCGAACTCCAATGGCGAGACGGTGCTGCTGGAGCTGCTCGACGCGGTGATCGACCGCGAGGCCGACCTGCTCGAGCGGATCGGCAACGACGTCGACCGCGTGTCGCACACAATTTTCGAACCGGAGAACGGCTCCGGCGCGGCGGTTCCTTACAAGGAGATCCTCAAAGCCATCGGCAGCAAGGGCGATCTGACGTCCAAGGTCCGCGAGAGCCTGGTGTCGATCGGCCGGCTGCTGCTGTTCCTCGCCAACGAGGCGGAGGGCATGCGCTGGCCCAAGGACGTGCGATTGCAGTTGCAGTCGATGCAGCGCGACGTGCTGTCGCTGTCCGACCACGCGACCTATCTGAGCAACAAGATCACCTTCCTGCTCGACGCCATGCTGGGCGTGGTGCAGATCGAGCAGAACAACGTGATCAAGATTTTCTCCATCGCCGCCGTCGTACTGCTGCCGCCGACGCTGGTCGCCACGATCTACGGCATGAACTTCAAGAACATGCCGGAACTGGAATGGCAGTACGGCTATCCGCTGGCGCTCGCCATGATGGTGATCGCGGCGATCGTGCCGTACTACATTTTCAAGTGGAAGCGGTGGCTCTAGCCGCGCGGTGTCGCGCGGCGTGCGAGTACCAGCGCGCCGTTCTCCAGCCCCAATAGAACCGCCGGCCAGCCCAGCGCGTCCTTCAGCAAAGCGAAGTCGGTCGTGGCCCGTGCCGGCAGCGCAATCCGTGCAATCTCGCGCGCCTGCGGGCCGAACGCGATCAGCCGCAGGCTTCGCCGGTCGAACGATGGGATCGCGAGATCGGGCTTGCCGTCGCCGTCGAAATCGGCGACCGCGCTGAGCCGCAGCGCGCGCGATCCGATGGCGTGGTTGGAGACGTTGGGGAGTTCCAGCGTCTTGTGCAGGCCGCCGTCGCGCCAGCTCCACAGTTCCAGCCGGCCGAGCGCGTGCGGCATCCGCACCAGCGCGATGTCCATCGCTCCGTCGCCGTCGAAGTCCGCGATGCCGGCTGGATTGAGCCAGCGGTTCGGCGTGCCGATGGGCGGCGTCTCGGCGACGACGGTATAGCGGCCGTCCCGCTCGCCGATTACCGCCAGCGCCGAACCTCGCTGCAGATAGGACTTCACCACAACTATCCGGTCGCGGCCGTCGCCGCCGAGATCGGCGAGGCGCGGCTCCAGGTCCTCGAACACGGCGTCGGGCCCCGCGCTGACCGTCTCGCGCCGGCGGTCGCTGCGCTCCACGACCACGCTGCCGGCTTCGACGGCGTCGCCCAGCACGCCGTGGCCGTAGCGGCCGGTCGGCTCGGCGAGCCAGGCGCGGGCGATAGTGCGCTTGCCTTCGGCGACGCGGCTGTCGGGCAGCGCGTCGGGCGGGCGCTGGAACTGCGGCGGGCCCGCGGTCGCGACCATCCGGATGCGGTTGCCGTCGGCCAGAGGGCGAAACCAGCCGCCGCCGATCAGCACGATCGGGCCGTCTTCGACCGTCTCGATCGCCTTCACCGGCCCAACAGTCGGAATGGGCTGCAGCACCCAGTCCGCCGCCTCGCACGGCATTGCGAGGACGGAGGCGGCAACGGCCACGATCGCGGTACGCATCAGACGTGCTGGCCGCCGTTGATGTGAATCTCCGCACCGTTCACGTAGGACGCGGTGTCGGTGCACAGCACGTAGATGATCTTCGCCACCTCGTCGGTGGTGCCGAGCCGGTGCAGAGGGATTTGCGGAATAATGGTCTCGGTGCCGGGCGACAGCATCGCGGTGTCGATCTCGCCAGGCGCGATGGCGTTGACGCGGATGCCGAGCGGGCCGAAGTCGGCGGCCATTTCGCGCGTCAGTGCCGCGAGTGCGGCCTTCGACGTCGAATAGGCGGTGCCCGCGAATGGATGCACGCGCGAGCCTGCGATCGAGGTGACGTTCACCACCGCGCCCTTGGTCGCCTTCAACTCGTCGACCAGTCCGCGCGCCAGCATGATCGGCGCGAAGAAATTGACCTGGAAGACCTGCTGCCAGACGTCGAGCGTGGTGTCGATCGAGGACAGGCGCTTGCTGCCTTCCGCTTTCGGCGAGATCGCGGCGTTGTTGACCAGCGCGTGCAGTTCGCCTGCGGTCAGCCGCCGCTTGATTTCCTCGATGGCGTGGCTCGTATTCGAGGGATTGGCGAGATCGACCTGGATGTGATCCTCGGGTCCCGCTTCCCAGGGGCAGTTCTCGGGAAACGGATGACGCGAACAGGTAATGACGCGCCAGCCCGCGGCGGAAAAGCGCTTCACGGTGGCGTGCCCGATGCCACGGCTTGCGCCCGTGAGCAGCAGCGTTCGGTGCGGCTGGTTGGCCTGTTGCGAGGTTGGCATGGCTTGAAGACACTAGCCTACGGATAGAGCCGCGTCTTGCTCCATGGCTTGCCGTGTCCTTCGCGGCGGAATTCGACGCGCTCGTGCAGTCGAAACGGGCGATCTTCCCAGAACTCGAACGACGTCGGAACGATTCTAAAACCCGACCAGTTCGGCGGGCGTGGCACCGTGCCGACGGCGAACTTGGCGGTGAAACGGGCAATCGCCTTTTCGAACGCCAGTCGGCTTTCGAGCGGCACGGATTGCTTGGAAGCCCAGGCACCGATCTGCGACAGCTTGGAGCGGGTGGCGAAATAGTCGTCGGCTTCGGCGTCGGCGACACGTTCGACCGGCCCCCGGATGCGGACCTGACGTTTGCGGGTCTTCCAGTGAAAAAGCAGCGCCGCCTTGGGAGTGAGGTCCAACTGCCGCCCTTTTTGGCTGTCCATGTTGGTGTAGAAGACGAAACCGCTGTCGTCGAAGCCCTTCATCAGAACCATGCGGACGTCGGGCAGGCCGTCGGAATCGACGGTCGCAACGGCCATGGCGTTCGGATCGGCCGGTTCGGTGCCGGCAGCCTCCTCCAGCCACTGGGCGAAAAGGCGCAACGGCTCGTCGGCGGCGGTGAAATCACCAACCGTTAACCCAATTGGGTGTTCTATTGGCGCCGTATCGGACATGACGTGGAGTACCCGTATGGCCGGACCGGCGGCCTCTCGCGCGTCCCGGCGGTCTCCTTATAGTGGAACCTCTGTGGCAAGCCTACGGCTGACCGTCATCGCGGCGCTCGCGATGGCCGTCGGCGGCTGCGCCGTGTCCGGGCAGATGGGTTCCCTGTTCTCGTCGCCCAAAGCCGGCACCTCGGCCGCCTATTCCGACGAGATCGTCACCGGGTCGATCAAGCCTGCGGCCGCCGCCGCACCCGCCGCGGCCCTGCCCGAGACGGACCTGTCCTACGCCCGCGCCGCGATCGTCGAAGTCCTCACGCGCGGCGGCCGCGAGACCAGCGCGCCGTGGGAGAACCCGAACAGCGGCGCGCGCGGCACCGTCACGCCGATCGCGACGGCCTATGCCGAGGGTGCCGCAACCTGCCACGGGTTCCTCGCGAGCTATGTTCGCGAACGTTCGGAAACCTGGCTGCAGGGCGAAGCCTGCCGGGAGAAGAAGGGCCGGTGGGAGGTCAAGAGCCTCAAGCCCTGGAAGCGGTCCTGACTGCCGCCCATCCCGGCGGCAACGGATTGCGAAGTTTCGCAAAGCTCACCACATATGTGCCACAGTCTGGCTGGGCTGCCGCGCGCCTGCGGGGCTGCATGGGGACATGATCGGAGTGGTCACGGATGCGCGACCCCTATGAAATCCTGGGGGTGTCGAAGGACGCGAACGCGGCGGCCATCAAGAGCGCCTTTCGGCGGCTCGCCAAGAAGCTGCATCCGGACGCCAACAAGCAGGACAAGCGGGCGGCGACCAAGTTCGCCGAGTTGAACGCGGCCTACGAAATTCTCGGTGACGAGGACAAGCGCAAGGCTTTCGACCGCGGCGAGATCGACGCCGAAGGCAAGCCTCGCTTCCAGGGCTTCGAAGGCGCAGGCGCAGGTCCGTTCGGCTTCGGGCAAGGCGGCAATTTCGAGAGCTTCACCTGGGGCCCCGAGGGCTTTCAGCGCGGCGGCGGGCGCGGCGCCGGCCGCGGCTTCGGCGGCATCGACGACATTCTGAAGGACATGTTCGGCGGTGCAGCGCCGGGAGGCCGGCGCACGCAATTCGAACCGGAGGATTTCGGCAGCGCGGGGCAGGGCCGCGATGTGAGCGGTACCGTCACCATCGGGTTGGCCGAAGTCGCCACCGGGACGACGCGGCGGGTGCATCTGCCGACCGGCCGCGAGATCGAGGTGAAGATTCCGGCGGGGCTCGGTGACGGCCAGACCATCCGCCTCAAGGGCCAGGGTATGCCCGGCCCGGGCGGGACGGGGGACGCGCTGATCAAGGTTTCGGTCGCCCGGCATCCGCTGTTCGAGCGCGACGGCTCGGACCTTCGGCTCGACCTGCCGGTAACGCTCTACGAAGCCGTGCTCGGCGCGAAAGTGCGCGTGCCGACGCTCGACGGCGCGGTCGATCTGGCGATTCCGCCGAACACCAACGCCGGGCGCACCTTTCGCGTGAAGGGCAAAGGCCTGCCCGGAAAAGACGGCACGGGCGACCTCTACGCCACCGTGCGCATCCTGCTGCCCGATCGCAGCGACCCCGACCTCGACGAACTGATGCGCAAGTGGCGCGACAGCCGGCCTTACGATCCGCGCCGCGATATGAGCTGATCGGCGTCGCTGCGCGCGGGCTGCGGCGGCGGCACCGGATTGCGCAGATCGAGCTGCTCGTACATCTTCTCGGCGATCGCCTTGAGCCGCGGCTTGTCGTCGGGACCGCTCACCACCCAGCCGTAGCCGCCTTCGCTGAAGCGCAGCGCGCCGAACTTGTCGCTGATCTTGTAGCGGAACGACGTCCGCAGCTCTGTAGTGCGCGAGACATAGATCGTCACCCGCTCGCCGCTGCCGCTTTCGTACATGAATAGCGCAGCCGGCGCGTTGACGCCGGGCAGCAGGCGGCCGCCGAGCAGCTTGAAATCGGCTGACGACAGATCGGGCGCGCGCAGTGTCGTTCCCACCCGCCGCGACAGCCACGGCAGCAGGTGCTTCTCCTCGGCCTTGACCTCGATCGGATGCCGCACCTCGCCGATGTAGAGCCGATGTGCGCCCATCGCTTCGTTGGCGAAGGTTTCGAGTTCGCTTGGAGCTGCGGCAGACGCGCCGCGCGCCATCCAGCCGGCGATGCCGCCGACGGAGAATGCGATGAGGGCGGCGGCCGCCGCCACGGCGGTCCACGAACGACGCTTGCGCAGGATACGATCGAGCGTCAAACGGGCGGGCACGGGTTCGCTGATGACGCTGCCGTAGCGCGCACGAATGGCCTCGGCCTGGGCGCGCCAGGCGGCGACCATGGCGGCGTCTTCCGGGTGGCTTGCAAGCCAGAGTTCGACGGCTTCGCGGCGGTCCGCGGGCAGTTCGCCGTCGACATAGACGTGCAGCTCGTCCTCGGTCACAGGTGAGTTGCGATCGACCATGGTTTGACCTTTCTTCTTATTTGATGCGGCGCAGCGCCGGGCGCTCGCCGTCCAAATAGGCTTTGATCTGCACGCGCGCACGCGCCAGGCGCGACATCACGGTGCCGATCGGTACGCCTTGAACCTCTGCGACTTCGCGGTACGTCAATCCCTCGAGCACGACCAGCAGCAGCGCGGTGCGCTGCTCTTCGACCAGCAATGCCAGCGCGCGCTCGATGTCGCGGCCTCCGGCCTCCGGCCCCGCGGCGTCGGCCGCGTCGTTATCCTCGATCTGCGTCAACGTCGGGCGCCGCGCCAGCGAGCGCAGGCGGTTGCGGTTGAGGTTGGTCAGGATGGTGTAGAGCCAGCTTCGTACGTCGCCGCCGTGAAACAGGTGCTCGGAGCGCAGCGCCCGCACCAGCGTGTCCTGTACGAGGTCGTCGGCAGCCTCCGCGTCGCGAGTCAGCGCGCGCGTAGCGCCGCAGCGCCGGAATCGTCGCCTCGATGTCCTGGTGAAACGTGCCCACCTGCGCACTCCCTGTCCGCTCCGCGAGCGGTCCGCCGGCCTTGCCGGCGAACGGGTACCGGTCGCGGAAATCAACACCGACCGTTTGCAACGTATTCCATGCGTCGAAAATGTTCTACGCGCGCTAAGTCCTTCCGGTTACTGGCATTAACGCTTGCGGCGATGCTTTCGGCGCCGTGCTTGATGGCCCATAGGCCCTATGCCATAGGGAGGCTGCCGGCCGGATTCCGGCAAATGGGATGAATTATGGCGGACGCCACAGGTCTTTTGCGCGGCAAGCGCGGCTTGATCATGGGCATCGCCAACAACCGCTCCATCGCCTGGGGCATAGCCAAGGCCTGCTGCGCGCATGGCGCGGAAGTGGCGCTGACCTACCAGGGCGAGGCGATCAAGAAGCGCGTGGAGCCGCTGGCGCAGGAGATCGGCGCGCGGGTGTTGGGTCATTGCGACGTGTCGGAGCCTGCGACCGTCGATGCCGCCTTCGACGCCGTGGCTAAGGCCTGGGGCTCGCTCGATTTCCTGGTGCATGCGATCGCGTTCTCCGACAAGGACCAGCTCGACGGGCGCTACGTCGACACGACCCAGGAGAACTTCAGCCGGACGCTCCTGATCTCCTGCTACTCGTTTACAGCGGTCGCCCAGCGCGCCGAAAAGCTGATGCCCAACGGCGGCTCGATGCTGACGCTGACCTATTACGGCGCCGAGAAGTGGATCCCGCACTACAACGTCATGGGTGTCGCCAAGGCGGCCCTGGAGGCGTCGGTGCGCTACCTCGCGGCCGACCTCGGCACGAAAAATATCCGCGTCAATGCCATCTCCGCGGGCCCGATCAAGACGCTCGCGGCTTCGGGGGTGGGCGACTTCCGCTACATTCTCGGCTGGACTGCGCACAACGCGCCGCTGCGGCGGAATGTGACCGTGGAGGAGGTGGGCGACACCGCGGTGTATCTGCTGTCGGACCTGTCGCGCGGCGTAACCGCGGAAATCCACCACGTCGACGGCGGCTACAACATCATCGGCATGAAACATCCGGAAGCGCCGGACATCGACATTACGATCAAGAAGGACTAGGGCATGATCCCGGAAAGTGGGAACCGGTTTTCGGAAAAGATCATGCCTGAACAAAGTTAGGCGCGCCGGACACTCCGACCGACATGCCCCGGCCACTCCTCTATTTCGCCCGTCACGGCGAGACCGACTGGAACCTGGAGCGCCGGCTCCAGGGCCAGCACGATATTCCGTTGAACGCGCTCGGCCGCGTCCAGGCGGCGCGCTGCGGCGAGATCATGCGCGACCTGCTGGCGCGCACCGGCCGCACGGCGGAGGCCTTCGAATTCGTGGCAAGTCCGCTCGGCCGTGCCCGCGAAACCATGGAATTGATGCGCACCGGCCTGGGCCTGCAGCCGCGGGAATACCGGACCGACGCGCGTCTGATGGAAATGTCGTTCGGCCGCTGGGAGGGCTTCACCTTCGCCGAACTGGAGGCGCGGGAATCCGCTGCCCTCGCGGAGCGGGAGCGCGACAAATGGGGTTTCGTGCTGCCGGGCGGCGAGAGCTACGCGCAGCTCGTGGTGCGCGTGCGCGAATGGTACGAATCGCTTGAGCGCGATTCGGTCGTCGCGTCGCATGGCGGCGTATGCCGCGCGCTGATGGTGCATTTGAAAATCGAGACGCCCGAGACAGCCGCGATGGGCGATATCCGCCAGGGCGCGGTCTATGTTTTCGACGGCGCCGGTGTGACGCGCCACGACTGAGGGCCAAAAAATCAGAGCGGCCGGACTTGTGGCCCGGCCGCTCAGGCGATGCGCCGGTCTCGGCGCTTCGCGAAGTGAGAGACGACGCGATATCCCCAGCGAGGCTCGCGCGTTCCCGCGTGTCGTTACGACGACTTCTTCTTCGCGGGCTTCTTCGCCTTGGACTTCTTCTTCGCCTTAGCCATGGCAGTGATCCTCGATGTTGCAGGTTGATCAGCGGCAGGGGTGAAACCGCTTCAGACTTGGCCCGCAGGCCAACGCCCCGACCGACCGGCACCATGACACAGTGGCTCGCCGCGTACAAGGGCGGGAATGGAAAAAACGCTTATATTTCCGTAGCTTAATGGTCATTCAGCTTTCCATTAACTGGCGTTCAGGTAGCTGAATGTGCATTCATGCCGCGGGTCGGCTTTGACGGTCGGGCAGGCGCGGGCTACCACACGGCCACAAGCGGAAGTGCGATGTCGTTCAATACCTTCGGTCACTTGTTTCGCGTCACGACCTTCGGCGAGAGCCACGGGCCGGCGATCGGTTGCGTCGTCGACGGCTGCCCGCCGCGCATTCCGCTGGCCGAAGCCGACATCCAGCCGTACCTGGACAAGCGGCGTCCCGGACAGTCGCGCTACACCACCCAGCGCCAGGAACCCGACACCGTGAAAATACTGTCCGGGGTGTTCGCGGACGAGGCGACCGGCGTCCAGGTCACCACGGGCACGCCGATTGCGCTCCTGATCGAGAACGTCGATCAGCGCTCCAAGGACTATTCCGCGATCAAGGATGCCTACCGTCCGGGCCACGCCGGCTACGCCTACGATGCGAAGTATGGAATCCACGACTATCGTGGCGGCGGCCGCGCATCCGCGCGCGAGACCGCAATGCGGGTCGCTGCCGGCGCAATTGCGCGCAAAATCGTGCCGGGCTTGAAGGTGCGCGGCGCGCTGATCCAGATGGGCCGGCACAAGGTCGACCGCTCGCGCTGGGACTGGGCCGAGGTCGACAACAATCCGTTCTTCAGCCCGGACGCGCAGGCCGCGGCAGAATTCGCCGAACAGCTCGACGCCGTGCGCAAGCGCGGCTCGTCGGTTGGCGCGGTCATCGAGATCGTCGCCGAGGGCGTGCCGCCGGGGCTCGGTGCCCCGGTCTATGGCAAGCTCGACGGCGATCTCGCCGGTGCCATGATGGGGATCAACGCGGTCAAAGGCGTCGAGATCGGCGCGGGCTTTGCCGCCGCCGAACTGTCCGGCGAGGACAACGCCGACGAGATGCGCATGGACCATGAAAGATTGGGCAACGACAGCAGGCCGCGCTTTCTGTCCAACAATGCCGGCGGCATCCTGGGCGGAATTTCCACCGGCCAGCCGATGGTGGTGCGGTTTGCGGTCAAGCCGACCTCATCGATCCTCGCCCCGCGCCGGACCGTCGACCGCTACGGCCGGGAAACCGAGATCGTGACCACGGGCCGCCACGACCCCTGCGTCGGCATCCGCGCCGTGCCGGTGGGTGAGGCCATGGTGGCGTGCGTCATCGCCGATCACTATCTGCGTCATCGAGGCCAGGTCGGCGAATCCGCCGCTTGGCCGTTCGCGAAACGATAACTCCAAGTGGGTGAACTGAAGCCGTGAACGATCAAGGAGTGCCGGTGCTCGAGTCCTATCAGCGCATCGAAGACGCCATAGCGGCGTTCGCCCGCGGGGAGCTCATCGTCGTCACCGACGACGACGACCGCGAGAACGAGGGCGACCTGTTCGTCGCCGCCTCGCTCTGCACGCCCGAGAAGATGGCGTTCATGATCCGGCATACGTCGGGGATCGTGTGCGCGCCGCTGGCTGGCGACGACGCGCGCAGGCTGCACCTCGATCCGATGGTCGCGGCCAACGACGCGCCGCTCGGCACCGCGTTCACCGTCTCCGTCGACGTGCGCCACGGCCTGACCACCGGCATCTCCGCCGAGGAGCGCACCAACACCGTGCGGGCGCTTGCCAACGGCAACAGCGGCGCAACCGACTTCGTGCGGCCAGGCCACGTGTTTCCGCTGGTCGCCAAGGAGGGGGGCGTGCTGATGCGCTCCGGCCATACCGAGGCGTGCGTCGATCTCTGCCGCCTTGCCGGACTGCCGGCGGTGGGCGTGCTGTCGGAACTGATGAACGACGACGGTACGGTGATGCGCGGGCCCGCGGTGGCCGCCTTTGCGGAAAAGCACAAGCTCAGACAGATTTCCATCGCCGATCTGATCGCCTACCGCCAGGCGCGGGAAAAGCTGGTCAAGCGGATCGGCGAATTCCCGGTCAAGAGCGAGATCGGCACGCTCGCGGGTTACGCCTATGTGACGCCGTTCGACGCCGTTCAGCACATGGCCTTCGTCTACGGCAAGATTGGCGACGGCAGAGACATCCTGGCGCGCCTGCATCGCGCCGACATTATCCGCGACGTGTTCGGCGGGGCGCATCCGGTCAAGGCCGCCCTGCAGCGCATCAAGCAGGAGGAGCGCGGCGTCATCGTCTTCCTGCGCGACGGCACGGCTGGCGTGCCGACGCACGCGATCCCGACCGCGGAACACAGTTCCGAGGCGGCCCGCACCCGGCAGTGGCGGGAGGTCGGGCTGGGCGCTCAGATTCTCAAGGATCTGGGCATTTCGTCGATCCGGCTTCTCACCTCGGCCCGCTTTACCTATGTGGGGCTCGCGGGCTTCGGCATCGAAATCGCCGACACCGAAATCGTCGAGGGATAGGCTCCAGACGGCGCTTTCCCGCCGACGGATCGCGTGCGAACATTCCGTCGAACGGACGGAGGATTCGCATGCGCATGCGGCCTGCCCTCTACGCCATCGTCGCGGTGGCGCTCGCCGCGGGAGCCGTGGGCTTCGGCGTGGCCGCCCCCAAGGGGCCGGCAATGTTCGCGCAACGCGCCGCACCTGCCGGCATTCCCGTCGATGTGACGCTCGCTCTCGCGGTCGACGTCTCCTACTCCATGGACCTCGAAGAGCAGGCGCTGCAGCGCGAGGGCTATATCGCTGCGATCACCTCGCGCGAGTTCCTGACCGCGATCCGCGAGGGCATTCATGGCAAGGTAGCCATGACCTACTTCGAATGGGCCGGCACGCACCATCGCCAGATCATCGTGCCCTGGCGCGTCGTCGACAATCCGGAAAGCGCCGACGCCTTCGCTGCCGACATCGCACGCGCGCGCATCAGCCGCGCGTCGCGCACGTCGATTTCCGGCGCCATGGAATTCGGCGCGATGCTGATCGAGACGTCGGGCTATCGCGGCCTGCGCAAGGTCATCGACATCTCGGGCGACGGCGTCAACAACAACGGCCCGCTGGTCAACGTGATGCGCGACGAGGTGGTGGCGAAGGGCATCGGCATCAACGGCCTGCCGATCGTGCTCAAGCGGCCGAATATCGGTATGATGGATATCGGCGAACTCGACGTCTATTTCGAGGATTGCGTGATCGGCGGCCCGGGCGCGTTCGTCATTCCGATCCGAGAACGCCACGAATTCAAGGACGCGATCCGCAAGAAGCTCATTCTGGAGATCGCGGGCCGTCAGCCCGAGCGACGCGTGGTCCCGGTCTCCGACCGCAAGCCGCGCATCTCCTGCACCATCGGCGAGCAGCTTTGGCAGCAGCGCTGGGGCAACTAGAGCGTTTCACGTTTTGACGGAAGCGTATCCTGCGTTGGCGAAGTATGCGCTGCATTCGCGGGAGCCGATGGTCGTGACGAGGCTGCCGATGTGACGCCAGACGTCGTCGACGGTGCGTTTCTGC